>DROT01000083.1 GCA_011321775.1 Gammaproteobacteria bacterium | reverse complement strand
GCCGGTCCCGTCGGGGTTTCGAGGCCGAGCAGCGGCAGGCCATAGAGCCGTTCCAGGGTGTCGGTGGTCAGGACCCGCTCGCTGCGACCGGCGATGGTCTCGCCTGAGCCGCTGAGCAGCAGCACATGGTCGGCGAAACGCGCGGTGAGGTTGACGTCGTGCAGCACCATGACCACCGCCCGCTTGGAGTCGCGGCACAGATCGACCAGCAGTTTCAGGGCCGCGATGCTGTGGTGCAGGTCGAGGTGGCTGGTCGGTTCGTCGAGCAGCATCAGCGGGGTATCCTGCGCCAGCAGCGTGGCGAGACCGATGCGGCGCCGCTCGCCGCCGGAGAGGGTGAGGATATCGCGGTCTTGGAAGTCTTCCAGGTCGACCCTTTGCAGTGCTTGCCGTGCCAGTTGCAGGTCGGCGGCATCCTCCCACTGCCAGGGGCGGTGATAGGGATGGCGTCCCTGCAGTACCGTCTCCAGCACCGTGGCCGGGAAGCTGTCTTCGTGACTCTGCAACAGGATGCCGAGGCGCTGCGCGATCTCGCGTCGTGACCACGCCTGCAGTGGTCGTCCCTGGAGTTCGATGTTCCCTCGCTGCGGCGGGCGCAGGCCCGCGAGGGTGTGCAGCAGGGTGGTCTTGCCGACACCGTTGCGTCCGAGTATGCACCAGCACTGGCCCGGATGGATCGTCAGTGTCAGCCGCCGGGCGACGTCGACGGTGCCGATGCGGATGTCGACCTCGCGGCATTCGAGTAGCGGCGTCCGTGGTTGTGTCTCAGGCATTGCCGCGGTTGTGTGCACGGTAGAGCAGATAGAGGAACAGCGGCACGCCGATCAGCGCTGTGAGCACGCCGACCGGCAACTGGCGTGGTGCCAGCAGGGTGCGCGATAGGGCGTCGGCGAGCAGCAGCAGGGTGCCACCGAGCAGCACCACGGCGGGCAGCAGCAGGCGGTGGTCGCGGGCACCGGCGAGTCGCAGCATGTGCGGTGCGATGAGGCCGACGAAACCGATGTTTCCCGCCTGGCTGACGGCCATGGCCGTGGCCAGGGACGCCAGCAGGTAGATGCCGATCCGTACCTGCCGGGTGGCCACGCCGAGCGCGGCGGCCTGCAGTTCGCCGCGGGCCAGCAGGTTCAGGGAAGGTGCCAGCAGCAGGCACAGGGGCAGTACCAGCAGCAGCACCAGGGTGCCGGCCAGCGGCGCGCCGGCACCGCCGAGATCCCCCATCAGCCAGAACAGCATGCCCTGAAGCCGGGCACCGGGTGTGAGCGCCAGCAGCAGGCTGATCAGGGCGCTCCAGCCGGCGGCCAGCACCACGCCGGTGAGCAGCAGGCGCGTGGTGTCCCAGTTGCCGCGCCCGTGTGCCAGCGAGAACACCAGCAGGGTCGAGAACAGCGCCCCGGCGAAGGCGCTGGACTGCAGCAGCAGGCTGCCGGCGCCCGCCAGCAGTGCCAGCAGCGCCGCCACCGAGGCGCCGCCCGAGATACCCAGCACGTAGGGATCGGCGAGCGGATTGCGCAGCAATACCTGCATCAGGGTGCCGGCGATCCCCAGCAGCGCGCCGGTAACGAAGGCCGTCGCCGCCCGCGGCAGGCGCAGTTCCCACAGGATCCGGGCGGCGGTGGAGTCGGGCGCCTGCAGTGCCGTCCACAGGCCAATGGGGGCGGAACCGCTTTCGAGGCTGAACCAGGCACTCGCGAGCGCCGCCAGGAACAGGGTGGCGAACAGGATGGAGGGGGACGGCGCTCGCAAATCCCCGCCTCAGGAAGGCACGCGCAGGCTGATGACCGGCCAGCCGCTGGCCTCGGCGCGGGCCCTCAGCGTTTCGTCCGGGTCCACGGCCACCGGGTGCTCCACCTGTTCCAGCAGAGGCAGGTCGTTGTGGGAGTCGCTGTAGAACCAGCTGTCCCGCAGGTCGAGCTGTCGCCGCTGCAGCCACTGTTGCAGGCGTTCCACCTTGCCTTCGCGGAAGCAGGGGGTTCCGCTCACGCCGCCGGTGTATTCGCCCTCGACCTCCTCGGGCTCCGTGGCCAGCAGTTCCGTGACGCCATAGCGACGGGCGATGGGTTCGGTGATGAAGCGGTTGGTGGCGGTGATGATGAGCAGTTCGTCGCCCTGCTCGCGGTGGCGCTGCAACAGCTGCCGGGCCGCGGGCAGCAGGATGGGCTCGATCTTCTCGGCCAGGAATTCCTCGCGCCAGCGTTCCAGTTGCCGGCGAGGGTGGCGTGCCAGCGGCTGCAGCTGGAAACGCAGGAATTCATGGATGTCCAGTGAGCCGGCGAGGTATTCATCGTAGAAGCGCTGGTTCTCCGCCTCGTAGGTCTCGCCATCGACGATGCCGCGTTCCACCAGGAAGCGTCCCCACAGGTAGTCGCTGTCACCGGCGAGCAAGGTATTGTCCAGGTCGAAAAGCGCTAACGACATGATCTATATAGGGTCTATAGCCTGTTCGGCTCCGTGGGCGCGAGGATTTGTATGGGTCATGAGTGACACTGGCCGGCCAGCATAGTCGCCTTTCCCGAAAAGGTAAATCAGCGTCTGCTGATTTGCGCGCCCCGGTGCCGCGTGTACAATGGATCGACACGGAATGTCACCGGAACAGGGTCGCAAGTGATTGATTCAGATGGTTATAGGCCCAATGTGGGCATCATGCTGACGAACCGCGAGGGGCGCCTCCTGTGGGCGCGCCGCATTCGTCAGGATGCCTGGCAGTTTCCGCAGGGCGGCATCCAGAAAGGGGAGACGCCGGAGCAGGCCATGTATCGCGAGCTCGAGGAGGAGATCGGCCTGGAGCCGCAGCACGTGGACCTGCTGGGGGCGACACGCGGCTGGTTGCGTTACCGGCTGCCGGAGCGTTTCATCCGTCGCCACCAGAAGCCGGTGTGCATCGGTCAGAAGCAGGTCTGGTTCCTGTTGCGGCTGGTGGGCGAGGAGCGCTTCGTGCGTCTCGATCTCGGCGAGCGCCCGGAATTCGACAACTGGCGCTGGGTCGACTACTGGTATCCGCTCAAGGAAGTGGTCTCCTTCAAGCGCTCCGTGTATCGCAAGGCGCTCAATGAACTGGCGCCGCTGGTTTTCCCGGACGGCGTGCAATCCCGCAGGCTGGGCCGTTGACCCCGCTCCACGGCTGCTGAAAGCGGAAACACAGACTTGCTCGACACCCTGCGTCGTACCATCCAGGAAGTAAACCGCGCTCCCGATCTGCAGCGCGCGCTTTCCATCATCGTCACCCGCGTGAAACAGGCCATGGCGGTCGATGTGTGCTCGGTCTACCTGGTCGACGCCGACCATGGCCAGCAGGTGCTGATGGCGACCGACGGCTACAACACCCAGGCGGTGGGCAAGGTGCGCCTGGGCTTCGGCGAGGGGCTGGTGGGCGTGGTGGCGCGCCGGGCGGAGCCGCTCAACCTCGACAATGCCTCGGACCACCCGGCGTACGTGTTCACCAGCGAGATCGGCGAGGATCCCTTTCACGGCTTCCTCGGCGTGCCGATCATCCAGCACCGGCAGGTGCTGGGCGTGCTGGTGGTACGCCAGCGTGAGCGGCGCCGTTTCGCGGAACAGGAAGAGACCTTCCTGTTCACCCTGGCGGCACAGCTGGCCGGCGCCATCAGCCACGCCGGCGCCAGCGGTGACATCGCGCGCCTGTTGCAGAGTTCCGACGAGTCGCGTTATGCCCTCAAGGGAGTCTCGGGTACGCCGGGCGCGGCGCTCGGGCGGGCGCGGGTAGTGTTCCCCGCCGCCGATCTGGACGCCATACCGGATCATGTGCCGGACGACGTGGAAATGGAGATCGCCGATTTCCGCGCCGCGGTGGAGGCGGTGGAGCAGGACATGCGGCGCATGTCGCAGCGCATGGCCGATTCGCTGCCGGCCGAGGATATCGCCCTGTTCGATGCGCTGATCCTGATGCTGCGCAGCGAGAACCTGGTGGAGGGCACCATTGCCGGTATTCGTGCCGGCAACTGGGCACCGGGCGCGCTGCGCAATACCATCAGCGAACACGTCACCGCCTTCGAGGACATGGAGGATCCCTATCTGCGTGAGCGCGCCAGCGATGTGCGCGACCTGGGGCGGCGCATCCTGGAGTATCTGCAGAGCGTCCACGACGTCAGCCGCAGCTACGAACCGGACACCATCCTGGTGGGCGAGGAAGTGAGCGCCAGCCAGCTCGCCGAGGTGCCGGTCGGTTATCTCGCCGGCGTGGTGTCGGCGCGCGGATCCAGTGCCTCGCACGTGGCCATCCTGGCGCGCGCCCTGGGAATCCCGGCGGTGATGGGGGTGGACGACCTGCCGGTCGGCCGTCTCGACGGTCAGCAGTTGGTGGTGGACGGTTACCAGGCGCGGCTGTTCGTGCGGCCTTCGCGCGCCGTGCGGGAAGAGTTCCAGCGTCTGCAGCGCGAAGAGGCGCAGCTGTCACAGGAACTGGAAGGGCTCATCGGCTTGCCGGCCGAGACGCTGGATGGCGTGCGCGTGCCGCTCTATGCCAATACCGGTCTGTTGAGTGACATTACGCCTTCGCTGCGCTGCGGCGCCGAGGGTGTCGGCCTCTATCGTACCGAGGTGCCCTTCCTGATCCGGGACCGCTTCCCGGGCGAGGAAGAGCAACGCCGTACCTACCGCCAGGTGCTGGAGGCCTTCGATCCGGCGCCGGTGACGGTACGTACCCTCGATATCGGCGGCGACAAGAGGCTGTCCTACTTCCCGGTGGAGGAGGACAATCCCTTCCTCGGCTGGCGTGGTATCCGGATCGCGCTGGACCATCCGGAGATCTTTCTCACCCAGGTACGCGCCATGCTGCGGGCCAGCAGCGGCCTGGGAAACCTGCGGCTGCTGCTGCCCATGGTCAGCAGCGTCGGCGAGATCGACAGCGCCCTCGGCCTCATCCGGCGTGCCTACGAGGAGTTGCTGGAAGAAGACGAGGGGCTGGTTTTTCCCCAGGTGGGCGTGATGATCGAGGTGCCGTCCGCGGCCTACCAGGTGCGCGCCATGGCGCAGCGGGTGGATTTCTTTTCCATCGGCTCCAACGACCTGACCCAGTACCTGCTGGCGGTGGACCGCAACAATGCCCGGGTGGCGGGGCTCTACGACGCGCTGCATCCTTCGGTTTTGCGCGCCATCCGGCAGGTGGCGCGCAAGGCCCAGGAAGTCGGGCGCCCGGTCAGCGTGTGCGGCGAGATGGCCGGCGATCCGGGGGCGGCGCTGCTGCTGGTGGCCATGGGCATCGACTCGCTGAGCATGAGTGCGGCCAGTCTGTTGCGCGTGAAGTGGGCCTTGCGCAGTTTCAGTCTGCAGCAGGCGCGTGAGCTGCTGGACGAGGCGTGGGAACTCGAGGATGGCGAAGCCATACGCGCGCTGTTGCACAGCAGCCTGGAGGCCGCCGGTCTCGGCGGGCTGGTGCGCGCGGGACGTTGAACCCTTCGTGCAATATGGGGGTGGGCGATCAGCGTTTGCGTTTTAGCCAGATCCAGGTGCCCGACAGGGCCAGCAGGATGAGCACGACGGCGGCAGCGTCGAACAGCCAGGGACCGGCGCGGCCAAAGAAGCGACCGCTGTGGAGGTCGAGGACGACGCGCTCGAGGGGCAGGATGCTGCCGCGGTAGTTTCGTTGCAGCCAGTCGCTCCGTTGCGGGTCGGGTGGCTCGGGCGAAGCCCAGTGTACCTGCTTCACCCCTTTCAGCAATTGCCAGCGGAGGAAATCCGCATCGGGGCGATAGCTGCCCCGGGGTGTGCGTACGACCGGGCGACCCGCCGGATCGCGGCCGATTCGCCCGATTTCGCCCGGCACGCCATCACCGGCCTTGAGGTGTTCGATGAGTTCGCCCCGGGGAGTGAGCATCAGGATGCCGTCATCCACGGCAACGATCAGCATGTCGTCGGCTTCGACGGCTCCGTTGAGTCGTCCATAGCGGCCCTCGATCCTGCGGCGACCGAGGTAGAGCTGATCGCCCAGGAGGGTGAGGTGGCGGTTGCCGGCACGGAAGGAGGCTGCGGGTTGCGGCGATTCGATGCCATACCAGTCCAGTATCCAGTCGTTCTGTACATAGTCGCTGTCCAGCTGCAGATCCTCGGTATGGTTCAGCAGCAGGCCGGTTACCGCAATGACCAGCACCAGCGCGGCGGCGCTGACGCCCAGGTGACGGTGCCAGATGTAAAAGGAACGCAGCTTGAAGCGGCGTTTCCTACGGTGGTGTCTGGACATCCTGATTTCCCGTCTGCGCATCCAGGTACAGTGCCAGCGCCGCCAGTTTCCTGATCGCGCGTACCGACAGGGTGGCGCCGGAGATGCCGTCGATGTCGCGATCGAGTTCGCCCTGTTCGTTCAGGCCCGCGTCCCTGAACTGGTCGGTGAAGAAATCGTGGCGGATCTCCCAGCCGCGGGATTCCCGGAAGATCAGCACCTTCACCCGTTCGATGCGGCCGGCATCGACGACGAAGCCGGCGGTGATGGGCTTGCTCTTGCCGACCTCCTCCAGGATCCAGGCACTGCGTGTGCCGCGTCGCCAGTAGCGTACGCGCAGGCTGGGGTAGCGGTGCCCCAGCAGCCTCGTGACGGCCTTCTTGCGCTCACCGGTCAGCCACACGACGGTCGCCGGCGGCGGCGAGCCGTCGAAGGTCTGCGACAGGAACTCCTCCGGCTGCTGGTAGACGCCGCCGGCCAGCAGCGGGGACGCAATCAGCAGCAGGAGCGAGAGCAGGGAATATCTGTTCGGGAACAATACGAATGGCCTATGGTAGTTATTAACCCGGCAACCTAATATGTCGGACTCAGCTGTTGTGTGCTCGTCTGCAGCAAGGCATCGAAACGCCGCTGTAGCACTCCTACAGCCAGTTTCGATAACGCCGTCTGCAGACGAGCACACAACAGCCTGTCCTTTTCCTTTCAATCTGTTAGGGGCTTCAAGAATGGCCCGTCTCTGCGTTGCGGCTCTTGCCAAGGGAATCACCCTTGCCCGCGAGCCGCGCCTTGATACGGGCCATTCTTGAAGCCCTGAGTCCGACATATTAGGTTGCCGGGTTAATAAATGGGGGCGCCGCCGGCGCCCCCCATTGTGCCTCGCCGCTGTGTGTACTAGAACTGGTAACCGACGCCCAGGTTGAAGCCGTTGTCGTTCTTCTGGTTGCCGTCGTTGTCCTGCTGCTGGACATCGGCTTTCAGCACGACACCGGGGTGCGGCCAGTAGTTGAGCCCGGCAGTATACTGCTTTTTGCCGCTATCGAAGCGACTGCTGCCGGCCTGGTTGTCCCACTGGTTGTAGCGCGCAAAGACACCGAGATTCTGGCTGAACAGCGAGAACCTGTACGACGGTTCCACGTAGAAACCGGTCTGTTCGTCCGCGCCGATCGAATCCGGCCCGTTGCCGTCCAGAGTCCAGAAGGCATAGAGGGCGCGCAGCGCCAGCGGACCACGTTCGATCCGGGTGTGGGCCTCGAACAGCCAGGCGTGACCGGCGGCAGGGTCCGTTCCCTGGGTGACATCCTGCTGGTACTGAGCGGTGGCCGCGAGTTCCACGCCCGGCAGGCCGGTCCACCGGATGCGGCCGGTGTAGGCGAGGTCGTTGGCGTCCGCCTCGATGGTCTTCTGGCGACCCTTGCGCACCTTGTAGTCGTTGGCGGCGCTGGTTTTCAGGCCTTCGTGTACCGCCAGGTCGTAGCTGAAGCCGGAGTCCCCGATCTGTCCCCCGAGGCTGGCGCCGCCGACCCACCAGGTCGTGGGGATGATGTTGGTTTCCACCGGGTTGCGTTCCACGCCGTAGAAGGTCGCGGGCTCGTGGGTCTCGTTGAGGATGCCGGCCGGTACCAGGAAGACGCCGGCCTTTGCCTGGGTACTGTCGTTGAGGTCGAATTCCACATAGGCCTGTTCCACCTCGACCTCGTCGCCGTCGTGCTCGAACTCGATCTCGGAGGCGAAGCGGATACGGTCGCTGAACTCGTGGTCGAGGAACATGATCACGCGGTGCAGGTCCATCTCCTTCTTGCTGTCGAGGTTGTTGTAGTGCAGTTCACCGTAGCCGCCGATGCGGGTGTTCTCGGTCCAGCCGGACGACGCGGTGGTCGATTCCTGGCTCTGTTCCGCCACTTCCACGGCGGCTTCCGCCTTTTCCGCGGTTTCCTTCTGTCCCGCCTTGAGTGCCTCGATCTCGCGCTGCTGTTTCTGGATGATTTCCCACATCTCCTGCTGGCTGGGCAGTTCTGCGGCCGTTGCGGCGGTGGAAGCGGCCAGCAAGGCAGTGACAAGGCCGATGCCCGAAAGGTTTGCCGGTTTCATGGTGTGTTGCGCCCTCTCTTTGCGATGGTTGGAGTGGGCGGAGATTATAGTTATATAAAACACAAATGCAAATCGTTCGCATTAAGATACATGTCTGTCGGGCACCGGGCCTTCGGGCGGGGCGAGGGTGTGAACGGTTCGCGGGGCTGGATTGCCGCCCCTGGGAAGGGGGATCAGAACGGCCGCAGAACGGCCAGCAGTACCACGGCGACCAGGATCAGCGCCGGAAACTCGTTGAACCAGCGATAGAAAACACCGGAGTGACGGTTGTTCCCGCTGCGGAAGGATTTGACCAGACGACCGCAGTAGAGGTGATAGAGGATGAGAAGGCCGACCAGTGCCAGCTTGGCATGCAGCCAGCCTTCGGTCAGCGGCCAGTGCCAGCCGGCGATCAGCCACAGCCCGAAGGCGACCGTGAGTATGCCGCCGATGGTCATGATGGCGTACAGCTTGCGCTCCATGACCAGGAAGCGCTCGTGGCCGGGTCGATCGTGACAGTCGGCGTGATAGACGAACAGGCGCGGGAGGTAGAACAGTCCGGCGAACCAGGTCACCATGAAAATGATGTGAAAGGCCTTCACCCAGAGTATGTTCATGTCGTTTTTCCCTGCCGGTCGAGGAGTTCCAGGATCATGGTGCGCAGTTTCTTCCTGTCCGGTTCGCCGATCTTCTGGTAGACGATATGTCCGTCGGGCGCAATCAGGAAGTTGCTCGGCGTGAGGCGCACATTGCCGAACGCTCTTGCCGCGGCGCCATCCTCGTCCAGGGCAACGGGATAGGGGATCTGCTTGCGGGCAACGAGGGCGCGAACCTGTGCGGGCGGATCGTAGGACATGGCGACGCCGATGATTTCCAGGCCCTGTGGAGCCAATTCACGGTACAACTCCACCAGCTGCGGCATCTCCTTGATGCAGCCCGGGCAGGTGGTCGCCCAGAAGTTGATCAGCAGCGGCCGGCCGCGGTACTCGTTCAGTGGCAGCGGCTGTTTCTCCAGGGTGGTGAGGGTGATGTCGGGCGCACGGGCGAGACCCGCCGGCGCCAGCCACAGCAGTGCCAGCGTACCCAGCAGGGCGACCGCAAAGATCCCGATCAGTACGTCTTTCAGTTTCATGGCGGCCGAATGGTATCGCTTTGTTGCCGGTGCCGGAACCGTTCCTAGGAACGCGTGCCCGTGGCGGGTGGATCGCCTGCCTCCTCGTCCGCCGCTTCCGTCTTCGGTGCCGGCGGGGGCGGCAGGAAGTTCTCCGACAGCGCCCGATAGATGGGCTGCGGGCAGACGAAACGCGAACTGGCGTAGGCGATCACCGCGGTGGCCATCAGTGGCAGCAGCAGTTCGTGGTTGTCGGTCATCTCCATGACGATGACGAAGGCGGTGATCGGCGTCTGCACCACCCCGGTGAAATAACCGACCATGCCGAGGATGACGATGGCGCCGGCGGGTATGGCCGGCATCCAGTGGGCGATCTCGGCGCCGACGCCGGCGCCGGTGGCGAGCGAGGGGGCGAAGATGCCGCCGGGAATGCCGCTCAGGTAGGAGAACAGCGTGGCCAGCATCTTCATGTAGGGGTAACCTTCCACGACCTGTCCCTGGTGCGAGAGAATGGCCTCGGCTTCTGCATAGCCGGTACCGTAGGTGCTGTTGCCGGACAGGAAGCCCACCGTTGCAATGCCCAGGCCGCAGGCCAGCGCCACCAGCAGGGGCCTGCGTTTCGTCAGCGGCGCCAGCCAGCGGGAGCCATACACCAGTGCGCTGCTGAACAGGCCGCCGAGCAGCCCCCCGAGGATGCCGCACACCAGCACCGGCAGCAGGATCTGCGAGGTCGGCAGGGTGGCCGAGGTGCTGCCGAAGTAGGTGTAGTTGCCCTGTATGGCGATGGTGGTGATACCGGCCAGAATGACACCGGTGAGCAGCACGCCACTGGTGCGTTCCTCGTAGGAGCGACCCATTTCCTCCACGGCGAACAGTACGCCGGCAAGCGGTGTGTTGAAGGCTGCCGCGATACCGGCGGCCCCGCCCGCCAGGATCAGGCCGCGATCCATGTAATGGTGCGGGAACTTGCCGAAACGGCCGAGGGAGAACATCAGCGCCGCACCGACGTGGACGGTCGGCCCCTCGCGGCCGATGGAAGCGCCGCACAGCAGTCCGAGGAGGGTGAGCAGGATCTTGCCGACGGCAATGCGGAACGACAGCAGTGCGGTGCGCGAGCGGTGTTCGCTCATTTCCAGGGCGGCGATGGACTGGGGGATGCCGCTGCCCTGGGAGCCGGGGAAGAAATGCCGCGTCAGCCAGGCGACCAGCACCAGGCCCACGGGTGTCAGGATGAAAGGCGCCCAGGGCGCCAGTTCCAGCAGCGAACGGAAGCCCTCGTTGGCATATTCGGTGGTGATGGCGAAGCCGGACGCGACCACGCCGACGACGATGGCGCCGGACCAGAACAGGATACGGACCTTCCAGGCGTCGGCGGACAGGAGGTCTTTTCCGGTGCGGTGGATATGACGCAGCATGGGCGGTCGCTTGTATGGGGGAAACGGGGCTGAATCCGCGACAATATACCATCGCTACGGGAGGACCGCTTCTTCCCCTTGTGGGGGCGTGGACAAGTCTCGGGGTAGCTTGGACAATAAGCGCCTCGTAGCGAGCGACGAAGGGCAGGAACCGGAATGATCAGCGTGGGCGTGGTAGGCGGAACCGGATACACGGGCGTGGAGCTGTTGCGTCTGCTGGCGCAGCATCCGGAGGTGCAGCTGGAACTCGTTACCTCACGCAGCGAGGCCGGCCGCCGCATCGACGACCTGTTTCCCAACCTGCGTGGTCAGGTCGACCTGGAGTTCAGCGCCCCGGATCCCGAGCGCCTGGGCGCCTGCGACCTGGTGTTCTTCGCCACGCCCAACGGTGTCGCCATGGGCATGGCGGCACAGCTGCTGGAGCGCGGTGCGCGCATCATCGACCTCGCGGCCGACTTCCGCCTGCGGGACGCGGAGCTGTGGCAGCGCTGGTACGGCATGGAGCACGCGGCCCCGGCACTGCTGGAGACGGCGGTGTACGGCCTGCCGGAGATCAACCGCGAGGCGATCGCCGGGGCGCGGCTGGTTGCCAATCCGGGATGTTATCCGACGGCGGTACAACTCGGTTTTCTGCCCTTGCTGCAGGCGGGGTGCATCGAGCCCTCGACGCTCATTGCCGACTGCAAGTCGGGGGTCAGCGGCGCCGGGCGCAAGGCCAGTGTGGCTACCCTGCTGGCGGAGGCTTCCGAGAGTTTCAAGGCCTACGCGGTGCCGGGACACCGGCACCTGCCGGAAATCCGGCAGGGGCTGGAGGGGGTGAATGGCGGCCCCGTGGGGCTGACCTTCGTCCCCCACCTGACGCCCATGATCCGCGGTATCCATGCCACCCTCTATGCGCGCCTGAAGGATGACGGCGCGGATCTGCAGCGGCTGTTCGAGCAAGCGTATCGCGACGAGCCTTTCGTCGACGTGCTCGCCGCCGGCTCGCACCCGGAAACCCGTTCGGTGAAGGGTTCCAATTACTGTCGTATCGCGGTCCACCGCCCGCCGGAAGGCGATACGGTGGTGGTACTGTCGGTCATCGACAACCTCGTCAAGGGGGCCGCCGGCCAGGCGGTACAGAACATGAACCTCATGTTCGGCCTCGAGGAACACGGGGGGTTGCAGGCGATCGCCCTGATGCCCTGATTGCGGCACGATAGTTGCTGCGTCTTGAAGGCATATGATGGACTCCGGCAACCGCAAGATCCTCGTCTACCGACCGCTCCAGCTGTGGCTGGCGGCCGCCGTGGCGGCCGCGTTGCTGGTCGTTGCCGCCTTCTTTCTGGTCGGCTATGGCCAGCAGTCGGCCACCACTGAACTCGCCGAACTGCGTCGGCAGCGAACCGAGCTCGAGCGGCAGCTTGCCGGGGTGCGCGAGGCAAACGATGAACTCGAGGCAAGAATCGCCGTATTGCAGCGCTCCAGCGAGATCGACCGCCGCGCGGCGCTGGAGGTGCGCAACGGCTACGCGGCCCTGCAGCAGCAGTTGCAGGAGGCGCGCCGGGATCTCGATTTCTACCGCAGCATCGTTTCTCCGGGAGACGTCGACGCCGGCCTGCGGGTGCAGCGTTTTCATGTGGAACCGGGCGCCGAGGCAGGCGTTTACCGCTACAGCGTGACCCTGACCCAGGTGAAGCGCAATGACCGATATGTGCGCGGCGTCATGGAAATCGAGATCGAGGGGCTGGAGGATGGGAAATCCGTGGTGCGGCCCTTTTCCCGGCTGGTGGTGGGAAAGGCGAAACCGCTGAAATTCCGCTTTCGTTACTACCAGAACTTCGAGGGCCGGATACGCATCCCGGCGGATTTCCGGCCCCAGCGCGTGCGGATTCACCTGCGGCCTGCCGGCAAGGGGCAGCCGGCCGCCGTCGAGGAGACGCTGGCCTGGCCGGCGTGACAGGGAGGCCCCGGGCCTGACAAGGGAGAGAATCATGTTTGGAAGTGCAAAGAAGGGCAGATCCCCCGGGATCGATACGGTGATCGGCCGGCAGACCCGGCTGGAGGGCGATATCCACTTCAGCGGCGGTCTGCACGTCGACGGCTGCGTGCGCGGCAATATCGTCGCCGAGCCGGGTGCCGATGCGGTGCTCACCGTGAGTGAACAGGGGCGTATCGAGGGTGAGGTACGGGTTCCCGACCTGATCCTGAACGGCGAGGTCAGCGGCGACGTGCACGTCGGCAACCGCGCCGAGCTGGCCAGCCATGCCCGTATCACCGGCAACCTGTACTACAACCTCCTGGAGATGGCCATGGGCGCGGAGATCAATGGCCAGCTGGTCCACGATAGCGGCCCGGTGGCGGCAAAAGGAGTGGCAACGGGCGAGCCGGAGCCGGTCGTGGAGGACGCGGCTGAAATCACCGCACTCAAGTAATACTTGACCGGAATGGTCGGGAAACGCATACTGGCTCCATCGAGGACTGACAGAGATCTTGCGGAGACTGACCGATGACTGAGAGTACCGCCCAGGAAACGGACGTGATCGAGGAGCCGCTGGTATTCACCGATGCGGCTGCGGAGAAGGTCAAGGGACTGATCGAAGAGGAAAACAACCCCGGACTGATGCTGCGCGTGTTCATCACCGGCGGCGGCTGTTCGGGTTTCCAGTACGGTTTCACTTTCGACGAGACCATCAATGAAGGTGATACCGAGGTGGAGAAGAACGGGGTCAAGCTGCTCATCGACCCGATGAGCTTCCAGTACCTGGTGGGCGCCGAGATCGACTACAAGGAAGATCTGGAGGGTGCGCGTTTCGTGATCCGCAATCCCAATGCGACCACCACCTGCGGCTGCGGATCCTCGTTTTCCGCCTGAGCTTCCCCGATCCACCGACTGCAAGGGGCGCTGTAAGCGCCCCTTTTGCATGGGTGCGACGTCGCCGGACGGCTTCCGTCGCCCGGCCGGATTTTCCACCGATGAGAGGGTAAAATAGCCGGCTTGCAGTCACCACCGTCGATGCCTGTGGCGGGGCCAATCAGGAGACAGGAATGAACGAATACTTGCCCGGTCTGGAAGGGGTTCCGGCGACCCGCTCCAATATCTCCGATCTGGACGGTAACCGGGGAATACTGACCTATCGCGGCTATCGCATCGAGGATCTGGCGGTGCACAGCACCTTCGAGGAGACCGCCCTGCTGCTGCTCGACGGGCGCCTGCCGACCCGTGCCGAGCTCGACGACTTCGATCGGCAGCTGCGCGCCAACCGCATCGTCAAGTACAACGTGCGCGAGATCATGAAATACCTGCCGGCGACCGGCCATCCCATGGAGATGCTGCAGACCGCGGTTGCCAGCCTCGGCATGTTCTACCAGGGCGACGAGTGTCTCACCGGCAGCAATCTGTGCGAGGACCTGAACTATGTGCACAACATGTCGGTCAAGATCATCGCGCGCATGGCGACCATCGTCGCCATGTGGGAACACGTGCGTAACGGCTACGACCCCTATGCGCCGCGCAAGGATCTGAGCTATGCCGAGAACCTGCTGTACATGTTCAGCGGCGAAGATCCGGATCCGCTGCTGGCGCGCATCATGGACGCCAGCCTGATCCTGCACGCCGAACACACCATCAACGCTTCCACCTTTGCCGCCCTGGTCGCCGGCTCGACCCTGGCGAGCCCCTTCCTGGTGATCGCCGCGGCGATCGGCACCCTGGCCGGTCCCCTGCACGGTGGTGCCAACCAGCGGGTGGTCGAGATGCTCGAGGAGATCGGGCGCCCGGAGAACGTCAAGGCATGGCTGGACGAAAAGCTCGCCAGCAAGGCCAAGATCTGGGGCATGGGGCACCGCGAATACAAGGTAAAGGATCCGCGCGCCACCATCCTGCAGAAGCTCATGTATGAGCTGATGGAACAACGCGGCGGCAACATGGGCCCGATGTTCGAGACGGCGCTGGCGCTGGAGGAGGCCTGCGAGGAGAAGCTGGCGCCCAAGGGGGTCTACGCCAACGTCGATTTCTATTCCGGCATCCTCTACAAGGAGATGGGCATTCCGCCGGACCAGTTCACCTCGATCTTCGCCGTGGCCCGTTCCGCCGGCTGGCTGGCGCACTGGCGCGAGCAGCTGGGTGACAACCGTATCTTCCGTCCCACCCAGGTGTATTCGGGCGAGTCCGAACGCGACTACGTGCCCATCGACCGGCGCCCCGGATAGACGCCGCCCAGTACTACCGCGTGCCGGGCGCCGGTGACGGCGGGCAGGTTCCCCGCTTCGCCGCGCAGCGTGCGCCGTGCCAGCCAGGCGAAGGCAACGGCTTCCACCCAGTCGGGGTGCAGGCCGTGTGTCTCGGTGCTCTCGACGCGACTCTGCGGCAGCAGCGCGGCGACACGCTGCACCAGAAAGTCGTTGTGAACGCCGCCACCGCATACCAGCACCTCGTCGATCTCACCGGCGGCGGCCACCGCTTCGGCAATGGTGCGCGCGCTGAATTCGGTGAGCGTATGCTGTATGTCCGCCGGCTTTGCCGGCGGCATGCGTTTCAGTATCCCTTCCAGCCATTCCAGGCAGAAGGTCTCGCGACCGGTGCTCTTGGGCGGCGCCAGCCGGAAATAGGGGTGATCCAGCAGTTGTTCCAGGAGTCGTTGCACTAGTGTGCCGCTGCGGGCCCAGGCGCCGCCGCGATCGAACTCGTCCGCGTGGTGTCGGCGGTACCAGGCGTCGAGCAGCACGTTGCCCGGTCCGGTGTCATAGCCGCCGGCCTGCCCGTTCCCGGCCGGCAGCAGGGTTACATTGGCCATGCCGCCGATGTTGACGACCGCACGGGTCTTGCGAGGGTGGCTGAACAGCGCCTGGTGGAAGGCCGGGACCAGCGGTGCCCCCTGGCCGCCGGCGGCGATGTCGCGACGCCGGAAGTCGGCGACGGTGGTGATGCCGGTACGCTCCGCGATGCGGCCGGGGTCGCCGGCCTGCATGCTGAAGCCGTGCGGGCCGCCGGGGGCGTGGAAGAGGGTCTGGCCATGGCTGCCGATAGCGCGGATCGAGGCGGCGTCGAGGCCGGCCTCGTCCACGGCCGCCAGCGCGGCGTCCGCGAAGGCTTCCGCGATTGCCGCGTCGAGGGTGCCGAGTCCGGCGAGGGTGACGTTGCCGGGATCCTCGATGGTCTCGAGGATCTGCCAGCGCAGCGCCTCGGGCCAGGGTCGGGTGCTGGCGGAGAGCAGGCGCGGCGTGTCCGCTTCCAGGTCGACCACGACCGCATCGATGCCGTCGACACTGGTGCCTGACATGAGGCCGATATAGTGGTCAGCCATCCGCGGTGGTCGCTAACGGCGGGCTCAGTCGCTCTGCAGGGCGACCGCCCGGCTCTTGGCCAGTTCCAGCTGCGCCAGCAGGTGTTCGGTGTTCAGCTTGAATTTCTTGCGGTACTTGGGCGGCAGCGGCGCCGCGCTGGGCAGCTTGACGGTCAGCGGGTTGCGGTGGACACCGTTGACCCGGAACTCGTAGTGCAGGTGCGGGCCGGTGGCGAGGCCGGTACTGCCTACATAGGCGATCACCTGGCCCTGGCGAACGCGGCGGCCGTTCTTGATGCCGCGGGCGAAGCGACTCAGATGCGCATAGAGCGTGCTGTAGCGGTTGCCGTGGCGGATGATGAGGGTGTTGCCATAACCGCCCTTCCTGCCGCGGAACACGATCTTGCCGTTTCCGGTGGCCTTGACCGGGGTGCCGCGCGGGGCGGCGTAGTCGACGCCCTTGTGGGCCCGTATGCGGTTGAGGATGGGGTGTTTGCGTCCCAGGCTGAAGCGGGAACTGATGCGGGTGAAAGCCACCGGCGTGCGCAGGAAGGCCTTGCGCATGCTGCGACCCTTGGGATCGTAGTATTCGGTGTGGCCACGGTCATCCGTGAAGGCCACGGCCTGATGAACCTCGTCGTCGTTGACGAATTCGGCAGCGAGTATGTCGCCGGTGCCGATACGCTCCCCGTCCAGGTAGAGTTCCTCGTAGATCACGGTAAAACGGTCACCGCGACGGATATCGAGGGCGAAGTCGATGTCCCAGCCGAAGATATTGGCCAGTTCCATGGTGATCTTGTCCGGGAGTCCGGCACGGTTGGCGGCCAGGAACAGCGAGTTGTCGATCCTGCCACTGGCGCTGACGCGGTGACGTTCCGGGACCTTTGCGATCAGCTGCGACTCGTAGTCCTCGCCCTTGCGCAATACCTGGAGCTGGTTGAGGGCGTCGATCTCGTAGACCAGTTCCAGCAGCCCGTCCTCGGGCGTGGTGCGCATGCGCAACTTCTGGCCCGGGTAGAGATCCGTCAGTTTCTTGGCGACGCCGCCGGTGGCGATGATGTCGTGCAGTTGACGGGGGGAGATGCCCTGACGGGAAAAGATCCGCGCCAGGCTGTCGCCGGCCTGTACCGTGACTTCGTGCCAGCTGCCCGGCGGGGGCGGCGGTGCCGCCTGCGGTTCCGCCTTTGCCTGCGGCAGCTGCGGTGCCTTCGTCAGGGTCTCGGTGGTGTCTTCTCCAGGCGTCGTGGTGGCCTGGGTCGCGGGCGCCAGGGCAGTCGAAGAATCCTTTATTTTCAGCGCATTGGCATCGAAGGAAGTGAGCGAGAACAGCCCCAGCGCCAGTCCGGAAACGGTGCCCAGCAAGGCCCAGCGGAGACCCCCGCCGCTGCGTTTGCGGTCGGGTTCCCAGCCGGAGTTATAGTCCCTTAGCGATATTTTGTTATAACGCACTGAATTCCCTTCCGCTGTTGGTCTACGCTAACCGAGATACGGCCGTGTGGTCAAGGATACGGTCGCCCGGAACGGCAGCAGAATCCGTGCCATTCCCATCTCAGGCTATCGGCCGGTGTATGCTACCCTTTTAACCCGATTTTTTCAGTATCAGGAGCAGGGGAATGTCGCAGGTCGAGGGGCTGGAGCAAATCAGGCGGGGCGCCGAGGAGATATTGGTGGAAAGCGAGCTGGTCGAGCGGCTGCGCGAAGGGCGTCCGCTGCGGGTCAAGGCCGGTTTCGACCCCACCGCCCCGGATCTGCACCTGGGGCATACGGTACTGCTCAACAAGCTCAAGCAGTTTCAGGATCTCGGGCACGAGGCGATCTTCCTGATCGGCGATTTCACCGGCATGATCGGCGATCCCACTGGCAAGAACGTCACCCGCAAGCCCTTGACGCGCGACGAGGTCATCGAAAACGCCCGTACCTACGAGAGCCAGATCTTCCACATCCTCGACCCGGAAAAGACCCTGGTGATGTTCAATTCCAGCTGGATGAACGAAATGACGCCGGTGGACATGATCCAGCTGGCGGCCCGCCACACGGTGGCGCGCATGCTGGAACGGGACGACTTCAGCAAGCGCTACCGTGCCGGCCAGCCGATCGCGATCCACGAGTTCCTCTACCCGCTGGTGCAGGGCTACGATTCGGTGGCGCTGCGCGCGGACGTCGAACTCGGAGGGACCGACCAGAAGTTCAACCTGCTGGTGGGGAGGCAATTGCAGGAGGCCTATGGCCAGAAGCCGCAGGTGGTGCTGACCATGCCGATCCTGGAAGGGCTGGACGGGGTGCAGAAGATGTCCAAGTCGCTGGGCAACTACATCGGCATTTCCGAGCCGCCCGAGGAGATGTTCGGCAAGCTGATGTCGATTTCGGACGAGCTGATGTGGCGCTACTTCGAACTGCTGAGTTTCCGGCCGCTGGCCGACATCGAAAGACTGCAGCGGGAGATGCGCGAGGGGCGTAATCCGCGCGACATCAAGTTCGAGCTGGCGCTGGAGATCGTGGCGCGTTTCCATTCGCAGGCGGACGCCGAGCGGGCGCGCGAGGCGTTCATCGCCCGTTTCCAGAAGGGCGCCCTGCCGGAGGATATGCCCGAGGTCCGTCTGGCGGCAGGAGGCGAAGGACTGCCGATCGCCAACCTGCTGAAGGACGCGGGCCTGACCTCGAGTACCTCGGAGGCGCTGCGGATGCTCAAGCAGGGGGCGGTGCGCGTCGACGGCGAGCGTATCGAGGACCGCCAGCTGCGCCTCGGCGCCGGCAGCGAGCACGTTTTCCAGGTCGGCAAGCGCCGTTTTGCGCGCGTGCGGCTGGACTGATCCGGCGGGCCGGAGGGCGTGGCCAACAACGGGCGCGGAAAGTGTTGACGGCTACCGAACGGCCTGTATAATGCGCGCCTCCACTCAGGGACGGACCGGTTCCGGAACGCGGGTGGAGCGCAAGCAGTTGACGAGACGGATCACTGTGTAGCATAATGGTCGGTCTCCGCTGGACGAGTGCCAGCGAGTTCTTTAACAGTTTGGATCAGATGATTTGTGTGGATGCTTACGTCGAACGGTTGCGCAGCCAAAGCAACACTTCGATGGAAGCAAACTCAATCAAATTCCGAGTTTTGTGTACATCGAGCCAAGATTTGTCGCCTCAAGCGACTATCAAACTTGAACTGAAGAGTTTGATCCTGGCTCAGATTGAACGCTGGCGGCATGCCTAACACATGCAAGTCGAACGGAAACGATGGGAGCTTGCTCCCAGGCGTCGAGTGGCGGACGGGTGAGTAATACATAGGAATCTGCCCTGTAGTGGGGGACAACCTGGGGAAACCCAGGCTAATACCGCATGAGCCCTTCGGGGG
>DROT01000082.1 GCA_011321775.1 Gammaproteobacteria bacterium | reverse complement strand
TGGCCCATCGTGCAATATGCCGTCAGCGCGTGCGCCAACAGAAGAAACTCCGAGAAGGACGGCGATCGAGATCGCCCGTTTGGTCATGATACTCATGGCTCAGATTCTCCAGTCAGAGGTGATGGCAGCCGGGCGACATAGGCTGCCGCCCGGCTGCCCGCAGGCCGTTCAGGGCTCCAGAATGGTCACGGATTCATAGAAGCAGTCCTCGCCTTCGTCGCTCACGTAAGCCGTTCCGGCCAGGTTCTGGATATTGACGCCGTGGACGTGGGGCTCGGGTGCTGCCGGAGCTTCGCCGGGCTCGGGCGGCGGCAGTTCGCAGCCCGGAATCGGCCGGCTGATGGCGATCACCTGCTTGAGCTTGCCGCGCCGGGTGTCGACCACACCGAGGTTGCCAGTATGCTCGCCGGTAACCAGCAGCGCCTTGCGGATCGGGTCGACCTCGAGGAAGTGGGCGTGAACGAACCGGTTCTCGAATGGGCCGCTGGCGTCGCTGTGACTCGGAACGTCATCCGCCGTCTGGCCGTTGGAAAGATCGAAGATCCTCACGCGCCGGAACGTACGCGATGCCGGGTTGGTATCGACTTCCGCCACCCATCGTCCGGTTATCTCCGCCTCTTCGTCCGTGGTCGCCTCGTCCGTTTCCACCGCCGGTGCCAGGGTGTGGATGGTCTGGTAGGCGCGGTGTCGCAGCAGGTCTGCAGCCAGATCGTGCATGTGCAGGACGGCGCCGTCGGGAACACCACCACTCAGGCCCTGTACCTGGGCATCGAAGGGGCCGCGGATATCGACCGAATAGGCGATACTGTCAGTATAGCTGTCGAAAACATACATCACTTCGCCGATATGCGTGGTGCCATATACCTGGCCCAGGGGTTCGTCGACCTGGATGCCCTGCACGCACTGGAGTTCGTCGGCCAGATCGATGAACCGGTAGGGTGATGCAGCATTGCGATCGATGACCGATACGAAGCAGGGGATGTCGGTAGGCGAAGGTTCGTGATTGCCCACATAGGCCTTGCCGTTCAGTTCATTGACAGCCACTTCCTCGGCGCCGTGCCCGAGAACATAGGCCTCGAGTATTCCTGGATTGCGCGGATTCCTTATGTCGTACACCACCAGGAGAGCCGACTCCTCGTCCGTGCTCTGGGCGATGTCGAAGCCACTGCGATCGGCATTCCACTGCAGCCCGGAATGCTCGACGACCTGGTAGGCGAGCTGCCGCGCAATATCGATATCGATACCATGCGGGTGGCGCGGATGCCCCTCCGCGCCGGGAGGTGCACAACCGTAGCTGCTGCCATCGGGGTTGACCACCGGCAGGCAGGCGTCCTCGATGACAAGCTGTGACAGCACCTTGTTGCTGCTGTTCTTGAGAATGGTGATGCCGCCTTTGCTGTCCACGGCTGCGCCGTCTTCTTCGGCCCCTCTTTCATTGCTGCTGATCCAGAAACGTGGCAGCAGCGTGGCGTCTGTCTCATGGGGCCTGAAGATCGGTTTGGGGATGACCCCGCTCTCACCCTGGTACTGGTCTTCGGCCACCAGGACTGCCTCGATCTCATAGCTTGGTGCGGCGACGAGCGGGCTGGCAAAAGCCATGGACAGCACGGCGGTGCCGGCAAGGTTGTATAGATGGTGTATGACGTGTCGCTGTTTCATGGTGTGGCCTCCTCTGACGCACAGGTTCGTTTTTCGACGGCGGCGGTGCGCCTGGCACCGCGCGGGATTGCCTGTTTGCAAGAGGAGTGCCACCCCTGATTTATTTAATTAAACTTGTAAAGAATATTTCATATCTATATGTAATATATATTATTACAATGGCGGATCAGCAACATGGAAAGGTGAAGAACAGAATGCCTGCAGCAGAACTGCGAATCGGGCTCAGGATTTTCGCAATTCTGCAGCCGGGATGGCAGCAGGGCTAGTGCAGGTGTCGATAGAGGGTCGCGACGGAGATGCCGAGAATTCTTGCGGCCAGGTCGCGGTCGCCTTCCGCACTTTCCAGCACGCTGGATATGTAGCGACGCTCGAATTCCCGCACGGCGCTCCTGAGATCGGCGTATCCGGAACCGCCTGCCGAACCCAATGTCGGGGCCAGATGATCGGGCGTGATGGTATCGCCCTCGCAGTCGATCACGGCGCGTTCGATGACGTTGGAGAGCTCGCGTATATTGCCTTTCCCCCAGTCATGGCCGAGCAGGATATTCAACGCGTCCTGATGGAGCGCCGGGCTGGTCTTGCCCATTTCCGCGGCGTGCAGGGCGATGAAATGCTGTGCCAGCAACGGGATATCTTCCTTGCGTTCGCGAAGGGGAGGGACGCTCAGTTGCACCACGTCGAGGCGCATCAGCAAGTCACGACGAAAATTTCCATTCTCTACCATTGCTTCCAGGTCGCGATGTGTTGCTGCGATTATGCGGGTATCGACATGGATGGTCTGGTCACTGCCCACCGGGAGTATTTCCTTCTCCTCGACTGCACGCAGCAGCTTTGCTTGCATGGATCGGGGCAGCTCGCCGATTTCGTCCAGGAACAGCGTGCCGCCCGCGGCTGTCAGGAAAAAACCGTCGCGATCGCCGTGTGCGCCGGTGAAGGCACCTCTCCGGTGCCCGAACAGGTGGCTCTCCATGAGCTCTTCGGGAATTGCGGCGACATTGAAGGACAGGAAAGGGTTCTCACGCCGGGGCGAGTATTCATGCAGCGCACGCGCGACCAGCTCCTTCCCGGTTCCGGTCTCTCCCGTTATCAGCACGTTGCAGCGCAGCGAGGCCAGCTTTCTGACGCGCGTGAGAAGCTCCCGCATCGAGCTGGAGCGATGGATGATATGCGTGGACTCTTCCTTTCCGTGGACGCGGGCCCGCAGCCGCCGGTTTTCCTGTATTGCCTGGCGATAGGCGGCGATATTGCCCAGTTTCTGCGCCAGATCCTCGAAACTGAACGGCTTGAGCAGGTAATCGTGGGCACCGCACTGGAAGGCCTCTATCGCCGATTCGATGGAACCGAAAGCCGTCATGACGAGCGGCGTGGTATCCATTGACAATGAACGCAGTTGGTTGAGTATCTCGATGCCGTCGATATCCGGCAGGTAGATGTCGGTGATCAGGATGTCGAAGCTTTGTTCCTGTAGCCTCCTGATACCTTCCTGGCCCGAGGCTGCGCTGCTGACGCAGTAACCCCGGCGGGTCAGGAATGTTGCCAGGTTGTTGCGCAGTGTTTCTTCATCCTCGATCACTATGATGTTTTCACCCATGGCCGGACTCTCCCTTGTTACCGGTTTGGAGCTCCATTATTCTGCTATTGGCAGCGAAAGGGTCACTGTCGTACCCGAACCCGGTGCGCTGTCGACATGCAGTGCCCCGTGAGAACTACGCACGATGTTATCGACGATGGCCAGGCCCAGGCCGGTCCCGGATGCTTCCCCCTTCGTCGTGAACAGTGGTCTCGTTGCCTGTTCCAGCACGTCGGGGCTCATGCCTTGCCCGTCGTCGATGACCACAAGGCGAACATCCCCATCGGAACCCCGGGATGCCTCGACTCTTATGGTGCCTGCCGAGGGTATGGCGTCCAGCGCGTTGACGAGCACATTGGTAAGGACCAGAACCAGGTCGTTCTCGTTGAACCGGATGGCGGGGAGAGCAGGCTCGAAGCGGGTCTCGAAACGGATGTTCTTTGCGCGCGGGTCGTGGCGTAACAGGCGCAAGGTGTCGTTCACGGTCTGCTCCACGGAGACCCGCCGCCCCTCGTCGCTACGCTTGCGCGCAAAACCCATGATGTCATGAATGGACTCCGCCATCCTGCGTACTTCCCGATCCAGAACCTCGAGCGATGGCCGAATACGATCCAGCCGTGTCTCTTCCTTCAACAACTGCAGTTCCGAGGACAAGGAGGCCAGGGGATTGCCAAGATTGTGCGCCATGCCCGCTGCAAGCAGTCCCAGCGCCGCCATCTTGTCATGATGCTGGTGTTGCAGTTCCAGGTACTTGATATCAGTGACGTCACGAACGACTTCTATGACCAGTTCCACCTCACCGTCCGCAGAAAAGACCGGATAGGTGTCCACGGACAACACGCGGTCACAATCGGCCCCACCGCGCATGATGCGGTTTCTCTGCGGCTTCTTTTCACGAAAGGTGTGCTGGATAAGGCCGCGTTCCGTGCGGCGTTCGTCTTTCGCTGCACAGTCGGGATAGACATCTTCCAGGCGCCTCCCGCCCAGTGTGCCCTCGAAGTCACCGCTGGCCTGGCGGTTGGCGCGAACGATGCGGTTGTCGGCATCGACGACCAGGGTCCGTTCCCGAAAAGAGTCGAACAGGGTTTCCAACAGGGCCTGTGAATCCCTGAGGGCACGTGTTCTGTTTGCGACCACGTCCTCCAGACCGGCGTGTGAGGCCGCCAATGCGACCTGGTAGGCGCGCATTCGTCTGTAGGCGAGGCTGAACAACCAGACGATGGCAACCAACAATGCGGTCACTACCAGCAGGGAGGCGTGAGCCAGGGCATGCGCGGGTTCGACCGGTCTCGAATTGAGTACGAAGTATTCGTGGGCAAGGACCGCGAATATCAGCGCCAGTGAGATCAGGCTCAACCAGTTAAACAGCAATCGCAGTCCGTGGTCATGCCGTGACAGTTCGTCTGGCGGTGGAACCAGAACAGGGGTGTCCAGTGGTGGCTGCTTGTTGTCGACTTTGGCCTTGTTCATTGTCGTCAGACGAGCGGTGGTGAAACCTCACGATATTCTGCGTCGTGGGCCCGACACCCGATGCTATTGGAAGTATAGGCAAGGATCTCCCCGAACACGCCTCGTACGACTGGATATGCACTTGACTGTATATATGAGATTTGTAATATATGCTTTCATGAATATATCGGCCGCTCATCTGTTCCACCTCCTGTCCGACGAAACCCGCCTGCGCTGCCTGCTGTTGATGGCGCGGGAGGGTGAGTTGTGCGTCTGCGAGCTGACCCACGCCACCGGCATCGCCCAGCCCAAGGTGTCGCGCCACCTGGCGCTGCTGCGCGAGGCGGGACTGGTCCGGGACCGCCGCGAGGGGTTGTGGATCCATTACTGCCTGCATCCGGAGCTGCCGGCCTGGGTGAGGGATGTGCTGCAGGCCACGCTGGCCGGCGTCCGTGACGCGCCCCCCTACGCGGACGACCTGGCAGTACTGGCCGCCATGCCAGACCGGCCGGGAGCCCCCCGCTGTGCCTGAAACAGCCCCACCTTGTAGGAGCGGGCTTGCCCGCGAACCGGTCGATGTAAACACACAGGCCTGCTGTGCAACAGTTCGCGGGCAAGCCCGCTCCTACGG
>DROT01000081.1 GCA_011321775.1 Gammaproteobacteria bacterium | reverse complement strand
GGTGGTGATCAAGGACGTGCCCGCCGGTGCTACGGTGGTGGGCGTGCCCGGGCGTGTCGTCGGTGGCAGTCGCAGCGAACAGGACAAGCGTCGCGAGGCCATTGCCAGGAAGATGGGTTTCGATGCCTACGGCAGCACCAAGGATGCGCCCGACCCGGTGGCCAATGCCATCAACAACATGCTCGACCACATCCACGTCATGGACAAACGGCTGGAGGAGATGTGCCGTGGTCTGAAGAGCCTCGGTGCTGAGGTGGCCGACCTGCAGTTGCCGGATCTGGAAGCCTGCGAACTGGAGAGTGCGTGCAAGACCGAGCCCATAGAGACCGGCCTGGAGGAGGAAAAACCCCCGGATTCACACCGGGATAATTCTTGACTGTTTTACTCGGTTATGGCACTTTAAGCTGGTTTTCAGACGCTTGAATCGGGGCCGCCAGGAATGAAACTGACCAGCAAGGGTCGCTACGCCGTAACTGCAATGCTGGACCTCGCGCTGCATGCCGGCGAAGGGCCGGTGACGCTCGCCGGGATCTCCGAGCGCCAGGGTATCTCCCTGTCCTACCTGGAGCAACTGTTCACCCGCCTGCGCAAGCAGGGCCTGGTGTCCAGTACCCGCGGGCCGGGCGGTGGCTACTCGCTGGCGCGTTCGGCCTATGATATCCCGGTGGCGGCGGTGGTCACGGCGGTCGACGAGAGCGTCGACGCCACGCGCTGCGGGGGGCGCGGGGACTGCCACGATGGTCAGCGCTGTCTCACCCACGAATTGTGGACCGAGCTCAGCCAGCAGATCCATGACTTCCTGAACGATATCAGCCTGGGGCAGCTGGTCGACCAGGGCGCGGCGCGGCGTCAGGCCGAGGCCGATTCGGCGCGCGACGTCGCCGTGGAACTGGCGCCGGCGGACAGGACCGTCGATACGGTCTGATGGTCGGGTCATGAGGCTGTACCTCGACTACAACGCCAGCACCCCTGTGGACGAGCCGGTCCGCGACGCCATGCTGGCTTGCCTCGATGGTTCGCCCGGCAACGCGTCCAGCAGCCACCAGTTCGGGCGCGCCGCCCGCGCCCGCATCGACGCGGCCCGGGAACAGGTCGCGGCCCTGGTGGGGGTGAAGCCGGCACAGGTGATCTTCACCAGCGGCGGTACCGAGGCGAACAACCTGGCATTGCACGCAGTCACCGCGGGACGGGCGCCGGGGCGTATCGCGGTGACTGCCATCGAACACCCGTCGGTGCTGGAGCCGGCCCGGCAGTTGCAGCGCAGCGGCTGGACACTCGATCTGGTCGGCGTCGACGGCCAGTGCCGGGTCACGGCGGAGACGCTGCAGGCCGGCCTGCACCGCGAGACGCGACTGCTGTCGGCGATGACTGCCAACAACGAGACCGGGGTGCTGCAGGATCTCGGCTTGCTGGCCGAGGCGGCGCGGCGCGTCGGGGCGCTGTTTCACACCGACGCGGTGCAGGCGGCCGGCAAGGTGGCGCTGGATTTCGCCGCCAGCGGCGCGCAGCTGATGACCCTGTCGGCGCACAAGATGTACGGCCCCCAGGGCGTTGGCGCCCTGATCGTGGACCCGGCGGTGGAACTGGTGCCGCTGCTCAGCGGCGGTGGCCAGGAGCGCGGCCTGCGGGCCGGTACCGAAAACGTCGCTGGCATCGTCGGTTTCGGTGTGGCGGCCGAACTCGCCGCCAGCCGCCTGGCCGATCGCAGCGCCCGGCTTCGGAGCCTGCGCGAGCGGCTCGAGGCCGGGCTGGCGAGGCATCCGCAGATACAGGTATTCGCGCGCTCTGCCGAGCGCCTGCCGAACACCGTCCAGCTGGCCGTCGCCGGTTTCGACGGTGAAGCGCTGCTGATGCAGCTCGACAAGGCCGGCATTGCGGTCTCCAGTGGTTCGGCCTGCTCCAGTGGCAAGACCGAGCCCAGCCACGTGCTGCTGGCCATGGGGGTCGACGAGCCGACGGCGCGCGGCGCCATCCGTATCAGCCTCGGCAAGGACACCAGCGAAGCCGATATCGATGCGCTGTTGCGGATATTGCAGGAACGTATACAGTGGCTCGCCCGCGCCGGAAGCGCGGTCGGCTGGTGAGCAGTGTGGATATTCAACGGAATCAACCTGAAGGTTCAACGGGCATGAACGTAAAGACACCGATCTATCTCGATTATTCGGCGACTACGCCGGTAGACCCGCGCGTAGCGGAGAAAATGTGCAGCTATCTGACGCCGGAGGGACAGTTCGGTAACCCGGCATCCCGTTCGCACGTGTTCGGCTGGCAGGCCGACGAGGCGGTGGAGGAGGCGCGCCGCCACGTCGCCGATCTGGTCAACGCGGATCCGCGCGAAATCGTATGGACCAGTGGCGCCACGGAGTCCGACAACCTGGCGCTCAAGGGTGCAGCACACTTCTACAAGAAGCAGGGCAGGCACATCGTGACCGTCAAGACCGAGCACAAGGCGGTGCTGGATTCGTGCCGCCAGCTGGAGCGGGAAGGCTACGAGGTGACCTACCTGGATCCCGAGCCCAGCGGCCTGCTGGACCTGGACAAGTTCCGCGGCGCCCTGCGCGAAGACACCATCCTCGCCAGCGTGATGCACGTCAACAACGAGATCGGTGTCATCCAGGACATTGCCGCGCTCGGTGAGATCTGTCGCGAACGCAAGATCGTGTTTCATGTCGACGCTGCCCAGAGTGCCGGCAAGGTGCCCATTGACCTGCAGCAGATGAAGGTCGATCTCATGTCCTTTTCGGCGCACAAGATCTATGGTCCCAAGGGCATCGGCGCCCTCTATGTGCGCCGCAAGCCGCGCGTGCGCCTGGAGGCGCAGATGCACGGTGGCGGGCACGAGCGCGGCCTGCGGTCCGGGACCCTGCCGACCCACCAGATCGTGGGCATGGGCGAGGCCTTCCGCCTGGCGCGCGAGGAGATGGCGGCCGACAACGAGAGAATCCTCGCGCTGCGCAACCGCCTGCTCGAGGGGCTGAAGAATATCGAGGAAGTCTATGTCAACGGTGACCTGGAGCAGCGCATTCCCGGCAACCTGAATGTCAGTTTCAATTTCGTCGAGGGCGAGAGCCTGATCATGGCGCTCAAGGATCTGGCCGTGTCCTCGGGTTCGGCCTGCACCAGCGCCAGCCTGGAGCCGTCCTACGTGCTGCGCGCCATCGGACGCAACGACGAGCTGGCGCACAGCTCGATCCGTTTCACCATCGGTCGTTTCACCACCGAGGAAGAGATCGACTACACCGTGGAACTGGTGCGCAGCAAGATCGACAAGCTGCGCGAACTGTCACCGCTGTGGGAGATGTACCAGGAAGGCATCGATCTGAACAGCGTGCAGTGGGCGGCACACTAGGAGGGGACCATGGCAATCACACTGACACCGGCGGCAGCCGAGCGGGTGAAGAATTTCCTGGATCAACGTGGCAAGGGTGTCGGTCTGCGACTGGGCGTGCGGACTTCCGGCTGTTCCGGCATGGCCTATGTGCTCGAGTTCGTCGACCAGATCGGGGACGAGGACCTGGTATTCGAGGACCAGGGGGTAAAGGTGGTCGTCGATCCCAAGAGCCTGGTGTACATCGATGGCACCGAGCTGGATTTCACCCGCGAGGGCCTCAACGAGGGATTCCGTTTCAATAATCCCAACGTCAAGGATTCGTGCGGCTGCGGCGAGAGTTTCAACGTCTGACGGCGTAACCGCTGATGACCGGGCGCGCCTGGCAGAAATCATGAAGAACCATTTCGAGTTGTTTGCCCTGCCGCATCGCTACACGCTGGACCGTCCCGCGCTGGATGCCCGTTACCGCGATCTGCAGCGCAGCGTCCATCCCGACCGCTATGCCAGTGCCGGCGAGCAGGAGCGGCGTCTGTCGGTGCAGCAGGCGGCGCACATCAATGACGCCTACCAGACCCTGATCGACCCGCTGCGGCGCGCGCGTTATCTGCTGGAGCTGCAGGGCATCACCATGGACGAGCAGGGCACGCACCAGGATCCGGAATTCCTGATGCGCCAGATGGAATTGCGCGAGGCGCTGGCCGGGGTGCGTGGCGAAGCCGATCCACTGGCGGCCCTCGACCGGCTGGCGCGCGAGATCGATGAGGAATACCGTGCGCTGGAAGCGGAGTTGGCAACCGAGCTGGACGCTGGCGGGGACCTCGCGCGGGCGGTTACACTGGTGCAGGAGATGCAGTTTTTCACGCGCCTCCTGAACGAGGCGCAGGAACTCGAGGCGGACCTGGAAGACCAGTACTGATGGCCCTGTTGCAGATATCGGAACCCGGCAAGGCGACGGCGCCGCACCAGCACCGGCTGGCCGCCGGCATCGACCTGGGCACCACCAACTCGCTGGTCGCCAGCGTGCGCAGCGGTCGTGCCGATACCCTCCCCGATGCCGAAGGCCGCCATCTGCTGCCCTCGGTGGTGCACTATCTGGCGGATGGCAGCCACGAGGTGGGATACGCCGCGCGCGCACAGGCGGCCGTGGATCCCCTCAATACCATCGTCTCGGTAAAGCGTTTCATGGGTCGCGGTATCGACGACGTGCGCCGGCTGGGTACGGTACTGCCCTACGAATTCGTCGCCGGCGAGGGCGGCATGCCGCTGATCCGCACCGTGGCGGGCGATCTCAGTCCGGTACAGGTGTCCGCCGACATCCTCGCGGAGTTGAGACAGCGGGCCGAGGAGACGCTCGGTGGCGAACTGGAGGGCGTGGTGATCACGGTGCCGGCCTATTTCGACGACGCCCAGCGCCAGGCGACCAAGGACGCCGGCAAGCTCGCCGGACTCAAGGTCCTGCGCCTGCTCAACGAGCCCACGGCGGCGGCGGTCGCCTATGGCCTGGACAGCGGCAACGAGGGCGTGATTGCGGTCTACGACCTCGGTGGCGGTACCTTCGACGTCTCCATCCTGCGCCTCAACCAGGGTGTGTTCGAGGTCATGGCGACGGCCGGCGACACCGCGCTGGGCGGGGACGACATGGACCGCCTGATCGCGACCTGGATCATGCAGCAGGCCGGCATCGGTGAGGAAGTCGCACACGGCCTGCAGCGGCGCCTGCTGCAGGCGGCCTGTGCCGCCAAGGAAGCGCTCACCGACCGTGAAGTCGTCGAGCTGAACGTGGAGCTGGACGATGGCACCCGCTGGCAGGGTACGCTGACCCGAGCGCAGATGGACGAACTGATCGAGCCATTGGTGCGCAAGACGCTGTCGCCGTGCCGGCGTGCGCTGCGCGATGCCGGCGTGCGCGCGGAGGACGTTCAGCAGATCGTCATGGTGGGCGGTTCCACGCGCGTGCCGAGGGTGCGCGAGGCGGTGGCCGGGTTCTTCGGTACCGAACCCCTGGTGGACATCGACCCCGACAAGGTGGTGGCCATCGGTGCCGCCATCCAGGCGGACATTCTGGTCGGCAACAAGCCGGACGACGAAATGCTGCTGCTCGACGTCATTCCGCTGTCGCTGGGAATCGAGACCATGGGTGGCCTCACGGAAAAGATCATCCCCCGCAACACCACCATCCCGGTGGCGCGGGCGCAGGAATTCACCACCTTCAAGGATGGCCAGACCGCCATGGCCCTGCACGTGGTGCAGGGCGAACGCGAGCTGGTCGACGACTGCCGCTCGCTGGCGCGTTTCGAATTGCGCGGCATTCCGCCGATGGTGGCCGGCGCGGCGCGCATCCGCGTCACCTTCCAGGTGGACGCCGACGGTCTGCTGGGCGTGACCGCGGAGGAGCTGACCAGCGGGGTGCAGGCACACATCGAGGTCAAGCCTTCCTACGGCCTCACGGACAACGAGATCGAGACCATGTTGCGCGATTCCATGGAGCACGCCCGGGACGACATGGAGGCACGGCGCCTGCGCGAACAGCAGGTGGAGGCCGACCGGGTGCTGGAGGCCCTGCAGGCGGCGCTGGACGAGGACGGTGAGCGCTTCCTGGAAGCGGAGGAACGCGCCGCCATCGACGCCGCCGCGCAGGCATTGGCAGAGGCGCGTGGCGGCGACGACCCGCGCGCCATCAAGCGCGCCATCGAGGCGCTGGAAGCGGCGAGCAAGGACTATGTCGACCGGCGCATGAATGCCAACATACAGAAGGCCATGGCGGGGCACGTCGTGGACGATTTCGAATAGGATCCGGCCTTATGCCCAAAATCATCTTTCTGCCACACGAGGAGATCTGTCCCGAGGGGGCAGTGATCGAAGCCGAGCCCGGCACCACCATCTGTGATGCGGCGCTGGCCCACGGCATCGAGATCGAGCACGCCTGCGAGAAGTCCTGTGCCTGCACCACCTGTCACGTCTATGTGCGCGAGGGGCTGGAGTCGCTGGAAGAAGCCAGTGAGGAAGAAGACGACATGCTCGACAAGGCCTGGGGCCTGGAGCCGGATTCCCGCCTGAGCTGCCAGGCGAAGGTGGACGGGGAGGACCTGGTCATCGAGATCCCCAGGTACACCATCAACATGGTCAGCGAGAATCACTGACCCGCGCCGATCTTCGAGGGAGAACTGTTCCATGGGACTCAAATGGACGGACACGCTGGATATCGCCATCGAGCTGGACGAGAAATACCCCGACGCCGATCCGCTGCATGTCAATTTCGTCGAACTGCGCGAGTGGGTGCTGGGGCTGGAGGATTTCGACGACGCCCCCGAGCACTCCGGCGAGCGCATCCTCGAGGCCATCCAGATGGCCTGGATAGAGGAGCGCGAGTAGCCTCTGGAAGATCGAATAAGTACCGATTAACAAACGGTTATGGGAACCGCCGCGTCATCCGCCAGCCCCGTCGTTGCGAGCGCGGCGCGGCAGCCTCCGGCGCCGTCCCGTTCACGCCCCCGGGCGATCGTGATTGCCTGAATCCCTTCCCAGCAGGTACACTACGCAATTCCTTTTGAATTGGCTAAGCTGCCGATTTTCCGGGAGTTTGATACGGATGCCGGCCTGGCCGCCTGCCGCGGTGCCGCCGGCAACGATGGAGGGGACGAACGCTCCCTGTGTATGGGTAACACGAGTGACAAGCTGAATCTGCTGGGCGTCGATCGCGCCTCCCTGGAACGCTGGTTCGAGGAGCTGGGCGAGAAACCCTTCCGCGCCCGGCAGGTGCTGAAATGGATCCACCAGCGCGGAGTCGACGATTTCGACGCCATGACCGATCTCGGCAAGGCCCTGCGGGAAAAACTGGCGCGCGTCGCCACCATTCGCGGCCTGAACCTGGTCACCGACCGGCACTCGGACGACGGTTCGCGCAAGTGGCTGTTCGAGCTGGCCGACGGTAATCGCATCGAGAGCGTCTATATTCCCGAAGGCGGCCGTGCCACCCTGTGCATCTCCTCCCAGGTGGGCTGTGCGCTCAACTGCAGTTTCTGTTCCACGGCACGCCAGGGTTTCAACCGCAACCTGACCACGGCGGAAATCGTCGGTCAGTTGTGGGAGGCCGGGCGCCTGCTGGCCGCGGAAGGCGCGCGCGCGGTGTCCAATGTGGTGTTCATGGGCATGGGCGAGCCGTTGCTGAACCTGGACCATGTCATTCCCGCCGTTCACCTGATGCAGGACGATTTCGCCTGGGCGCTGTCGAAACGGCGTGTGACCATCAGTACCGCCGGCGTGCTGCCGGCCTTGCGCCGGCTGGGCGAGCTCACCGACGTCAGCCTGGCGCTGTCCCTGCACGCGCCGGACGATGCCTTGCGTGACCGGCTGGTACCGCTCAACCGCCGCTATCCGCTGCGCGAGGTGTTGGCCGCCTGTCGCGACTATGTCGGCGAGGGGCGCCGCCGTGTCACCATCGAGTACGTCATGCTCGACGGTGTGAACGACAGCGATGCGCAGGCCCGTGCGCTGGCGCGGGTGCTGGAAAAGGTCCCCTCGAAGGTGAACCTGATCCCCTTCAACCCGTTCCCGGACAGCCGTTACCGGCGCAGTTCCGCCGCGCGGATCGACCGCTTTCGGGACATCCTGCACCGTGCCGGTATCGTCACCATCACCCGCAAGACCCGGGGCGACGACATCGATGCCGCCTGCGGACAGCTGGCCGGGGATTTCGAGGATCGCACCAGGCGGCGGGAGCGCCTGGCCGTTGCAGCGACAGGAGGTTCGAACTGATGCGCAGGCTGATTGTGGTATTGCTGGTGGCGGCATTGTTTTCCCTGGCCGGATGCAGTTCCAGCCCGCAGAAGAAGGTCAAGGGCGGGGACCTGAAACAGGATCCGGCCGCCGTGAATACCCAGCTGGGTATCGAATACATGCGCAACGGGATGTACGACACGGCACTGGAGAAGTTCAAGAAAGCACTCCGCGAGAACCCGCGCCTGCAGGCCGCGCACGCCTCCATTGCCATCCTGTACGAGCAGCTCGGCGAGACCGACGACGCGGCCAAACACTACCGCAAGGCCTACCGTCTGAACCCCGATGATCCCGTCAACCTCAACAACTATGGCCAGTTCCTCTGCCGCCAGGGGGAACTGGAGAAGGCGGACGAGATGTTCCTGCGGGCGTTGAAGGATCCTCTGTACCGCTACCCGGAAGCGGTACTGACCAACGCCGGCATCTGCGCCATGAAGAAACCGGACATGGAGAAAGCGGAAAAATATTTTCGCGCCGCTCTCAAGCGCAGCAAGTCCTATGTGCCGGCGTTGCGCAACATGATCCGGGTCAGTTTTGCCGAGAAGAAATACCTGGCCACGCGCGCCTACCTGCAACGTCTGCAGGCCGTGCAACCGCTGACGCCGGAACTGTTGTGGATCGGGGTCCAGACCGAGAACGAGATGGGCGACCGGCATGCGGTATCCAGTTATTCCATGTTGCTGAAGAACAAGTATCCGGAGTCGGAAGAAGCGCAGAAACTGGTGGAGTGGGAGCGCAAGTCGAATGGACGCTGAGGGGCAACAGGAGGACGCCGCCGCTGCTCCGGAGAGCGGTGGCGCCGCCGCCGTTGGCGCCCAGCTCGCCGCGGCGCGCAAGAAGGCGCAGCTCAGTGTCGATGCCGTCGCCGGCAGCCTGCATCTGACGGTGGAGGTGGTGCGGGCGCTGGAGGCCGGTGACGAGCGCGGCCTGCCGGGTATCGCCTTCGTGCGCGGGTATGTAAAGAGCTATGCCCGCTTGCTGGGGCTCGACGAAGCGGCGCTGACCGCCCGCCTGCCGGCGATCGAGGAACAGCAGCCACGGGCGTTGCGGCGGGTCGGCATGAAGGCTGGCCGGCGACGTCGTCGTCCGAAGCTGGGGAAGGGGTTGCTGTGGCTGCTGCTGCTGGCGGTCGTCATCGCCCTGGTGGTCTGGGGTGCGCCACAGCTGGAGACCTTGTGGTCCAGGCACAGGGAGGCCGCGCCGGTGGTGCAGGAGGACCGGTTGCCGTTGCCGCAGTTCGACGAGGGATACGCGGGTTCGGAAGACTCCGGTTCCGGGGACGAGGCCGCGCCAGCGGAGCCGGTTGCAGAGGATGGCCCCGGCGTGGCAGAGTCCGCGGGTGGACCGCCTGCTGCGGCGGACAGTGACTCCGAAGCGGCCGTAGCGCCGGCGCCGGCGGTCATGCCCGCAGAGGAGGCGCCCGGGCAAAAGGAAGAAGATACGGCGGGAGCCGGTCCGGCCGTCATCCGCATGCACTTTCGGGAGGACAGCTGGGTGGAGATGGATGCCAATGGCCGCAAGCTGGTGGTCGGCAACCAGCGCGCCGGCAGTGAACGCACCGTGCGTGCCGAGCCTCCGATCCACATTCTGCTCGGGAATGCCCCGGGAGTGGAGCTGAGTTACCGCGGCAAGCCCGTCGATCTGGCTCCCTATTCGCGCGGCAAGGTCGCGCGCCTCACGCTGGAAGATTGAAGATGTCCCGCATCCTGCAGGCCGTTCGCGGCATGAACGATATCTTGCCGGAGCATTCGCCGGCGTGGCAGTTCGTCGAAGACCGTACCCGCGCCGTGCTCGAGTCCTACGGTTTCCGCGAGATCCGTCTGCCGCTGGTGGAGAAGACCGAGTTGTTCAGGCGTTCCATCGGCGAGGTCACGGATATCGTCGAAAAGGAGATGTACACCTTCGAGGATCGCAACGGCGACAGTCTCAGCCTGCGCCCGGAGGGAACCGCCGGCTGCGTGCGGGCCTGTATCCAGCACGGTCTGCTGGGTAGCCAGGTGCAGCGTCTGTGGTACGGAGGGCCGATGTTCCGGCACGAGCGCCCGCAGAAGGGGCGCTACCGCCAGTTCCACCAGATCGGCGTGGAAGTGTTCGGACTCGAGGGGCCGGACGTGGATGCCGAGTTGCTGATGCTCACCGCCCGGCTGTGGAAGCAGCTGGGCATCGAGGGAGTGCAGCTGCAGCTCAACTCGCTCGGTACCAGCGAGGCGCGCGCACGTTTCCGGGACGATCTGGTGGCCTGGCTGCGGACGCGCTTCGACCAGCTCGACGAGGACAGCCAGCGGCGGCTCGACAGCAATCCCTTGCGTATCCTCGACAGCAAGAACGCCGACACCCAGGCGCTGCTGGAACAGGCTCCGCGGCTGTGGGACTACATCGACGAGGCTTCGCGCAGCCACTTCGAGGGCCTGTGCGCCCTGCTCGATGCGGCCGGGATCGCCTATGAGGTCAATCCACGGCTGGTGCGCGGGCTCGATTACTATGGCCGGACGGTGTTCGAGTGGGTCACCGACCAGCTGGGTGCCCAGGGTACGGTCTGTGCCGGTGGGCGTTATGACGTGCTGGTGGAGCACCTGGGGGGGCGGGCGACGCCGGCGGTGGGTTTTGCCATGGGGCTGGAACGCCTCATCGCCCTGATCGAAGGGCAGGGTGTGGCCCTGCCGGATCCGTCGCCGCACCTCTACGTGGTCGCCGCGGGCGAGCAGGCGCAGCGTGAAGGACTGTTGCTGGCGGAACGCCTGCGCGATGCGTTGCCGGGCCTGCGGGTGCTGACCCACTGCGGCGGTGGCAGTTTCAAGAGCCAGTTCAAGAAAGCCGACCGCAGCGGTGCGCGCTGGGCCCTGGTGCTGGGTGAGCAGGAAGTGCAGCAGCGCCAGGCGGGGCTCAAGCACCTGCGCGGGGACACGGGGCAGGAGACGCTGCCTTTCGATACGTTGACGGAGCGGATCGCGCAGCTGCTCGGCTGAGCGACGCGGACGAGAGATTTCAACTTCAGGAGATTTTCGATGGAGGTCAATACCTCGGAAAAAGAGCAACTGGAAGCCCTGCGCAAGTGGTGGAAGGAGAACGGCAGTTCGCTGATCACCGGTCTGCTGCTCGGGCTTTCGGCACTCGTCGGGACCAAGGCCTGGTTCAGCTACCAGGAAAACCGGGCGCTGAATGCCTCGAACGTCTATGCGCAGATGATGGTGAGCTGGAAGCAAGGTGAGATCGATCGGGTGCGCGGTCGCGCCAACGAACTGATCGGCAACTACAGCGGTTCCGGCTACGCACCGCTGGCGGCGCTGCTGCTGGCGAAGATCGAGGTGCATGAGGACCAGCTCCCCGCGGCCCATGCCCAGCTGCAATGGGCGCTGGAACACGCGGATACGCCGGAACTCAGAAATACGGCACGGGTGCGTCTGATCCGCACCATGATCGCGGAGGGGCAGTACGACCAGGCGCGGCAGTTGCTGGCCTCGGTCAAGGATGCGGGTGCCTACGACTATCTCTACAGCGAGTTGCGCGGTGATCTCGCGCTGGCCGAGGGCAAGCCGCAGGAGGCAGCCAAGGCCTACCGTGAGGCGCTGGATGCCATGCCCGAGGGCTCACCGGCACGTGGTTTCCTGAACGTGAAATACGACAACGTGGCCGCCGGCTCCGAAGCCACCAAATGATCCGGCGGCTCGCGACGCTGCTGGTGCTTGCCTCGCTGCTGAGTGCCTGCTCCTGGTTCGGCGACAAGGACAATGCCGAACCCCCGGCGAAGCTGGAACCCTTCAAGGAACAGGTGCGCCTGCACAGCCTGTGGTCGCGCGATACCGGCGAAGGGACCAATGGCAAGCTGGTGAAGCTGGTGCCGGCGGTGGTCGGCGAGCGCGTCTACGCGGCGGATCGCAGCGGCGTGGTATGGGCCTTTGAACTGGAGAGCGGTCGCAAGATCTGGCGCAGCCGCACCGGCATCGCCATCTCGGCGGCCGTCGGCGTCGGTGAGGGGCTGGTGCTGGTCGGCAGCAGCGAGGCGGACGTGGTGGCGCTGGATGCCGACAGCGGCGAGCAGCGCTGGCACACCCAGGTCTCCAGCGAGATCCTCTCGGTGCCACAGATCTACGAGGGCGTGGTGGTGGTGCAGACGGTGGACGGCAACGTGACCGGCCTCGATGCGGACAACGGCACCCGTCTGTGGATCTATGACGGCAGTGCACCGGTGTTGACGCTGCGCGGTACCAGTACCCCGCTGGTCGAGCAGGGCGCCGTTATGGCCGGTTTTGCCAACGGCAAGATCATCGCGCTCGACGCCGCCAGTGGCCGGCAGTTGTGGGAAGCCCAGGTGGCGGTGCCGCACGGTCGTTCCGAGTTGCAGCGCATGGTGGATATCGACGCCAATGCCGTGCTGCGCGACGGTATCCTCTACGTGGTGAGCTACCAGGGACGGCTGGCCGCCATCGACCTCCAGAGCGGGCAGCTGGTCTGGAACCGTGACATGTCCGCCTATGCGGGTATCGCGGTCGACGAGAGCCAGGTCTACGTCAGCGATGCCGACAGCGTGGTGTGGGCGCTGGACCGTGCCACCGGTGCCTCGTTGTGGCGCCAGAGCAAGCTCAGGCGACGGATGCTGACCGGTCCCGCGGTGGTATCGGCCTACGTCGCGGTGGGCGATTTCGAGGGCTACCTGCACCTGTTGTCGCGCTTCGACGGTTCCATCGTCGGGCGCCGCAAGGTGGACAGCGACGGCATACAGGCCGTGCCCGTGGCGCTGGGTGACCGCCTGCTGGTGCTGGGTGCCGGTGGCGAACTGGTGCTCTACGAGCTGCAAGCGGCCGACGACGCTTCCTGATGCAGACCCCGGTCTCCCCATGCTGCCCGTCATTGCCCTGATCGGCCGTCCCAATGTCGGCAAGTCGACCCTCTTCAACCGCCTGACCCGCAGCCGGGATGCGCTGGTGGCCGATTTCCCCGGCCTGACCCGCGACCGCCAGTACGGAACGGGAAAGCTGGGGGAGCGTCCCTACCTGGTGGTGGACACCGGCGGCCTGGTGGGCGACGAACAGGGGCTTGAGGGGCTCATGGCGCAGCAGGTGTGGCGCGCGGTGGAGGAGGCCGACGCGGTACTGCTGTTGCTCGATGCACGGGACGGCGTCAATCTCAGCGACGAGCAGATCGCCGAGCGTCTGCGCCGCAGCGGCAAGCGCGTGCGGCTGGTGCTCAACAAGGTCGACGGCCAGGACGTCGACGCCGTCCTGGCCGATGCCTTCGCCCTCGGGCTGGGCGAGCCGGTGGCGATCGCGGCCGCCCAGGGCCGCGGTGTCCGTGCCCTGATCGACCGCGTGCTGGCCGAACTGCCGCCGGAACAGGAGGCGCCGGAAGCCGGGGAGGACCTCGAACAAGGGATCCGCATCGCCGTCGTCGGGCGTCCCAACGTGGGCAAGTCGACCCTCATCAACCGCATGCTCGGCGAGGAGCGGGTGCTGGCCTACGACCAGCCGGGGACCACCCGCGACAGCATCCATGTGCCGCTGGAACGCGACGGTCGTCACTACACGCTCATCGATACCGCCGGCGTGAGGCGTCGTGCCAGGGTCAGCGAGACGATCGAGAAGTTCAGCGTCATCAAGACCCTGCAGGCCATCAACGAGGCGCAGGTGAGTATCCTGGTGCTGGATGCCCACAGCGGCGAGGTGGCCGAGCAGGATGCCACCCTCGCCGGCCATATCGTCGAGAGCGGCACCGCGCTGGTGGTGGCCGTCAACAAGTGGGACGGACTCGACGACGAGCAGCGGCAATGGTTCCGCGAGCAACTGGATCGTCGCCTGCCCTTCCTGGAGTTCGCCGAGCGCCATTTCATCTCCGCCCTGCACGGCAGCGGTGTCGGTCACCTGTTCGACGCCGTCGAGGCCGCGGCCCGGGCCGCCCGCACGCGGGTGCCGACGGCGGAACTGACGCGTCTGCTGGAGCGCGCGGTACACGAACACCAGCCGCCGCTGGTGCGCGGTCGTCGCATCAAGCTGCGCTATGCCCATCAGGGTGGCCAGAACCCGCCGGTGATCGTGATTCACGGCAACCAGACCAGCCGGCTGCCCGCCAGCTACCGGCGCTACCTGAACAACTTCTTCCGCCGCGAGTTGAAACTGGTGGGGACCCCCATCCGGCTGGAATTCAGGACCGGCGAAAACCCCTACCAGGGACGGCGCAACCGGCTCACGCCTCGACAGCAGCGTCAGCGCAAGCGTATGCTCCGTCATGTGAAAAAATAACGCCGGCACCAACAACCGCCATGCCACGATCCTTCCCGTCCGCCTTGCTGCTGCTGAGCCTGTTACTGCCGGGCTGCGCCGTGCGTTCGCCCCAGCAGGAGGCGAGCGATCCCCTGGAGCCGTTCAACCGCTTCGTCTACATGTTCAACGACGTCCTCGACCGTACCGTGATGAAGCCGGTCGCCAGGCGTTACCAGAAATACGTGCCACCACCGGCGCGCACCGGGGTGCGCAATTTCTTCAACAACCTGTACGAACCCATCACCGTGGTCAACAACACCCTGCAGGGCAAGCCGGGCGAGGCGGCGGGAGACCTGATGCGTTTCGGATTCAACAGCGTCTTCGGTGTCTTCGGCCTGGTGGACGTCTCCACCGACTGGGGACTGCCGCACCACGTGGAGGACTTCGGCCAGACCTTCGCCGTGTGGGGCTTCGGCGAGGGCTGGTACCTGATGCTGCCGCTGCTGGGGCCGAGCAACGTGCGTGACGGTATCGGCCTGTTGCCGGAGTACAAGCTCAGTCTGCTGTCGAACAACACCTCGGGGACCACCCGCTATGCCGCCTACGCGCTGAAGTTCGTCAGCAAGCGTGCCGACCTGCTGTCGGCGACCAACGTGCTCGAGACCTCGTCGCTGGACGAATACGTGCAGGTGCGCGAAGCCTATCGCCAGCAACGCTGGAACCAGATCCATGACGGCAATCCGCCGGAGCCGGACTTCTTCGACGAGGAGCTGTTCGAGGATGATTCTTCTTCGTGATGAACCTGGATGACGCAGGACACTCGCAGGATTCAGGACCGGCGGATCCGGACTTCCTGTTGCTGGACGGGAGCGGGGGCCGGCAGGCGCGGCTGCGTTTCGGCGGTCGTCTCGAAGGCCGGGACGTGGTCTGGGACTGCCGCTTCGAGGCGCTGCCAGCCGGCCGGGCCTGCTACATCGAGGTCGGTCCGGAGACCGACAGCGGCCGCTCGTTGCGGGTCGGCCTGACGCTGCCGCGCATCGATGTCCCCGCCATCCGCAAGATGATCGTCATGATCCGCAACTATCGCCCGCTGAAACCGGGTCGCCACGAGTTCGGGGGCGGTCTGCCTGACCGACGCTGATTCCTGAACATAATGGAAGCTGGTGAGATCTCGACCCCCGGACGTCTCAGGGGCTCTTGTCGCCCGGCGGAGGGTTGTCCAGGAACAGGGTGGGGTCGACGCGCGCATCGTTGAGGCTCACGCCCCAGTGCAGGTGCGGTCCGGTCACCCGCCCGGTCATGCCGACGGCACCGATGACCTCGCCGGCCTTGACCTCCTGGCCGGGGCGCACATCGATACGGGACATGTGACAGTACATGGTCACCAGTCCCTCGCCATGGTCGATGAACACGGTGTTGCCGTTGAAGAAGAACTCGCCGGTATCGACCACCCGGCCCGCCGCCGGCGCCCGGATGGGCGTGCCCTGGGGGGCGGCCAGGTCCAGTCCGCTGTGCGGCTTGCGCGGCTGCTCGTTGAAGAAACGCCGCAGGCCGAAGGTGCTGCTGACCGGGCCCTCGACCGGCAGCCGGAAGCGCAGGCTCTGCGGTGGTTGCGGATTCCAGGTCGCCAGCGCCTTGCGGATGCGGCGCTGTTCACGGGTGATGCGTTCCAGGTCGCGTTTCTCCGGGTTGACCTTGCGCTTGTTCTTGATGGTGATGTGCTGGCTCCGGTATTCCTTGTCGCCGACCTCGAAGCTGCGCGTGACTGTCTTGCCGGAGGCGAGCCGGACTTCCAGCGACTGCTTTCCCGGCCGGGTCGCCAGCGGCAGGCCGACCACCGCACTGTAGCCCTTGCCGTCGGGCAGCACCATCACCGGCTTGCCGTGGAACCGGACCCGCGGCGGTGTCGGCGACGGCGGCAGCTCGACCACGGCGATGCCGCCGGGTACCGCCTCGGCACGCGGCAGTTCGATGGCCTGCAGCGCCGCGGCTGGCAGCAGCAGGCAGGCGAGGAGGAATGGCAGCAGGGTGCGTGACAGATTCATGAGGGTTTGGTCTCCGTGACCTGGCTGAGGACGATCCCGTGCGCCAGCCGTGTTTCCAGGGTGTCGCCGATGCGGGCATGGCCGGCATCCTGCAGCACCCGGCCGTCGCGGCGGTCGATGGTGATCGAATAGCCGCGCTCCAGGGTGGCCAGCGGGCTGACGGCCTCAAGAGCGCGTGCCAGCAGCGCCAGCCGCTCGTGCCGCCGCTGCAGTTCCACCTTCATGGCGTATTCCAGCCGCTGGCGCAGTTGCTGCAGGCGGCTGGCGAAGTGCTGCAGTCGTTGCGCGGGGCTGTGTTGCAGCAGGCGTTCGCGCAGGGTCTCCAGACGCGCGCGCCAGCCGTCGAGACGGTTCGACCAGGCGCGCCGCAGCCGCTGTTCCAGCTCGTCGAGGCGCTGTGCCTGTTGCAGCAGGCGCCGCCCGGGATGGTTCTGTTGCAGTCGCCGTTGCAGCCAGCGCAGGCGTTCCCGGCTGTGCTGCAGGCGCCGCTGCAGCAGGCCCGTCAGACGTTCCTCGAAGTGCCGCAGCTGTCGCCCGATCTCGTCGCGATCGGGACTCAGCATCTCCGCGGCGGCCGAGGGCGTGGGCGCGCGCCGGTCGGCGGCGAAATCGCTGATGACGAAGTCGATCTCGTGGCCCACGGCGGAGACCACCGGCAGGCTGCAGGCTGCCAGCGCACGCGCGACGATCTCCTCGTTGAAGGGCCACAGGTCCTCCAGCGAGCCGCCGCCGCGGGTCAGCAGCAGCACGTCGCAGGCGCCGTGCTGCTCGGCCCGCTGCAGCGCCGCCACGATCTGGCGCGCGGCGTCCTCGCCCTGTACCGCCGTCGGGTAGACGATCACCGGAATGCCGGGGAAGCGTCGCCGCAGCACCGTCAGCACGTCGCGGATGGCGGCGCCGGAGGGCGAGGTCACCACCCCGATGCAGCGCGGAAAGGCCGGTATCGGCCGTTTGCGGGCGGCGTCGAACAGGCCCTCGCGGTCGAGTTTCTGCTTCAGCTGCTCGAAGGCCCGCCGCAGCGCGCCGTCGCCGGCCGGTTCCATGCGGTCGACGATCAGCTGGTAGTTGCCGCGTGCCTCGTAGAGGCTGAGGCGGGCCCGCAGCAGCACCTGGGTGCCGTTCTCCGGACGGAAGCCGAGACGGCTGGCCTGGCTGCGGAACAGCGCGCAGCCGACCTGGGCGCGTTCGTCCTTGAGGGTGAAGTAGAGGTGGCCGGAGGCCGGGCGCGCCAGGTTGGAGATCTCGCCCTCGATCCACAGGCGCGGAAAGGCCTCTTCCAGCAGCGCGCGGGCCTCGCGGTTGAGCCGCGAGACGCTGTAGACATCCCGCTGCGGCGGGGTCCCGGAGAGGTCCGACATGGATGCATGATACCCCATTTGCGGCGTGACGCGCGTGGATTCCCGGGCGAGATCGCGGTTTACCCGGGGTGCGGCGAAACCTATAATTGCCCGATTAACCCGACGCGACCACGGTACCCTGCATGCTGCGCATTTCCGAGCAATCCCTGACTTTCGACGACGTCCTGCTGTTGCCCGCCCACTCGAAGGTGGTGCCCAGGGACGTGGACCTGTCGACCTGGCTGACACGCGAGATTCCGCTCAGGATTCCGCTGGTCTCTGCGGCCATGGATACCGTAACCGAGTCGCGTCTCGCCATCGCCATGGCGCAGGAGGGCGGCATCGGCATCGTGCACAAGAACATGACACCGGAGCAGCAGGCGGCCGAGGTACGGCTGGTGAAGAAGTACGAGAGTGGTGTCATCAAGGACCCGGTGTGCGTATCGCCCGACACCAGCATCCGTGAGCTGCTGGAGATCACCCGCCAGCACAACATCTCCGGGGTGCCGGTGGTCGACGGGGATGAGCTGGTCGGGATCATCACCAACCGCGATACCCGCTTCGAGACCCGCTACGACGCGCCGGTGTCCAGCATCATGACCGGCAAGGACAAGCTGGTGACGGTACACGAGGGTGCCAGCCGCGACGAGGTGATCCGCCTGTTGCACGAACACCGCATCGAGAAGGTGCTGGTGGTGGATGACGATTTCCGGCTGCGCGGTCTGATCACCGTGAAGGACATACAGAAGGCCAGTGACAAGCCCAATGCCAGCAAGGATGAACTCGGGCGTCTGCGCGTCGGCGCGGCCGTCGGCGTCGGCGAAGGGACCGACGAACGCATCGATGCCCTGGTGCAGGCGGGCGTCGACGTGATCGTGGTCGATACCGCCCACGGCCATTCCGAAGGCGTGCTGCAGCGCGTGCGCTGGGTCAAGCAGCACTACCCCGATCTGCAGGTGATCGGTGGCAACATCGCCACCGCGGCCGCGGCGCGCGCCCTGGTCGAGGCCGGCGCCGATGCGGTCAAGGTCGGTATCGGCCCGGGTTCCATCTGTACCACCCGCATCGTCGCCGGTGTCGGCGTGCCGCAGATCAGCGCGGTGGCCAATGTCGCAGAGGAACTGCGCAAGGACGGCGTGCCGCTGATCGCCGACGGCGGCATCCGCTATTCCGGTGACATGGCCAAGGCGGTAGTGGCCGGCGCCTATTCCATCATGATCGGCAGCATGTTCGCCGGCACCGAGGAGGCGCCGGGCGAGGTCGAGCTGTACCAGGGACGTTCCTACAAGTCCTACCGTGGCATGGGCTCCCTGGGTGCCATGGCCTCGCAGCAGGGGTCCAGCGACCGCTACTTCCAGGAGGGCAGCAGCGCCGACAAGCTGGTGCCGGAAGGCATCGAGGGTCGGGTGCCCTACAAGGGGCCGCTGCAGCCGGTGCTGCACCAGCTGCTGGGCGGCCTGCGTTCCAGCATGGGCTACACCGGTTGTGCCACCGTCGAGGAGATGCGCACCCGCCCCGAGTTCGTGCGCGTCACCAGCGCCGGCATGGCCGAGAGCCACGTACACGACGTCACCATCACCAAGGAAGCGCCCAACTACCGCGCCTGAACGTAGTCCCGGGGCGGCCCGTCCCGGAAGCGAGCGAGAGCGTCGGGGAAGCCACGTGACCACAGCTGCAGACATCCATGCCCACCGTATCCTGATCCTCGATTTCGGATCCCAGTACACCCAGCTGATCGCGCGCCGGGTGCGCGAGATCGGCGTCTACTGCGAGATCCACCCCTGGGACATGGACGAGGAGGCGCTGCGCATCTTTCACCCCCACGGCGTGATTCTCTCCGGCGGGCCGGAGACGGTCACCGGCGGCGAGGCGCCGACGGCACCGCCGCTGGTGTTCGAGCTGGGTGTGCCGGTGCTGGGCATCTGTTACGGCATGCAGACCATGGCGGCGCAGCTCGGCGGCCGCGTGGAGAGCGCCGAGCGTCACGAATACGGCTATGCGCAGGTGCGTGCCCGCGGTCACAGTCGCCTGCTGCGTGACATCGAGGACCATACCAGCGAGGACGGCTACGGTCTGCTGGACGTATGGATGAGCCACGGCGATCACGTGGTCGAACTGCCGCCGGGCTTCAAGCTGATGGCCAGCACCGAGTCGGCGCCCATTGCCGGCATGGCGGACGACGAACGCGGCTTCTACGGCCTGCAGTTCCATCCGGAGGTGACCCACACCCGCCAGGGGCAGCGTATCCTTGAGCGCTTCGTGCTCGATATCTGTGGCTGCGAGGCGCTGTGGACGGCGGGCAACATCATCGAGGAAAGCATCCAGCAGGTGCGCGAGCAGGTGGGCGAGGAGGAAGTGCTGCTGGGCCTGTCCGGCGGCGTCGACTCCTCGGTGGTCGCAGCGCTGCTGCACAAGGCCATCGGCGACCAGCTGACCTGCGTGTTCGTCGACACCGGGCTGCTGCGCTACCGCGAGGGCGACCAGGTGATGGCCACCTTCGCCGAGCACATGGGCGTGCACGTCATCCGCGTGGAGGCGGAGGCGCGTTTTCTGGATGCCCTGAAGGGCGAGATCGACCCGGAGAAGAAACGCAAGATCATCGGCAACCTGTTCATCGAGGTATTCGAGGAAGAGGCCGGCAAGTTGAAGAATGCGCAGTGGCTGGCGCAGGGCACCATCTACCCGGACGTCATCGAGTCGGCCGGCGCCAAGACCGGCAAGGCGCACCTGATCAAGTCGCACCACAACGTCGGTGGTCTGCCCGAGCACATGAAGCTCAAGCTGCTGGAACCGTTGCGCGAACTGTTCAAGGACGAGGTGCGCCGGCTGGGGGTGGAACTGGGTCTGCCCTACGACATGGTCTACCGCCACCCCTTCCCGGGTCCGGGCCTGGGGGTGCGCATCCTCGGCGAGGTGAAGAAGGAATACGCGGATATCCTGCGGCTCGCCGACCACATCTTCATCGAGGAACTGCGCCGGCACGACCTCTATGACAAGACCAGCCAGGCCTTTGCCGTGTTCCTGCCGGTGAAGTCCGTGGGGGTCACGGGCGACGGGCGCCGCTATGACTACGTGGTGGCGCTGCGGGCGGTGGAGACCATCGACTTCATGACGGCGCGCTGGGCGCACCTGCCGTATGAATTTCTCGACGAGGTCTCGCGGCGCATCATCAACGAGATTCAAGGCATATCGCGCGTTACCTACGACATCTCCGGGAAGCCGCCGGCGACCATCGAGTGGGAGTGACTGGTACCCACAGGCAATGACTGGCACTGGCAGGCATTTCGGCTGAGGCTTCTCGTTACCAGTGCCATCGTCGCGAGCAAACCCTGCTCTATCGGATCGTCGACGAGTATTACCCGGAATTCACGGCTCATCTAGCAGAGCAGGGCAGGGAACTGCCGGGTTATGTGCAACGGGAATTCGAAGAATTTCTGGAATGTGGCCGGCTGGAGCATGGCTTTCTGCGGGTGCGCTGCGAGCCTTGCCATGCTGAACACCTTGTCGCATTCAGTTGTAAGCGCCGCGGCTTTCGCCCCAGTTGCGGTGCCAGGCGTATGGCCGAAAGCGCGGCTTTGCTTGTCGATGAGGTTCTGCCTGAACAGGCTATGCGCCAATGGGTGTTGAGTTTCCCGTTTCCGTTGCGCTTCCTGTTTGCCAGCCGGCCCGAGATCGTGGGGCGGGTGCTGGGCATTGTCTACTGCTTCATCGCCACGCGTCTGGTCAGGAAAGCAGGGTACACACAACATGGCCAGAACGGGTGCCGTCACGCTGATCCAGCGGTTCGGCAGCGCGCTTAACCCCAACATTCATTTCCACATGCTGTTCCCCGGTGGCGTATATGTCGATACTTGCTTTGGAGCTGCGTGGTCCGTTGGGTGCAGGCACCGAGTAGCGCCGAACTTGCCCATTCCGCTCACGCCCTCCCGCATCGATCTGCGAACGAAGGTACTGGGGGTGATCGACTTCGGGCTGGCCTGTCTCTTCGGGCGCCTTATGCCGGTCCTGTTTGGCGTCGAGATCTGATTCCTGTCCCAAGGGGGTTGCATTGTGCAACACCTGCCCTCATGTGAGTCCGACCTAGGGCGTGCCGGGTGGCATGCCCCGGAATCCGAATCACACAGGAGACAGGAACCATGAAGAAAATCAGAAGGGTGATCACGATCGGGCTCATGCTCGGCCTGGCCAGCATGACCACACTGGCCGGAAAACCGGCCGATCTGGGCCAGGAGGCCGGCAAGCGGGCCGAGCGCCAGACCGGGCGCGAGGTGAGCGCCCAGAAGGCCCGCACCGAGCAGGAGGCGATTGACGCCCTGCGTGAAACACGGGCGGCCCTGGTTGCGCTGGACAAGGGCGACAAGGAGGCGGCGCTGGATGCCCTGGCCAAGGCCACGGGCAAGCTTGAGCTGCTGGTCTCGCGCCATCCCGAGCTGGGTCTCATTCCGGTGGACATCGCCATCGGCGAAGTGGATCTCGTCGCCACCGAGAAGGCGGTGAAGAAAGCCATCGACGAGGCCGAGCACGCGCTCGACGATGGCGAGGTGCAGAAGGCGCGTCACATCCTCGCGGCGCTCGCCAGCGAACTCGTGATTCGCACCACCAGCATTCCGCTGGCCACCTATCCGCAGGCCATCAAGGACATCAGCCCGCTGATCGACGCTGGCAAGATCGACCAGGCGCGTGATGCGCTGGTGGCTGCGCTGAACACGCTGGTGGTCACCGAGGAGATCGTACCTTTGCCGGTGCTGCGCGCCAGCATTCTGTTGCAGGACGCAGAGGCCCTGGCCGAGCGCGAGGCCCGCAGCGACGAGGAACAGAAGCTGCTCGAGGCCCAGCTGGATGCCGCCAGGGCGCAGATCCGCTATGCCGAGCTGCTCGGTTACGGCCGCGAAGACGAATATGAGCCGATCTACGAGCAGATCGAGCAGATCCGCAAGAAGGTCGAACACAAGAAGCATGGCAAGGGCTTCTTCGATCGTATCCGCGAGGCCATCAAGGCCTTGGGCGAGCACAGCCAGCCGGCTGAAGGTGGTGCCTCATGAGCACCACCCCCAATCCTGATACCCCGCCGGCGGTGAAATTGCCGGAGAAATGGGGCGGACTACTGGCGCTCGGCATCGTCATGCTGGTGCTGGGCACCATCGGCCTGGGCATGACCGTCGCCCTCACACTGGGCACCGTCATCGTCTTCGGTGGTTTCCTCCTGGGAGGCGCCATTCTTCAGCTCATTGCTGTGTTCAGGGATGCCGAGTCAGGCTGGAAGGGCCGGGTATTCCACTTCGTCACGGCCCTGCTCTACATCCTGATGGCCGCGCTCATCATCTACGATCCGGTGGGCGCGTCGGCCGGTATCACTCTGTTCATCGCTGCCCTGTTTATCGCCCTGGCGGTAAACCGCTTCAGTACCGCATGGCAGAACCACAGGCAGGGCCAGGGCTGGGCGCTGCCCGCCATCGCCGGCGTGGCCGATGTGCTGCTGGCCGCGATTATCGTGGCGCAATGGCCGGTATCCGGGTTGTGGGTGATTGGTATGCTGGTTGCCATTGAGATGATCTTCAATGGCTGGCTGCTGGTGCTGATCGCGCAGGCGGCACGCAAGCAGCAGAAGGTCGCCATGGCGCCCGTCCAATCTGGGCATTCCACCCAAGACGACAACGAGGAGTAAACATCATGGTCATGGCAATCAGTCAGTTTGAGCGCCTGTTTCGCGAAGCCGCATCGCTCGATATCGACAAGAGTGACATCAAGCGGCTCGGGGATTTCGTCAACCAGCGGCTGCATGACCTGCTGCTGCTGGGACAGGCTGCGGCCAAGGCCAACGGGCGGGACGTGATCCAGTTCCATGATTTGCCCGTTACCAAAGGTCTGCAGGAACAGATGCATCTGTTCCGGGACATGGACGAGGACATCGGCCTGGGCGGTATTCTCGATCACCTGGCCAAGCTGCCGTCGCTGGATCTCGCCTACAGCGAGGCGGTGGAGCAACGTCTGCCAGAGCTGGCGGGCGGCATCACCATCAGCCTGGCCAAGGTCTTCAAGGCCGTCAATCCAAAATTGAAGAACCCGGCCAGCGCGGAATGGGAACAGGTGGAGAAGCTCTACCAGATCCTGCTATGACCCGGGGCAGTGACTGCCGCTACGCTGGCGAGGCCTTTGGGCAGGCTCAGTCGACGGTTTCGATGCGGTTCCAGTCGCCGCCCACGCTGTCCAGCACGCGCTTGCGGTAGTTCTGGGGGTTGGCGTCCCAGCGTTGTCTGGCGCTGCTGTGCACAAGGCCGTCGACGTTGCGGATGCTCTCGCCCCGTACCACGTAGATGCCCTTGCGTTCGTTGTGCTGGGTGTCGAGAGGATCGGGGCGGATGGCCCGGGCGAGGTGGTCCTCGAATTCGAAGCCGAACGCCCCGGCCTCGTTCACCATCCAGCGGGCGGCGCAATCGGCGGGCCGCCCTGGCGGTAGCCGCCGCCGATATCCGCATGCACGCCGGGAAACCACACCTGTCGGATGTCCAGGCCGGGCTTGGGATCCCAGAGGGTGGGCTCGAAGTCCTCTCGGTAACGTCGGTGGTCTGCCCGAGCATACGAAACTCAATCTTCATCGAGGAACTGCGCAAGCACGACCTCTACGACAAGACCAGCCAGGCCTTTGCCGTGTTCCTGCCGGTGAAGTCCGTGGGGGTCACCGGCGACGGGCGCCGCTATGACTACGTGGTGGCGCTGCGGGCGGTGGAGACCATCGACTTCATGACCGCGCGCTGGGCGCACCTGCCGTATGAATTTCTCGACGAGGTCTCGCGGCGCATCATCAACGAGATTCAAGGCATCTCGCGCGTTACCTACGACATCTCCGGGAAGCCGCCGGCGACTATTGAGTGGGAGTGACAGGAATTCCTAACATCTCGGAAGATATTATTAACCCGGCAACCTACTATGTCGGACTCAGGGCTTCAAGAATGGCCCGTATCAAGGCGCGGCTCGCGGGCAAGGGTGATACCCTTGGCAAGAGCCGCAACGCGGAGACGGGCCATTCTTGAAGCCCCTAACAGATTGAAAAGAAAAGGACAGGCTGTTGTGTGCTCGTCTGCAGACAGCGTTATCGAAACTGGCTGTAGGAGTGCTACAGCGGCGATTCGATGCCTTGCTGCAGACGAGCACACAACAGCTGAGTCCGACATATTAGGTTGCCGGGTTAATAATAAAAACAATCGCACTGATAATGTGGTCTGCACCATCCATGGCGTTCTGCACGGTATTTCCCACGGGCTATAACGCAATATCCAGCGACACGATGAGTGTCAGATCGGTGCTGTCATGGTATCAGAGCCCATAGAATGCTTGTGCTCTGTGGCAATCGGGCAACTTGCTGTTTCCCGCTTAGGTTGAACTGCGCCAGGTAGACACGGAGTCGCCTGAGAGTGATTGAAAAAACATGCAAACTTGCGCATCTGGAGAGGCAAGAGCCGTCGGTAGCTGTATGCAAGGCGCTCATCGCTGCGAATGCGCGATAATATGCCTTGACGCTCAAGGAACAGGAACGGTTCCGGGCAACCATGACTGATGATGCAAGATGTAGAGTACAGTATGTACTGCTGGATGATTTGCTTGATATTCAGTGCCGGGCGGAGGGGGTTGATGAGGTCTGGAATAATGTGTCGTTGGCGGATCTTGACCGCCTTAACCAGGCAGGGCTTTTGACGACGGGTGTTGGTGGCGATCACATCTATCTCAATGAGTGCGTGGTGGAAGGTAAGAGGCTGCCCGGCTTTCCGACACGCTGCAACTACGACTATGCGGACTACCTGTTTCAAGCAGAAGCCCGCAAGCGGGGCTTTCCAGAGCACGGCGGCATTGCATATTATGGGTGGTGGTTCAGATTTGATCTGACAGTTACTGGTTCAGCACGCCCTGACCGATAATGCTTTTTCAAGGTGCCCCCTGATCAATCCGTCATCCTGACGTAGGTCGGATTCAGCTCATCGACATACACAGTATCGCTACGGGGGCTCATTGGCAGTAGCTATTAACGACCTTCTTGACAGGCATGTCCGTTCAGCCGTAGTCTAACTGCCATGAACGCCGACTTCTTCACAGCTATTAACAAACGCCATATGCGACTGTGGTGGAAACCCCGTTTCCATCGTGGGCTGTGCTGGTGTTCTATGGCTATAGATTGATCACTTCAGGGCAGCCGCGGATCTCGCCGCGTTAGACTGTCCAGCCTCTCCTTCCGCAGCAAGACCCACGGCTACCCTGGTATTGGGGAGACAGACGTGGGAAATTCGCATTCGACTGCCCGGCAGCGGCTGACTGGCACTTTTATGGTGCTGCTTGGGGCTGTCGGGTTCTCGACCAAGGCCGTGTTGGCCAAACTGGCTTATGGATACAGCAGCGGGTTGGACGCCGTCACGCTGATGGCTTTGCGCATGCTGTTTGCACTGCCTTTTTTTCTTCTGGTCGCGTTCTGGTCGCAACGCCGGGCACACAGCCCGACACCAACCCGTCGGGAATGTACGGTCGTTGCGCTACTTGGCATGCTGGGCTTCTATCTGGCGGGTTTGCTGGATTTTTCCGGACTCGCGTATATCCCCGCCGGTGTGGAGCGTCTGATCCTGTTCCTCTATCCGACCCTGGTAGTCCTGTTTTCGGCGTTATGGTACCGCAAGCCGGTCACGCCATGGGAAAGAGCGGCGTTGGCATTGAGTTATCTGGGAATAGCGCTTGTGTTTTTACACTCGCTTGAAACGGTTCCCGCCCAATTGTGGCGGGGTGCCGCCCTGGTGTTTGGCTCGGCCGTGGTGTTTGCCTTGTATCTGATGCTGTCCAGCATGCGAATGCAGCGCCTGGGCTCGATCGTGTATACCGCCTATGCCATGATGGCCGCCGGTCTTGCGGCCGGTGTGCATTTTGTAATCAGTCATCCGCTGTCTGCGCTCGATCTTCCCGCACGGGTCTATGCGGTGGTCGTTCTCATGGCATTGCTGTCGACCGTGTTGCCGGCCTTCCTGATGCACGCGGGTATCCATCGTATCGGAGCAGGCTCGGCATCAATCATCGGCTCAATCGGGCCGGTGTTTACCCTGTTCCTGGCCTGGTTGCTGCTCGGCGAGCCAATGACCCTGGTACAGATGGTGGGGGCGACGATGATACTGGCAGGCATACTGCTGATCAGCCGGGATGGAGCAGACACGAAGACAGTTGAAAAGGATTAATGACGATGGATAACGCAGCGGAACACTCCCGACCGCTGGCAGGAAGCTATGCGGTTATTTTCACATCCCTTCGTAGAAGGGGCGATGACGATAATTATGCGAAAACCGCCGAGCGACTGCGGCTACTGGTTTCACAACAGCCTGGTTTCCTGGGTATGAAGTCGGTGCGCGATGCGAGCGGGATGGGGATTACGGTGTCCTATTGGAAAGACCTGGCTTCAATCGAGGCATGGCGAAATCATGCCGAGCATGCCGAGGCACGCGCCAGAGGGCGAGAACAGTGGTATGAATGTTATTCAGTCAGCATTTGCAAAATAGAAAAGGAGTATGGAGCCCCATGAAAACGGCATTTTACAATAACAGTCCGGTTTGCCTTGTTCTAATCGCCATGCTGATCCTGTCGAGCTGTGCGGTCACGGCAGGGCATGGAGAACGGCCGATGACCGCCACGGTCGCCTCCGCCGATGGCAGCCCGATCCGCTATAGCGTGCGCGGGACGGGCGAACCAGCGCTGGTCTTCGTGCATTGCTGGACCTGCAATCATACGTTCTGGAATGCGCAGATCGACTACTTTTCCCGAAACCACCAGGTTATCTGGCTGGATCTGGCCGGCCACGGCGAGTCGGGCAGTCACCGGCAGCGTTACACCATGCCGGCATTCGGTGAAGATGTGGCGGCCGTCGTCAGGCAGGTCGGCGCCCGCAAGGTTATCCTGATCGGGCATTCCATGGGTGGCCCGGTTGTGGTGGAGGCCGCGAAGCAACTGGGCGATCGCGTGGTCGGCGTTGTCGGTGTCGATACGTTTTATACGCCCTTCGAGTATCCGGAGAGTCCGGAGGAAATCGCCGCGTTCGTGAAACCGTTTGAAACGGATTTCCACGGGACCAGCGATCAAATGCTGCACTCCATGTTTGTCCCGCAGGCCGATCCGATTGTCGTGGAAGCCATTGTCGGAAAGTTTTCGGCAGCCGATCCGAAGGTCGGTGTCAGTGCCCTGTATGAACTGTTCGACTGGAATGCGCATCAGGCACCCAGGGATCTGAAGCGTTTCGCCGACAAGCTTTATAACATCAATGCCGCGCCCACCGGCAAGGGATCGGCCGCCAATGCGCATGTTGTGATGGTGCCGGATGTCGGGCATTTTGTTGCCCAAGTGAAGCCTCAAGCCTTCAATCAGGCACTGGAAGGGATCATCGCCGCATTGGGTTATGCCGGCGACAGGGTGACCCCATGACCCGACGATCGGATACGATCACCGTACTGGTTGATACGACAGACGTCAGGGGCACCGAGTTTTCTCTGCCCCCGGGGCGGAAAGGTGACAGTCATTACCATTCGGTGGTTATAGAGTATTGCCATTGCCTGGAGGGAAGTGCGGCCATTAGCCTGCGAGGTAGTCGGCGACGAATCCCGGCTTCTGGCGAGAAGCCTCAGATTGAAGCGGGCATCACATACCAGGTTATCAATGTCGCTACAGCGGTGTTTCGTTACCTGGTGATACTGGGTGTGGGCGCGTTTGATCTTGTCCGCGGCACGATAACCGCTAACCGTGATGAACAAGACTGGCCTGTTCATTCCAGCGGAGGACGCTAACCATGGGAAAACGCTATACCGAATTACCTGAGAAGCTGAAAACCTTTGTCGAGGCACAGAAGCTCTTTTTCGTCGGCACCGCTGCTGCGGATGGCCGGGTGAATATTTCACCCAAAGGGATGGATTCCTTGCGCGTGCTCGGCAAGAACAGAATCGTCTGGCTGAACGTGACCGGCAGCGGCAATGAGACCTCCGCCCATGTCCAGGAAAACGCTCGAATGACGCTGATGTTCGCCGCGTTTGAAGGTAGTCCCATGATCTTGCGACTCTATGGTGAGGCCAGGGTGATCCATCAATCCGATCCGGAATGGGAGGAACTGTTTGCCCTGTTCGACCCGCTGCCCGGGGCCAGACAGATATTCGACCTGACCATTGATCTGGTGCAGACATCCTGTGGCATGGCGGTACCATTCTTTGACTATGCGGGCGAGAGAACCCAGCTGAATGACTGGGCCAGGAAGAAGGGCAAGGACGGAATACGGGCCTACTGGAAAGAGAAAAACCAGACCAGCCTGGATGGGAAGCCGACCTGGATTCTGGAGAAAAATGGCGAATGAAGCGGTGGGAGCATCCTGTCCATGTGTGTGGACCAGTCGATGAGTAAAATATGCCCTTGATATATACCGATCGGTCTATATTTGGCTGCACATTTTATCTCGTTCGCAAAGCGAACTTCACCATGTAGCGATAGGAGAAAACAATGCCGCTGACGCTCACCTTGACTGAAGGTGTATTGTCCGAGGTCACAGGACAACAGGCGGTCGAGAAAATTACGGAAGCCATGTTGAAATGGCACGGCGTGTCCGGCAACAAAGTCATGACCCCCAGTGGCACTGCGCAGGTACATGTCCTGCCCGGGAAGGCCGCCTTTTCGGGTGGTAAGCGTTTTGCCGGCACCTGGGTTGAATGGAAACCCCATCGTTTGCCTTTAATACCCGCGAAATTCAGACCAGCTTTTTCAAGGATGTCACGTACATCATCCATGAGCTGGCCGGAGGTAAGCAGTTGCGGGATCACATCTACGTCAATCTGCTTCATACCGTGGACGGTGCCTGGAATTTGAGTGGGCAGGCGATGGCAAATGAGCAACTTGGTGCGGCCATTTCACCGGGATGAACCGGCCGCAAGTGGAGCCGAAAACTTGTGCTCCTGAATTGCCTGTAACTATGGAGTCGAATGCTGCGATTTGGGTAGTGCGTACAGGGCGTGTCGCCATTGGGATGGAGGACTGTGAGCAAGTGGTCCTGACGTAACCGCGACATGGCTTCAGCCACGTCTGTGCAGGAAATGGGTTGCCATTCGGGGTGCCGGTTCAGCAGGCCTGTTTCAATCGTGGTCAGCGCCTGTGAACACCTACAATCTGACCACTATCTTCCCGGTCGCACCATTGGACTCCATTATTTCGTGCGCCTTGCTGGTCTCGTTGAACAGAAAGGTATGAGCGGGTTTGGCTTGGTATTCTCCTTGTGAAACCCGGTCTACAATCTCCTGCATCGGGATATCGGTCAGCGGGAAGTCTTTGGTGCCCAACATAAAACTGGCAAAGAAATTCAGGTTGACGGAAGAGGGCATGTCGGTGAGGGGATTGAACGACATGGGATCCCCTCCGCCCAGAAAACCGGCATTGCACACACTGCCGCCCTTTCTCACCATTTGCAGGGAATCCTTGAGCGTGGTGTTGCCGATGATATCCATCACAGCATCGATGCCATCGGGACAAAGGCGGCGTACTTCCTGGCTGAGTTCGGGCCGATCGATCAGGCCGGTGTCGCAACCCAGTGATTCCAGCAGTGGCAGATGCTCGGACTTGCGGGTGGTGGCCAGAACCGTGACGTTTTTGACATTGGAGGCGATATTGATGGCTGCCTGTCCGAGGGCCGATGTGCCACCGCGGACGAGCACCACATCGCCTTCGTGCAAGGACAGGTTATCATGCAGACAGCTCCAGGCCGTGGCGTAGGATTCGGGAATGGCCGCCAGCTCGGCCCAGTCCAGCCCGGTCTGTAAGGGGAAGACATTGCCGGCGGGCAGTGTCACATACTCGGCATAGCTGCCGTTGATGGTGCGCCCCATGCCACCCATGATGGCCGCCACCACCTGCCCGGGGCTGGACTGGCCGGTGGTGTCTTCTACAATTTCGCCGACACATTCGATCCCGCTCACCCGTGCCACATCGCCCCACACGCCCCGTCGCATATAGGTTTCGGCGCGATTGATACCGAATGCCCTGACCCGGATCAGGGCCTCGCCCGCCAGGGGTTGCGGATCCGGGAGTTCTTCCATGACCAGTTGCTCGGGACCACCGTAGGCCTTGATTACTATTGCTTTCATGTTGTGCTCCGCCGGTTGATTCATGTGGAGGACATGATGGGCGATAAAAACGTAGCAAAAAAGTACAAAAATAGAATAAACACTGTAGTATTATCGAAATGATTTCCCTGAAACAGCTTCAGACTCTCGATGCCGTGGTGCGTGGCGGCAGTTTTCAGGCAGGAGCCAAAGCCCTTCACAGAAGCCACCCCAGCGTGATTAACCTGATGCGCAGCCTGGAGGAGACGATCGGCTTTGCCCTGTTCGATCGGTCCGGGTATCGCACGGGCCTGACCGAGGCGGGAGAGGCCTTCCATAAGCGTGCCTTGCGAGTATTGAGGGAACACGCGGAACTGGAGGAACTGGCCAGCTTTCTCAAGGATGGGAATGAGGCCCGACTGCGTATCGTGATCGGTGATGTTACCCCGCTGGACGAGACGCTGCGGGTGTTACGCGGGTTTGCCCGGCAGCATCCCCGGGTTCAACTCGATCTGGATTTCGAAAATCTGTCCGGGCCACGGGAACGATTGCTGGATGGCGATGCGGATCTGATTATTCATCACGTCAATCCGTCTGATCCTCGTTTTGAATGTCATAAGATCGCGGAGGTAAAAATCATACCAGTGGCTGCGCCGGGCTACCTTGATTTTACCCCGGACAGTGACACCCGGTATGCCGCGCTACGGCCCTATACCCAGTGCATCATTCGTGACACGGCCCGGCGAATTGAAAAGGAAAAGCATTTCATTCTTGATGAAGCACACTGTATTACCGTCGGAGATCAGCACACCAAAAAGTCCATTATCGTCCAGGGCATGGCCTGGGGACATATGCCGGACTTTATGATTGCCAAAGAGCTGGAAGACGGGACGCTGTTATCTATCGAGGGGCCCTGGATCAAGGGCTCTGTCGTGGATATTGTGGTTGCTCGGATTGCCAAGGATCGCAGAGGGAAAATGGCAAACAAACTTTGGGATGACTTTCTGTCAATACCTGATGTGATGGGCTAGGCAGAGACTGATTACCTGTTTCAGGATTCTTGTACTGTAAGCCATAGCCGGTGTGAGTATGCATTGACACCAGAAGCAACAAAGCAGAAGCCCGCATTTCAATCTATGATCAGGCAAGTTGTAAGAAACGAAGGAAACGGATTACAGAGATTGCCTGTTAGGCGCTCACGCAGCGATGCTGACGGCGTAGATCCGATGTGGTTCTCACCATGCTGCTCCTCGGCATCAACGTTGATCGGGATGCGTCCAGGCGTATTGTTGAACCGGCCCGTCCAGTTCTGTACCCGCCATGGCATTGGCGAAGTTGGAATTCGGTTTTGCGCCCAAACCGACTAATACTTCCAGCGCCTGACGCGGTGTGTAGCCTGCGGCAATAAAGGTGTTGAGTTGTTCATCCGAAAGATGCCCGCGCAGATCGATCAGCTGGCGTGTAAAGGTTCGCAGGGCATCCAGTCTGGGGTCTGGCAATGGCTTTCCCTCTCGTAGTGCTTCGATGATATCCTCAGGCATGCCGGCCGTTTTCAGGATGTAGATATGCCCCGGTATACAGTAGTGACAACGGTTTTCGTAGTTTGAAGTCTGGAATACGATCTGTTGTTCCAGGGGTGACAAGGTGGTTGCCGATTCGAAAAGTGCAAAGTTATCCAGATAGGCTTGGTAAGCTGCCGGAGCGTTGGCCATCACCGCATGTAGCTTCGGTAAAAAACCATAGGTCTGCAATGAGCGTTCAATTTGCGGCAGGGACTCCACAGGCGCGCTTTCTTTCGTCAGATAATCAAACATGGTTGTTTTCCAGAGTCAGGTGGGTGGAATAGCTTGGCGACGGCGTTGATGTTCTCCGTGCCATAACCGTGAGCTATGGCCCGGGCAAACAATGCCTGGGTAGTCGCGGTCAACGGCAAGGATGAATCGGGTTCGATGGCATCGATGGCGTACCCGAGATCCTTGTGCACCAGTTCAATCGGGAACAGGGGCGCGAAACTGCCTGAGGCGATGCTATCTGCTGCCACCCTGGCGGCGGGACTGGTGACCGGCAGTTTGCCGAACAGGGTGGCGGCTGTTTCGATGTCAATGCCTTGACTGGCCAGCAAAGCCAGCAGTTCACCCAGTGCTGCGACCTGAATACCGAACAGGGCATTCACCGCCAGCTTCATTGCCATGCCGGCACCCGGTTTTCCGATGTGATGAATTGCCCCCAGCGCTGGCTTCCAGCACGGTTCTAAGCCGTTGAACAATGCGCGGGTCGCCACCGATCAGATGAATAAGCTGATTGGCTCGGCCTGCGGACGGGAGCCGTCCACGGGGGCATCCAGAAACTGCACCCGATAGGATGCCACGTGACGACTCAGTCGCAAGCACCAGTCCAGACCCAGGGTGCTGCACTCGATCGCAAGGGTGTCCGCCGCCATTCCGGCAAGTGCGCCAGTCTCCCCATCCAGCCAGACGGATCGTGAAGCCGCGTCATCGCGCACCATGCTAAACACGATGTCAGCCTGTTGCGCTGCCTCCCGTGGAGAATCGTGGGCAGTCGCTCCCATGTCGACCAGCGGATTGCAGCGCGCTTGATCCGGTTCCAGACATGCAACCTGTGTCCGGCCTGGACAAGGTTGATGGCCATACGTGAACCCATCGCCCCCAGGCCGAGAAAAGCAATCTTATTGGGCATGCCTAAACTCCTGAATCAAGAAACAGTGAAGGTTTCCTTGCCCTGGTGGTGTGGGCGGACCGATGCGATTACATCTCGGGCGCGGGCTTCGGCCTCAGCCTCCTTGCCCACGTTCGTGCCTTCGACCGGTACGCTGGTGATATCCGTAATGCCAATGAAATTCAGGACGAAGCGAAGATAGGGCTCGACGAAATCAGCCACTTTGAAGTCGCCATCGGTATAGCCGTCGGCGCCATAGGCAATAATCAGGAAAGCCCGTTTGTTCTGCAGAAGGCCGGAGAACTTCTGCCCGTCAAAATCGAAGGTCTTGCCGATTCGTACAATCTGGTCTATCCAGGCTTTCAGGGCCGAGGGAATACCGAAGTTGTACATTGGCACGGAGATCATGATGTCATCGGCGGCCATGATCTCGTCCAGGAGCTTGTCGGATAATGCCGTCGCCGTTTGCTCTGTCTCGCCATGCCCGGAGGGGTCGGAAAAGAAAGCAGCTATGGCGGCGGCGTCGATATGTGGCGCAGGATCTTTGACAAGATCGCGAATAATGGTGCGTTCGGCATCAAGGTGACTGGCCAACTCATCACCAAAGCGCCGCGAAAAAGAACCCTCCAGACGGCTGGAGGAATCGATGCGAAGTAGTGTTGCCATGAGGGTGTCTCCAAGAGGTGGCTGAAACGGTGACTGATAATAGGCTTTGCGTTGATGGCAATAAATGACTGTTATCAGAATTATGTTTTGCGTAAAATGCATAAATGGATATTTCAACGCTCAGGCTGTTTGTCGAAGTCATGCGCAGGCAGAGTTTTACCAAAGTGGCCAAAACAGACCGGATGGCGCCCTCGTCGGTGTCGCGCGCCATTGCGTCGCTGGAAACCGAATTGGGGACGCGCCTGTTTCAACGCAGTACGCGCAAACTGGAGCCCACCGAGGCCGGGTTGCGGTATTTCGAACGGGTTGCGCCGTTATTGGAAGAATTGACGGAAGCCGGGATGATGGTGGCCGACAGTGTCGGGAGACCCAAGGGAACGCTCAGGGTGAGTGCGCCCACCGTGTTCGGTCAGATGTTCCTGATGCCGGTCGTCTCAGAACTACACCAAAAATACCCTGATCTGACGGTCGAGTTGTTGCTCAATGATGCCTACGTCGACTTGGTCGGCGAGCGTATCGATGTGGCGATCCGTTTGGGGACCTTGAGCGATTCAAGCTACATCGCGCGGCGCGTACGCACAATCAAGTATTACATCTGTGCCAGTCCGGAGTACCTGAAAAGGCAGGGTACGCCAACCACACCGCAGGGGGTTGCCCGGCATGAGTGCCTGCTGTTTCCCAGGGGGGAATACAGTTTGAGCTGGTTGTTCCGGGATGCGGCCGGCAACGTCGAGGAGGTGCAGATTCGTGGCCGCTGCCTGATCACCAACTCCGAATCCATTCGTCAGTGCGCGTTGTCTGGCATGGGGCTGGCATTGCTGCCGGACTGGCTGATTGAGCCCGATATTGAATCGGGAAAATTGCAGACCTTGTTCGACGACTACGAGGTGACCGCAACGGATTACGACAGTGCGATATGGATACTCCAGCCTTCGCGCGCCTATGTGCCATTGAAAGCCAGGGTGTTTGTTGAACACTTTCTTGATTGAAGTTCGATGTCGGTGACTTCTTAAAGCAGATTTTCAGCGAGCGCTGACCGCCCGTCATGCGAGTTTCTATACCGGGATGTTGGGCTCGGCTTGTTATCCCAACCATTCCCACGATTGAAGGGGACAACAGGTCGATATCAGTGGCTTACCGACCAGGCCATGATCCTGGCTCTCCAGGCTGCGGGTGTGATGCTGCTGGCGAGTCATTGGGCTGCCGAGAAGGGATGTCAGGCTTGGCTTTCCGGAGCAACACTTCCCCGCAGCATTTCGAGGACGTGGACGCCATGCAAACAGTAAGCGTGTAGACTTTGGTCTGGCAATAAGTCACTGGAAGATGGGCTATAAAAAGTATTATTGATACTCGACCGGGAATGGGGGATCTCGCATCGGCGGTCATCGAGCCGTACCTCACTCGTGCAGGCGTACTCTTCAATTATAATAGGCGCGTGGTGTTACCGCTCAGGAGTCGCGGGGAGGGCTATCCATTTGATTCGTTTAACGATTGTGCGATGTCCCGCGCGCTGGCGAAGTGGCCTGATTGCCATGGTCATGGCGACCAGGTGCGCTTCGCAGGTTCAGGCCGCGGAACCAATCGATATACATTACGGCCGTGTAACCGCTGAAGCGCCGGTGGATGTGAAAAACCACGTGGGTGAATCGGCGCTGGTCGGTGGTGTACTGGGCTCGCTCACGGCCAGGCTGTGGAATACCGGCAGTGCGACCGGCGATGTGGTGACTGGATCGGCCGTCGGCGCCGCGACCGGTGCCGCAGTCGAGTCGATCGGTGAGTGGCGGATGAAGGGCGTGCGCTACACGGTCGAATCGGTCAAGGAGGGCGAACTTCATATCATCACCGACCAGACCGGTGTGCGGGTCGGAGACTGTGTTGCCATCGAATCATCCCGTGATCACGCCAACATTCGACGAGTCTCGGATGTCTACTGTGAAGCCGCACAGTCCGGAGTCACCGATCAGCATCTTCATGAACGGGTAAAGCGCTCAGCCGGTGTCTGTTACCAGGCCAAAAAGGCGCTGTTGGGTGCACAGTCTGCGGAAGAACTGGAGCAGGCGAAACGCCGTGTGCGGGCACTGTGTGATACCTGAGAATGAATAGACAGTGGACGGAAAGCAACATGAGATACCTTGACCCGCGAATATCGGTTATCGCGGTGTTGTTCCTGCTGTTGACTGGATGCAGCGGCACCTACTCCACACGCGATGGTGATGGCGAGACAGGGGGAACCGAGGTCTACCCGCTGTCCATGGACGATGCACTGCTGATCATGCAGGATGCCATGCAGAAAGAATTCCCCGAGGATCGCATCGAGGACATCTTTACTCCCCACCGGGGTTACCGGGCGAAAATGCGTTTTCTTGCCGATATCGACGTGATCAGCGTGTACGCGATACCGGGGCAGGGGAGAGGGCCCGACGGCAAGACCGTCGACGGGCTGGTTTTCGAGGTTCACCGCTCGGGCACCTACCCCCTGGGCGGCATCCCCAGGTCGAAGGCCGTGCTGAAGCGCGTGGTCGCCGGCGCATCGCGCATGGCCGATGCCTTGCCGAAAATCGAATGAGGGGCTCGCCGCCGCCATTCGCTGGCTCCAGCGGTGCGAAACGGGTCTCTGGCAGGTGGCAGAAATAGCCACGCATGAACGGCTCATCGAGCCGGCTTCGGAGGCGGTGGCCGTTGATCCGAGGGTGCTACCGTCGGGGCATTCCATGAGGTGCAGGGAAGCACGGATGCGGCGAAGCACCGGGATATGCGAGAGCGGTCACCTGTCCCAGGCGATAGGCAGACCATTGCCGGTCGGCTAGACTGTACGGGACACTGAAGCTGACGGAATCCGACATGTCTCCAAAGAAAGCATCCCCCAGCAGCAGCCGGCTGGACAGGCTGGTTGCCGATTCTCACCGCAACCGGGAACAGCGCGAACGCGGCTACCGCGAGCAGGCGTTGAAGATGTATCCCTGGATCTGCGGCCGTTGCAGCCGTGAGTTCACCCGGGAAAACCTTCAGGAGCTGACGGTCCATCACCGCGACCACGATCACGATAACAATCCCCCGGACGGCAGCAACTGGGAACTGCTGTGCATCTACTGCCACGACAACGAGCACCAGCGCCAGCTGGAAGCGGCCGCCGGCGCCGGCGCGGATGATGACCGGGGAGGGAGTGCCACGCACAATCCTTTCGCCGACCTGAAGAAATTGCTGGGCGACCAGGATTGAACGGGGATCGCCGGCGTACCCGCCTCGCCCCGCCAGGCCTTTTGCTTGCCCTGTTTGTACTGGCGGGCTGGCTCGCCGCTGGCACCCTGCTGCCGCACACGGTGCTCGCCGCCGGGGACAGCCCGATCGCCGACGTCAAGGCGCGCTTCACCGGCGATCTGCCGGACATGCGCAAACGCAAGCGCATACGCGCCCTGGTTACCTACAGCCGTACCGATTTCTTCTTCCACAAGGGACGCGCCAGCGGTCTGCAGGTCGACTTCCTCCACGAATACGAGAAGTTTCTCAACAAGGGCGTAAAGCGCGCCGACAAGCGGATTCACATCACCTTCATACCGGTGCCCTTCAACGACCTGCTCCCGGCCCTGAAGCAGGGACGCGGTGACATCGCCGCGGCGCTGCTGACCATCACCCCGCAGCGGGAGAAGCAGGTGGCCTTCGCCCGCGGGACGCGCTTCAAGGTCGACGAGCTGCTGGTCACCCACAAGAGCGTGGCTGGTCTGGAAAAGATCGACGACCTGGCGGGCCGTACGGTCGATGTCATGGACGGCAGCAGTTACCTGGAACACCTCGAGGCGCTCAACCGGCGCCTGAAGAAAAAGGGGCTGCCGGCGGTGAAGATCGAACGCGCCGATCCGCCGCTGCTGACCGAAGACATCCTGGAAATGGTGAACTCCGGCGCCATGAAGATCACCGTTGTCGACGACTACAAGGCCAGGCTGTGGGCCAGGGTGCTGCCGAACATACGGGTGCACGAGAAACTCAGGCTGTCGGCAGGCAACCCGGTGGGCTGGGCCATACGCAAGCAGAACACGAAGCTGCAGGCCAGCCTCGATGCCTTCGCGCTGAAAGTACGCAAGGGCAGCCTGCTCGGCAACATGCTGTTCAAGCGCTACTACAACGACGGCCGCTGGATGAAGAATCCGCTCAGCAGGGAGGAACTGGCGCAGATGAAAAAGTACATCGGCCTGTTCCGGAAATACGGCAGGAAGTATGACTTCGACTACCTGGTGCTGATGGCCCTGGGCTTCCAGGAATCGGGCCTCGACAACCGCAAGAAGAGCCACCGCGGCGCCGTCGGCATCATGCAGATGCTGCCGTCGACGGCGGCCGACAAGCACGTCAAGGTCGGCAACATCCGGAATGCGGAAAACAATATCCATGCAGCGACCAAGTATCTCGCCTTCCTGCGAGACCGCTACTTCAGCGACCCGGCCATCGATGCCCAGAACCGCCTGGCCTTCACCCTCGCCGCCTACAACGCCGGTCCCGCCAACGTGCAGAAAATATGCACCAGGGCGAAGCAGATGGGCCTGGACCCGAACGTGTGGTTCGCGAACGTCGAAGTGGCTGCCGCCAAATACATCGGCCGCGAGACGGTGCAGTACGTCGCCCACATCTACAAGTACTACGTCGCCTACAAACACGCCAGTACCATGGAAGGTACGGACAGGATATTCCTCAGCGCCGCCGGGCGTGGGTTGTTGGCAGCACAAGGCTACGAGTCAGGAGTCGAGCAACAGAGGCTGGTTTTGCCGGCTGCCGGCCGGCGCTGGCAGGACGATGGCCCACTCACCCGCACGGTCGCTCTGAAACCACAGACCCCCTAGGTCGGGCGGGGTGCAACGAGGCCCGATGCGCCGCTGCAGGAGACGAATACGAAGTTTATAAGACAGCCGTGCCGGCCGGCGCCTCTGGCGCACAAGAAATCGGCGCGTGTGCCGCTACCAGCGCGTGCCGCAGTGGCGAAACCGGCACACGGCGCCGGAACCTGTTTCAAGGAAAATTTCGATGGCCTGGGAAGCCTGGTTTACCCTCTCGATCGTATTGCTGTGCTTCGGCCTGCTGGCTTCGAACCGTTTTTCCCCCGATCTGGTCCTGAGCGGTGGTCTGACGCTGCTGCTGGTCAGCGGCATACTCTCCCCGCAGCAGGCGCTGGCCGGACTGGCCAACGAGGGCATGGTGACTGTGGCGGTGCTCTATATTGTCGTTAGCGGTTTCCGGGAGACCGGTGGCATCAACTGGATCGTGCAGTCGGTGCTGGGCTCGCCACGCTCTCTGGGACATGCGCAACTGAAGGTCATGGCGCCGGTGGCGACCCTGAGTGCCTTCCTGAACAATACCCCCGTGGTTGCCCTCTTCATCCCCGCCATCGACGAGTGGGCCAAGCGTCACCGGCTGTCGGTATCCAAGCTGATGTTGCCACTGAGTTATGCAGCCATTGCAGGTGGCACCTGTACCCTGATCGGCACCAGCACCAATCTGGTCATCAACGGCCTGGTGATCACCGAGACAGGGCTGCCCGGCTTTGGCATATTCGACCTCGCCTGGATTGGGCTGCCGGTGACCCTGGCGGTGTTTCTCTATGTGCTCGCCGGTCAGCACTGGCTGTTGCCACAACGTCGTCCGCCGGTCAGTCGCTTCGACGACGCGCGTGAATATACCGTGGAAATGCTGGTCGAAGCGGGGAGTCCGCTGGAGGGCAAGAGCATCGAGCAGGCCGGGCTACGCCAGTTGCCGGGCCTGTATCTGATCGAGATCGAACGCCAGGGGCGCTCGCTGACCGCGGTGCCGCCGCACGAACGGCTGCGGGGCGGCGACCACCTGGTGTTTGCCGGTATCGTCGACTCGGTCATCGACCTGCAGCGTATTCCGGGGCTCAAGCCGGCCACCAGCCAGGTATTCAAGCTGGACTCCCCTCGCGAAGAGCGCTGCCTCGCCGAGGCGGTGATCTCCAATACCTCGCCCGTGGTCGGCAAGACGGTGCGCGAAGGTCGTTTTCGCAATCTCTACAATGCCGCCATTATCGCCGTGGCACGCAATGGCAGGAAGATCCACCAGAAGGTGGGTGATATCAAGCTGCGTGCCGGTGATACCCTGCTGATGGTGTCGCACCCTTCGTTTTTCGAGCAGAATCACAACTCGCGCGACTTCTTTCTGGTCAGCAGCCTGCACGAAATGCGCGCCGCGCGTCACGAGCGTGCACCGCTGGCGCTGACGATCCTCGCTGGCATGGTGGTCGTGGTTGCGCTGGGCTGGCTCAGCATGCTCAAGGCCGCCATGCTGGCGGCGGGGTTGATGATCATCACCCGCTGTACCAGCGGCCGCATTGCGCGCCGCGCCGTGGACTGGCAGGTGCTGGTGGTGATCGCCGCTTCCTTCGGCATCGCCGCGGCCCTGCAGAATTCCGGGGCCGCCGCCGCCATGGCGCAGTGGATCCTGTCATTTTCCGGGGGCGTGCCCTGGCTGGCACTGGCCCTGGTGTTTGCCACGACGGCCCTGTTCAGCGCCGTTGCGACCAACAACGCGGCCGCCGTGATCATGTTCCCCATCGCCCTGTCTACCGCCGAAGGTCTGGGTATCAGCTTCCTCCCGTTTGCGGTCACCGTCATGGTGGCGGCCTCTGCAAGCTTTGCCACCCCCATCGGCTACCAGACCAACCTGATGGTCTACGGTCCGGGGGGTTACCGGTTCCGGGACTACCTGATCTTCGGCGGGCCGCTGACGCTGGTGGCGGGTGTCCTCACGGTTGCCATCGTGCCCCTGGTCTGGCACTGGTAGCGGCGCTGCGGAGCGGGGGCAACTGGCAGTGGCCGCTGGCCTGGGTGATAATCACCGTCGGTGCCGGCGTCGGTTTCGACATGTCGGCATCGCCGACCGGTGATCATCAGCGGGGGGCGCCGGCGGCTGTCCCTGGCAGCGAGATCGGTGCAGGCGAGACCGCAGTGTCTTTACCGGCCGGGTTAATAAGGAACCCCTGATGTCCGAGGCCAATGACGTGCGCTGGATGCAGTATGCCCTGACGCTGGCTCGACGGGCGGCGGACCAGGGAGAGGTGCCGGTGGGTTGTGTCATCGTACACGAGGGAGAGATCATCGGTGAAGGCTGGAACCAGCCGATTGCGACCAGCGATCCCACCGCTCATGCGGAGATCGTCGCCCTGCGCGACGCCGGCCGGCGTCGCGGCAACTATCGCCTGAGCGGTGCCACGCTCTATGTCACCCTCGAGCCCTGCCTGATGTGCGCCGGCGCCATGGTGCATGCGCGTATCGCGCGCCTGGTGTTCGGTGCGACGGACCCGAAACGCGGTGCGGTCGACAGCACTGCCAAGGCTTTCGAGACCCGCGGTCTCAATCACCGTGTCGAAGTCAGCGGCGGCATCCTCGAAAGCGAATGTGCCACCGTGCTGCGCGATTTTTTCCGCGAACGGCGTGACTGAACTGTCGGCAGAGGGAAAATGAATGGCCGGGGAACTCCTGTTTTCCATCATCGAGTCGCCACAGCATCCGAATTTTTCCGGACTCTACGTCCGCGCCGGGATACGGGAACTGAAGCCAAAGTCGGTTCGGGATGCCATCAAGCAGTTGCGAAAACACAGGCCGGACTACCTGGTGGCCGATTTCGTCTTCGGCTATGGCAACAATTATGCCGGCGCGAATGTCTGCAACCTCGATGTACTGCTTTCAAGCCTGCAGAAATACTCGCCGGCTGCGCGCGTCATCGTACTGGTGCAGAAAGAGGAGTTGCAGTATGTCGACAGGCTGCGCAGCCGTTTCCCCTTGCACCGGGTGCTGGTATACCCCGTCACCGAGGGGCAAATGCTGGAAGCGTTGGGGAAACGCTCCTAGGAGCCTGTCCGAGTAATGATGGACCTGCTGCGAGCGCAGCACAGCGGCCGCTTTTCGCGATCCTTTTCGTCGCATAGTCCTCACTATGCGCCTCAAACGATCGCAAAAATCGCCTCGCTGTGCCACGCTCTCGCTACGGCCCCCATTACTCGGACAGGCTCCTGGGCGGTCTTTTCAGCCGGTATTGCGCATGCCGCTGGCGATCGCATTGATGGAGCGCAGCAGGGGCTCCATCCAGCGTTCGCGTTCGCTTTCCTCCAGCTCCGCATTGCGGGTGCGGGCGAGCAGCTTGACCTGGATGTGGTTGAGGGGGTCGAGATAGGGATCGCGGCGCGACAGTGACAGTGCCAGCGTCGGGTTTTCCTCCAGCAGGCAGCAGACCCCGGCAACCTGACGGACCATCTCCAGGGTGCGGTCGTGTTCCGCGCGGATACGCTCGTAGACGCGCCTGGCCACCTCCTGATCCTCGACCAGCGAGGCATATTCGCGGGCGATATCCATTTCCGCCTTGGCCAGCGACATCTGGGTGTTGCTGAGCATGGCGCGGAAATAGGGCCAGTGGCGGTAGGTGTCGCGCAACTTGTCGAGGTACTCGTCGCCCTGGGCGGCGAAGGCCTGCAGGGCGCTGCCGATGCCGTACCAGGCCGGCAGCGTATGCCGCGACTGCGCCCAGCCGAACACCCAGGGAATGGCACGGATGGAGGCCATGGAGCGATCCTGCTGCTTGCGGTGACTGGGACGCGAACCGATGTTGAGCAGGGCGATCTCGTTCACCGG
>DROT01000080.1 GCA_011321775.1 Gammaproteobacteria bacterium | reverse complement strand
GTCACCAGCAATCGCGCCTATGCCGAGCGCAAGCAGATCCGCCTGCACACCCGACTGGACGAACACCTGCCGGAGATCCAGGCCGACGACACCCGCATCACCCAGGTCATCAACAACCTGGTCGACAATGCCATCAAGTACGCGCCCCCCGGCAGCGAGGTCACCATCCACACGCGCCACACCGGCAACCAGGTCTGCTGCCAGGTCAGTGACGAAGGACCGGGACTCACCGATGCCGACATGGACAAGGTCTTCACCCGCTACGCCCGTCTCAGCAACCGCCCCACCGGTGGCGAGACCAGTACCGGCCTCGGTCTGGCCATCTGCAAGCACATCGTGGAGCTGCACGGCGGTGAGATTGGCGTGCGCAACAACCCCGGCAAGGGCTGCACCTTCTGGTTCTGTCTGCCGGTGGATATGCGGTAGCGGGTGGCTGGGGACAGGTAGCCGGTTAAACCGTTGCCGCAACCGTTTTCGGATTACCTGTAGGAGCGGCGCTCAGCCGCGATAGATAGAACGGTAGCGGGTTGCTGGTAACTGGTAACTGGTAACTGGTAACTGGTAACTGGTAACTGGTAACTGGTAATAGCGTGAACGGTTTTCCCAGCTACCAGCCACCCGTTACCAGCCACCCATAATCTTGTCTCACCGCTTCTTCCCCACCACCTCGTTGAGTTCCGGAATTTCGTAATCGGCCAGGGGATCCTCGACAGCCGGCGATGACGTTGCCGGCTCGTTGGCGGCCAGTGCCTTGCGCAGGCGGGCCATCTCGTCCTGCATGCGCTGTTCGCCCTCGGCATGGCCGCCTTCATACATGGAGGCGTATTCGGCCAGCATGTTCTCCATGGTCGCCAGCGCCTCGGCGAGATCGGCCTCGAGTCTTTCCACCTGCGCCCGCAGGCGGCGGTTCTCCTCGCGCAGGCGCACCGGCGAGCCCGGCGGCGGGTTCTTGTCTTCCGCTTCCGGATCACCTTCGCTGAGGCTGCGCCAGGCCCGCAGCAGGGTGCGCAAATCATCGTCGAAGCGACCGATGCCGGTGCGGTCGCGCCCCAGGAACATGCCCATCACCTTGCGATAGAGGGATTTCTCATGGTCGATCAGCTCCCTCGCCTTGTCGCCGGCATCGGTTTTCGACAGGCCGTAGACCTCCGTCAGCGCCCTGAGAATGGCGCTTTCGTGATCGCTCTCGCTCTTCTTCAGGCGCTTCGCCAGCTGCATGGTCCGGACCCGGTCGGCCCGGCGGGCACGTGCCTGCAGGTGCAGCAGGACGACAAAGGCGATGCTCACCACCAACCCGATTTCGGCGGCCGTGATGAGCACGCTGGTCAGCCAGGCGCTCACAGCTGCATTGCCAGTTCGTCCTCGGCCTGCCCGCGCCGGCGCAGGCGCTTCCACAGCAGCCAGCCGCCAAGGCCCGCCACGGCCAGGACCAGATTGATGATCAGGGTCAGCATCAGGATCCGGGTCCAGTCGGTGCCTGCCGTTTCATCGGCTTCGATGGAATGGACCGCCTCGGTTGTGGGCGCTTCGGACTCTGGCACCGCGGCATGATCGTTCTTGGTTTCAGTCGCCGGCGGGAGATGTTCGGCTGCCGTTGCTGCAGCGCCATGGCCATCGGCGTCGCCGGCCGGGTGCGTCGCCACCGCGCCGGGCAGCATGACCGTGTAGGACGCCTCCACCGTCTTGCCCTGAAGGCGCCTGGCCTTCACCGTCACGCCAAAGGGCTGGCCGGCCAGCGTCGCCGGCAGCGTCAGCCCCCAGACGTGCTCACCGGTCCGGGGCAGGGGCTCGCCCGTGTCCTCGCGCAGCACCGCGACGCTGTCGGGTGCCACCAGCAGGATCTCCGGTTGCACGCTCAGCTCGAAACCGCCCT
>DROT01000079.1 GCA_011321775.1 Gammaproteobacteria bacterium | reverse complement strand
GCAGTTTCAGTGGCGAGATACTGTGCTCGAGGTCGGCGCGCAGCACCTGGTAGATGAACTCGTCCAGCGCCTCGCAGTCCCACAGGCCGTCCATGTAGGCCTCTCCCAGGCCCAGCGGCCCGCCGCTCAGCACGCGCTGGTAGAACGCCGGGTCGTTGACCTGCAGGTCACGCGGCTGACTGCCGTCGATCTCGATCTCGGCCAGTTCCAGCAGGCCGCGGATGGTTGTCTCTGCCTTGCTCATCGGTGGTGCCGGGGGTTCCTGTCCCTGTGTGCGCGGAAGCGTACCATACTCATTCGGGCGGCGGGGTCAGCAGCTCCTCGATCAGGGCGCCGAGGCGGCGGTGGTGGCTGCCCGCCCAGTACACCTGGCCACAGTCCTCGCACTGCAGGAAGTCGTCGTAGTAGAGGCGGGTCTTCGGCTCCAGCTGCGCGTCCACGCGCGCCTTGCGGACCCGTTGCAGCCGGCCATTGCAACGGGTACAGCGACTCAGGGGCCGCGCCAGGCGGTACAGGTCGAGGCGCTTGAGCACTTCGCGCACCTGTTCCTTCGGCCTGTCCGAGCGCACGAACAGGCCGTGGTCGATGATCCGGCGGTGCAGCAGCCGCCGGTCGCGCGTCAGCACGATGCGGTGCTGCTGCTGGCTGATGGTGGCCACGTCGTCGTCACTGTAATCGTTGCGGTAGAGGCAGTCGAAGCCGAGCAGACGCAGGTAGCGGGCCAGCCGGCCGAGGTTGCAGTCGACCACGAAGCGCGGATCGCGCAGCGGCTCGGGGCGCAGTCTGAGGCGCGGACTGACGTCCAGGCGTTCGAATACCGGGTAGACACTGATGCGGTCGCCGTCCCGGACGATGTAGGAGAAATCGACGGAACGTCCGTTGACCAGGATCAGCTCGACCTCCGGGTGCGGGACGCCGAGGGATTCGATCATGTCCTTGATGGAACTGCGGCGCTCGAAACGGTGCTCGAACTCGACCTGGCGCCGTTCGGGCGGCAGGAAATCGTTCAGCTCGGCATAGAATCGGAAACGGGCGCTGGCCATGGTGCCTGCAGAGCCTACCATGTCGGTGACGAAATTCCGTCGATGCGGCGGTCCAAGGGAACGAAGGCGTCAACATCGAGGCGGCCGCAGCCGGCAACGGCAGCCGCGGCAGCAGGAATGCGGGGGTCGAGGCGGGCAGGAAGCGTTTGGCGCGCAATATCAGGGTGTTGGCGCAACAATTGCCTATAATTATTAACCCGGCGGGGGCCGGGTCGGGAAGACGCGCGTGATGGACGACATGACCAGGCACAACGGATTGCTGGAACTCTGGGACAGCTCGCAGCTGGCCGGCCACAATGCCGCCTGGGTGGAGGACCTCTACGAACGCTTCCTCAACGACCCCGAGGCGGTTCCGCCGCGCTGGCGTCGCTTCTTCGACAGCCTGCCGCAGCGGCGGGGACAAGGGGGTGAGGCCATCCATTCGGCGGTTCGCGAAGCCTTCCGCCACCTCGCCCGGCAGCCGCGCTCCGCGGGAGCGGCGGTCGACGCGCGCTACCAGGAGAAGCAGGTTCACGTCCTGCAGCTCATCAACGCCTATCGCTTCCGTGGCCACCAGGTTGCCGACATCGACCCCCTGCGGCTGCGCGAGCTGCCCGAGCTGCAGGAGCTGGATCCCGCGTACCACGGTCTGGGTGCGGCCGACCTCGATACCGAGTTCGACAGCGGTTCGCTGGCGGCGCTGGAGCGCGCGCCGCTGCGCGACATCCTCGCCGAGTTGCGGCGCATCTACTGCGGCACCGTCGGTTGCGAATACATGCACATCCGCGAGACCGGTGAGAAACGCTGGATCCAGCAGCGCATCGAAGGCGTGCCCGGCCGGCTGCACTTCGGTGCGGCCGATAAACGCCGCATCCTGCAACGCCTCACGGCGGCCGAGGGGCTGGAGCGCTATCTGCATACCCGTTACGTGGGCCAGAAACGTTTCTCGCTGGAGGGCGGTGACAGCCTGATCCCGCTGCTCGACGAACTGATCCAGCGGGGTGGCGAGCAGGGCGTGCGCGAAGTGGTCATCGGCATGGCGCACCGCGGCCGCCTCAACGTGCTCATCAATATCGTCGGCAAGACGGCGGCGGAACTGTTCCAGGAATTCGAGGGCAAGGCGGGACAGTCGGCCAACGGGTCCGGCGACGTCAAGTATCACCAGGGTTTCTCCTCGGACATTCGCACGTCGAAGGGGCTGGTGCACGTCAACCTGGCCTTCAATCCCTCGCACCTGGAAATCGTCGGCCCGGTGGTCGAGGGCTCGGCGCGCGCCCGCCAGCAGCGTAGCGGCGACGAGCAGGGCAGCGCGGTGGTGCCCATCCTGATCCACGGCGACGCCGCCTTCGCCGGCCAGGGCGTGGTGATGGAGACCTTCAACATGTCGCAGTCGCGCGGTTTCTCCACCAAGGGAACGGTGCACGTGGTGGTGAACAACCAGATCGGCTTCACCACCAGCTACGTCCGCGACGCCCGTTCCAGCCTCTACTGCACCGACATCGCCAAGATGGTCGATGCCCCCATCTTCCACGTCAACGGCGACGACCCGGAGGCGGTGTTGCGGATCACCCGGCTGGCGCTGGACTACCGCATGACCTTTCACAAGGACGTGGTCATCGACCTGGTGTGCTACCGCCGCCACGGCCACAGCGAGGCCGACGAGCCCACCGCCACCCAGCCGTTGATGTACCAGGCCATCCGCCGTCACCCGACTACCCGCGCCCTGTACGCGAGCGCGCTGGCGGAGCAGGGCGTGTGCAGTGCGGAGGACGCCGGGCAGATGCTCGACGACTACCGCGCCCGTCTCGACGCGGGCGTGTCCGTGGTGGATGAACTGGTGCCGCCCTCGGAGGCCCGCTACCCCTGGGCGGTGAACTGGGAACCTTACCTGCAACAGGCCTGCACCGCCGATCTGGATACCGCCGTGCCGCTGGCGCGTATCCGCGAACTGTGGCAGCGCCTGCTGCGCCTGCCGGACGGCTTCGAACTCAATGCCAACGTCGCCAAGATCATGGACAACCGCCGCAAGATGGCGGCCGGTGCGCTGCCGCTCGACTGGGGCTTCGCCGAGACCAGCGCCTACGCCTCGCTGGTCAGCCAGGGAGTCGCGGTGCGGCTGTCGGGCCAGGACAGCGGTCGCGGCACCTTCTTCCATCGCCACGCGGTGTTGCACAACCAGCGCGACGGCGAACTGTACGTGCCCTTGCGCAATCTCGGCGAGCAGCAGGCCAGCTTCCTGGTGATCAACTCGCTGCTGTCGGAAGAGGCCGTGCTGGCCTTCGAGTACGGCTACTCGACCACCGACCCCGGTACCCTGGTGATCTGGGAAGCGCAGTTCGGCGACTTCGCCAACAACGCCCAGGTGGTGATCGACCAGTTCATCAGCGCCGGCGAGCAGAAGTGGAACCGTCTCTCGGGCCTGGTGATGTTCCTGCCGCACGGCATGGAGGGCCAGGGCCCCGAACACTCCTCGGCGCGCCTGGAGCGCTACCTGCAGCTGTGCGCCGAGCACAACATGCAGGTGTGCGTCCCGACCACGCCGGCGCAGATCTTTCACCTGCTGCGGCGCCAGGTGCTGCTCGAATGCCGCAAGCCGCTGATCGTGATGACACCCAAGAGCCTGCTGCGTCACCGCCTCGCGGTCAGCAGCCTGGAGGAACTGGCGCAGGGCCAGTTCCAGCCCTTGATCGGCGAGATCGACGCGCTCGACAGCCGCCGGGTGCGGCGCGTGGTGATGTGCAGCGGCAAGGTCTACTACGAGCTGCTGGAGAAGCGCCGCGAAGAAGGTATCGAGGACGTCGCCATCATCCGCATCGAACGCCTGTACCCCTTTCCGCGGGTGCAGCTGCGGCAGTTGCTGGAGGCCTATCCGGCGGCGTCCGAATTCGTCTGGTGCCAGGAGGAACCGCAGAACCAGGGTGCCTGGTTCTCCAGTCGCCACAACATCTGCGAATCGCTGCCGCGGCCGGAGGCGCTGGAGTATGCCGGGCGACCGTTCTCGGCGGCGCCGGCGCCGGGCTATGTATGGCTGCATCTCGAGCAGCAGCGGGCGCTGGTGGCGCAGGCGCTCGGGCTGTCACCACAGGCGGAATAACGACAAAGGGAAACCACATGTCCATCGAACTCAAGGTACCGGGCTTTCCGGAATCGGTCACCGACGGCACCATCCTCAGCTGGAATCACAAGCCGGGCGAGCGGGTGAAGCGTGACGAACCGCTGGTCGACATCGAGACCGACAAGGTGGTGTTCGAGGTGCCGGCACCGCGCGACGGCGTACTCGAGGAGATCCTGGAGCCCGAAGGCTCGGTGGTGGTGGCCGGGCAGCCGATCGGCCGCATCGGCGACGATGACGGCGAGGGCGCGGCGCCCACCGGGGCGCAGGGCGATGCCGGCGCGACCAAGCAGTCGGGCGCCGAACCTTTCGCCACGCCTTCGGCCCGGCGTCTGATCGAGGAGCACGGCCTGGACATCCACGCCATCGAAGGTTCCGGCAGCGGCGGGCGCATCCTCAAGGAAGACGTGCTGCGGGCCATGGAGCCGCCGGCCGCGGCCCGTGGCGGCGAGCCGCCGGTCGCGAGCCCGGAGCCGGCACCTGCAGCCGACGAACCGCTCGCGGCATCCCTGCCCCCCGGTGAGCGGCCGGAGAAGCGGGTGCCCATGACCCGCCTGCGCGCGCGCATCGCCGAGCGCCTGCTGGAGGCGCAGCACAATGCCGCCATCCTCACCACCTTCAACGAGATCAACATGCAGCCGGTCATGGAGCTGCGCGCCCGCTACCGCGAGCGCTTCGAACAGATGCACGGCGTCAAGCTCGGCTTCATGTCCTTCTTCGTGAAGGCGGTCATCGAGGGGCTGCAGCGCTTCCCGGAGCTCAACGCTTCCATCGATGGCAACGACGTCGTCTACCATGGCTTCTTCGACATCGGCGTCGCCGTATCGACGCCGCGCGGGCTGGTGGTGCCCATCCTGCGCGACGCCGACCGCCTGGGCATGGCCGACATCGAGGCGCGCATCACCGAACTCGCCACGCGGGCGCGCGATGGCCGCCTCGACATGGACGAACTGACCGGCGGCACCTTTACCATCACCAACGGCGGCGTGTTCGGTTCGCTGCTGTCCACGCCCATCCTCAACCCGCCCCAGTCCGGCATCCTGGGGATGCACAAGATCCAGGAGCGCCCGGTGGCCGAGAACGGGGAGGTGGTGATCCGGCCGATGATGAACGTCGCCCTGTCCTACGACCACCGGCTGGTGGACGGCCGCGAGGCGGTACAGTTCCTGGTCACCGTCAAGGACGTGCTGGAAGACCCCGCGCGCCTGCTGCTGGGAGTCTGAACCCATGAGCGATCGATACGATGTGGTGGTCATCGGGGGCGGACCGGCCGGCTACGTGGCCGCCATCCGCTGCGCACAGCTGCGGCTGAAGACCGTGTGTGTCGACGAGTGGACCGCGCCCGACGGCCGCGCCGTGCTCGGTGGTACCTGTCTCAACGCCGGCTGCATCCCTTCCAAGGCGCTGCTGGAATCCTCGGAACACTATGCCCGCGCCTGCGACGGCCTTGCATCCCATGGCGTGCGCGTGGGCGCGGTCAAGCTCGACCTGGGCGCCATGATGGCGCGCAAGGACGGCATCGTCGGCGACCTCACGCGCGGCATCGAGCAGCTGTTCAAGGCCAATGGCGTGCACTGGATCGCCGGCCGCGGCCAGTTGCTGGCCGGCCGCCGCGTGCGCGTCCGCGAAGCGGGCCGCGAGCAGGCGCGAACGCTCGAGGCCGCCCACGTCATTCTGGCGCCGGGTTCCTCCTCCATGGAACTCAAACAGGCGCCACTGCAGGGCGAACTGGTGGTCGATTCCGCCGGCGCGCTGGCCTTCGAGCGGGTGCCGAAACGCCTCGGCATCATCGGCGCCGGTGTCATCGGCCTGGAGCTGGGCAGCGTGTGGCGCCGCCTGGGGGCCGAGACCGTGACCCTGCTGGAAGCACAGGACAGCTTCCTGCCCATGGTCGACGAGCAGGTCGCGAAGGAGGCGTTGCGCATCTATGGCGCCCAGGGCCTGGACATCCGCCTCGCCAGCCGGGTGACCGGCTGCCGTGTGAAGGGCCGGACGGTGGAAGTCCGCTACGAGGATGGCGAGGGCGAACAGCAGGCGCGCTTCGACCGCCTGATCGTGGCGGTCGGGCGCCGTCCCAATACCGACGGCCTGGCGGACGAGGAGGCCCGGCTGCTGCTGGACGAGTGGGGGCTGATCCACGTCGACGAGCAGTGCCGTACCAACCTCCCCGGCGTCTATGCCATCGGTGATGCCGTACGCGGCCCGATGCTGGCGCACAAGGGCTCCGAAGAGGGCGTCATGGTGGCGGAGCTGATCGCCGGCCACGCCGCCCGTGTCAACTACGACACCATCCCCTCGGTGATCTATACCCACCCGGAGATCGCCTGGGTGGGCGAGAGCGAACAGTCGCTGCGCGCCGCCGGCACGGACTACCGCAGCGGTGTGTTTCCCTTCGCGGCCTCCGGCCGGGCGCGGGCGCTGGGTGAGAGCGGCGGTTTCATCAAGGTGCTGGCAGAGGCCGGCAGCGATCGCATCCGCGGCGTGCACATGATCGGTCCCCAGTGCGGCGAACTGGTGGCCGAGGCGGTGATCGCCATGGAACTCGGCGGCAGTGCCGAAGACCTGGCACTGACCATGTTCGCCCATCCGACGCTGTCCGAGAGTCTCCACGAGGCCGCGCTGGCGGTGCACGGGCGCGCCCTGCATATTCCGCCACGCCGTCGCCGCAAGCGCTGATCCGTCTGTAGCCGGCCGATGATGGAGCAGATCCTGCAGCTGGCCGCCGAGGCGCGGCGTCACCGTCAGCGGCGCGCGGCGGTGCTGGCCGGTGCCCGCGACTGGGGCGTGGCGATGGCGCAGCAGGTACTGGAATCCCTGCAGCCCGCGCACCGGCACTGGTTCAGCGAGGCAGCGCCCGGCGCAGAGCCCGCCAGCCAGGGTGCGGCGGCGATGAAGCTGCTCGGCAGCGAACTCGACGCCCTGGTATTCGACGCCTGGGCGGGGTTCGACCCCGACGCCTTCGGCGCCCTCAGCGGGACGCTGCGCGCCGGTGGCCTGCTGTTGCTGCTGACGCCGCCCTTTGCCGACTGGCCCGCCTTCGACGACCCCGAGAACCGCCGCATCACCGTCGCCCCGTGGAAGCCGGAACAGCTGAGCGGGCGTTTCCTGGCGCGCCTGTGCCGGGTCATCCGCGAGGACCCCGAGGTCATGCTGTGCGAGCCGGGTGGGGTAATGCGCATGCCGCCGGCGCGCCCGGCACCGCCACCGGCATCGGTGGAAGTCGAGGCGCCGTATCGTACGCCCGACCAGAAGCAGGCGGTGGAAGCGGTGATCCATGTCGCCACCGGTCATCGCCGCCGGCCGGTGGTGCTGATCTCGGACCGCGGCCGCGGCAAGTCGGCGGCCTTCGGTATCGCCGCGGCCCGCCTGCTGCAGCTGGGGCGGCGGCGTATCCTGTTGACCGGGCCGCGGCGCGAGTCGGTCGAGGCGGTGATGCGGCACGCGCGCGAACTTGCCGGCGAGTTCGCCGCCGGATTGGAGTTCGTGGCGCCGGACGAGCTCGCGCGCGAGCTGCCGGAGGCCGACATGGTGCTGGTCGACGAGGCGGCGGCCATTCCGGCGCCCCTGCTGGAGACCCTGCTGAGACGCTATGCGCGCATCGCCTTCGCCACCACGGTGCACGGTTACGAGGGCACCGGCCGCGGTTTCGCGGTGCGCTTCAGCCGTACCCTCGACGCCTGCAGCAACAGCTGGAAATCCATCCGCCTGAGCACGCCCATCCGCTGGGCCGCGGACGACCCGCTGGAACGGCTGGTGTTCCGCATGCTGCTGCTGGACGCGGAAGCCGCCCCCGACGAGGCCCTGCAGCAGGGCAGTCCCGAAGCATGGCCACTCGAGCGGCTCGACCGCGACCGACTGGCAGAGGACGAGGGGACGCTGTCGGAACTGTTCGGCCTGCTGGTGCTGGCGCACTACCGCACCCGCCCGCTGGACCTGCGTCATCTGCTGGACGGTCCCAACCTGTCGGTGTGGGTGGTGCGCGCCGGCGGCCACGTCGCGGCCACCGCGCTGATGGCCGCCGAAGGCGGCTTCGACCAGGATACCGCGGCGGCCATCTGGTCCGGGCGGGTGCGCCCCCACGGGCACCTGTTACCGGAGACGCTGGCGGCCCACCAGGGCCTGCGGGAAGCGCCACGGCTGCGCGCCGCGCGCATCATGCGCATCGCCGTGCATCCGGCGGTGCAGGGGCGGGGGCTGGGTACGCGGCTGGTGCAGGCGATACGCACCCGCGCGCGGCAGGAGGGTTTCGACTATCTCGGCAGCAGTTTCGGCGCCACGCCCGAACTGCTGGATTTCTGGAATCGCCAGGGCTGGACGCCGGTACGCGTCAGCATCCAGCGCGGCGCCGCCAGCGGCGCCCATTCGGTGGTGATGCTGGAAGCGCTCGACGGGGCCGGGGAACGACTGCGCGCGCGCGCCCTGCAGCGTTTCCTGGCGCAGTTTCCCTGGCAGTTGGGAGACAGCCTGAGCCAGCTGGAGAGTGCCCTGGTCTGGCGCCTGCTGGCGTCCACGCGGGAGTTCGCGGCGCCGGACGAGGACGACCTGCACGACCTGCACGCCTTCGCCCACGAGCAACGGCTGGCCGAGGTGTGCCTCGGTTCCCTGTGGCGCCTGGCGTTGCACGCGCTCACCACCGGGGCGGCGGTGCAGCGCCTCGAACCGGTGCAGCTCGAGTTGCTGATCGCCCGGGTGCTGCAGCACCAGGACTGGCAGGAGTGTGTCCGGCGCACCGCCCTCGAGGGTCGCGTTGCGGCCCTGAATGCCCTGCGGGCAGTGGTGGCGAAACTGATCGACTGACTTTGCTATCATTTCCCGTTCCGGTCTCCACCCACCCTCTGGCCCCGAATCGATGTCACGCTACCAGGATGAATCCGAGTTCCGCCACGATGCGCCGCCCTGCACCGGCGTGCTGCTGGTCAACCTCGGCACCCCCGAATCCCCGGACACCGCGGCCGTGCGCCGTTACCTGGCCGAGTTCCTGTGGGATCCGCGGCTGGTGGAGATGCCGCGGCCACTGTGGTGGACGATCCTGCACGGCGCCATCCTGCGGTTGCGGCCGGCACGGCTGGCGCGTGCCTACCGCAGTATCTGGAGCGAGGAAGGTTCACCGCTGCTGGTCATCGGCGAGCATCTGCAGGCGGCGCTGCAGCGGCTACTGGAGGCGAGGATCGGCGGACGGGTGGTGACGGCGCTGGCCATGCGCTACGGACAGCCGTCGATCGAGCGCGCGCTGGACGGGCTGCGGCGCCAGGGGATGCGCCGGCTGCTGGTGCTGCCGCTGTATCCACAGTATTCCGCGACCACCACGGCTTCGGTATTCGACGAGGTGACGCGGGTGTTGCAGCAGTGGCGCTGGTTGCCGGAGTTGCGTTTCGTGCTCTGTTACCACGACCGGCCGGCGTATATCGAGGCGCTCGCCAACAGCGTGCGCGAACACTGGCAGCAGCACGGACGTGCGCAGCGTCTGCTGATGTCCTTTCATGGCATACCGCGGCGCTACTTCGCCGCCGGTGATCCCTACTACTGCGCCTGCCAGAAGACGGCGCGCCTGCTGGCAGAGAAGCTGGGACTGGAGGAGGGGCAGTGGCAGCTGACCTTCCAGTCGCGCTTCGGGCGCGAGGAGTGGCTGCAGCCCTATACCGACTACACCCTGCGCAGCTGGGCCAGGCAGGGCATCGAATCCGTGGACGTCATCTGCCCGGGATTCAGCGCCGATTGCCTGGAGACGCTAGAAGAGATCGCGCAGCAGGACCGCGAGCTGTTTCTGGCCAACGGCGGCCGCGAGTACCGCTATATCGCCGCGCTCAACGACCGCCCGGATCACGTCGAGGCGCTGGCACGGCTGATCGAGACCAACCTGCAGGGGTGGGTGGGCGACGGTGCGGCGGAGCAGGATCGGCTGGCCGGTTGCCTGGAACGTGCCCGCGCCCTGGGCGCGCCGGACTGAGCCTGCATGGCAGTCACGGCGGAGGCCGGGCACGGGCAGCGTCCGCTGGTGGCGATCAGCAGCTGTCTGCTGGGAGAGCGGGTGCGCTACGATGGTGGTGACAAGCGCGATCCCTTCATCACCGAAACCCTGGCGCGACAGTTTCGCTGGCTGCCGCTGTGCCCGGAGACGGCCATCGGGCTGGGTGTGCCGCGGGCGCCGATCCAGCTGGTCGATATCGACGGCCTCACCCATGCGCTGGGCGTGCGCCGGCCCGAGCTGGATCCGACGCGGGCGTTGCTGGCGTTCGCACACCAGCAGCTCGAACTTCTGGCGGGCGTGGACGGCTGGATCTGCAAGAGCCGCTCGCCCAGCTGCGGACTGTCGGATACACCGGTGTACGACCAGCGCGGAGACCGGCTGCGCAGCGGCAGCGGTCTGTTCACGGCCGTGATCCGCGAATGCCTGGGGCAGTTGCCGCTGATCGACGAACGCCAGCTGGCCGATCCCGGCTTGCGCGAGCAATTTCTCTACCGGGTGCAGCAGCGCTGGCGTGCGCGACGCGTCGGGGAGGAGGGGCAATGAGTGTGGCGCTGCTGGAACTGCAGCGTGCGCGCAAGGCGCTGGAGCGCTTCTGCGCCGACTACAACCGTCTCGCGGCGCCCGCACACCGACTGGCCATAACGCTCCGGGACGACGAGCTGTGGCTGAACGCCCGCGACGGGACGCCGCTGGTGCGCCTGTGTCACCGTGAAGGAGGCTGGCAGCTGTTCTGGCCGCGCGCCGATGGCGGCTGGGAACGCTACCCCCACCTGATGCGTCCCCAGGGGATCGACGAAGTCGTCCACGAGTTGCAACAGGCACCCTTGCACGTGCATTGGGGGCGGACGTGAATGCCCGGCTCAGATACCGGTCTGGCGGGTCACGTCCACGTACAGCTTGAGCTTCTGGCCGGGTTTCAGGTAGCGCCCGCGGGGCAGGTGGTTCCAGCGCCGCAGGTCGGCCACCGAGACCTTGAAGCGGCTGGAGATGCGTGACAGGGAGTCGCCCTTGCGGACCTCGTAGTAGAGGGCTCGGGTGCGTGCGCCCGGGTTGGCGGATACCGGTTCCCGCGTCCATATCACCAGTTTCTGGCCGACGCGCAGGGGATCGCCCGGCGCCATGCCGTTCCACGAGGCCAGCTTGCGAACGCTGACCTTGTACTGCCGCGACAGGTCCCAGAAGGTGTCGCCGCGGCTGACCACGTGGCGCGTCCGGCGTCCGCCACGGCGGTAATTCTGCTTGCGCTGCAGACGCGCGCGGGCGCTGAGGCTGTAGTTCTTCTGTTCCTTGCTGGACACCGGGACCAGCAGGTGGGTGCCGACGCGAATGGAGCTGCCCCTGAGTTCGTTGGCGGATTTCAGTGCCGCCACCGTGGTGTGGTAGCGCCGGGCGATGTGACTCAGGGTCTCGCCCTTGCCAACCTTGTGGCGTACCCACTTGATCCGTTTTTCCGGTGGCAGCTTGGCGAGGGCCTCGCGAAAGTCGTCGGCCCGGTCGAAGGGGATCAGCAGGCGGTGCGGCCCGGCGGGGCTGGTGGCCCAGCGGTTGAAACCGGGGTTGAGGCGGTAGAGGTCTTCCAGTTCGATGCCGGCGAGGTCGGCGGCTACCGCCAGGTCGATCTGGGCGCCGGTGGGAACGATCTCGAAATAGGGCTCGGCCGGAACCGGCTGCAGATGCACACCCCAGCGTTCGGGGTTCGCCACCAGTTGTTTGAGGGCGATCAGCTTGGGTACGTAGGCGCTGGTCTCCTTCGGCAGCCTGAGGTGCCAGAAGCCGGTCGGGCGTCCCTTGCGGCGGTTGCGGCGCTGCGCCTTGATCACGGTGCCTTCACCGGAGTTGTAGGCGGCCAGCGCCAGCAGCCAGTCGCCGTGGAAACGCTTGTGCAGATATTGCAGGTAGTCGAGGGCGGCGCGGGTGGAGTCCACCAGGTCGCGGCGGCCGTCGTACCACCAGTCCTGTTTGAGGCCGAAACGCTTGCCGGTGCCGGGGATGAACTGCCACAGGCCGGCGGCGCGGCCGTGGGAATAGGCGAAGGGATCGTAGGCGCTCTCGACGATGGGCAGCAGTGCGATCTCCGCGGGCATGTTGCGGCGCTGCAGCTCCTCGTGGATGTACCAGGCATAACGACGCGCCCGTTCGCTGACGCGTTGCAGGTATTTCGGATGACGGGCGTACCAGTTGCGTTGCACGCGCACCCGGGCATTGTCGATGGCGGGGAGGCGGAAGCCCGCACGCAGTTCGGCCCACAGGTCGGCGGGTTCCGGGCGACTGTAGGCCGAGACCAGGATACCGGTCACCGGCTGCGCGGCCGCCAGCAGGGTGGGTCCGGGACGGGAGCCGGGTGACGCCCCCTTGGCGGGAGCCGTTTCGTCGCCGCCAGCGGGAGGGGCGCCGGCGCCATCCGCCAGTGGTGGCCGGGTGCTGCAGGCGCCGGTCAGAAGTGCGAGCGTGACCGCCAGTAAACGAAGAACAATCGCCATGAAATCCCTATCGGCCCCGGTTGCGCTCTTTTTACCCCCGGGCGGTTTATTTGTGGTGGCGTGGCCGGCTATGCTGACAGCCGCGGCGGGCAGCGTCAAGGACTGTGGGCGCATGCGTAAATACGTTATGATTTAAACTCTTATGCCACGCGATTCAGATAGCAGGACGCCACGGACGTTGTTGCGGGAGCTGCGCCTGTGGTGTTCCGGCGCGCTCGGCCAAAGGCTGGCCGAGGCCGAGCAGCAGGTGCTGGACGAAGTGCTGGGCGATATCTTCGGCTATCACCTGGTGGTCGTCGATCCTTCCTGCCAGTCCGAGTCGCTGGCGGCCAGTCGCATCATTCACCGGGTGGTACTGACGGTCAGCGACGACGGGTTGAGCATGCCCGCCGGCCTGCTGGGGGCGGCGGAGCGCCTGCCATTGCAGTCGGACAGTATCGACGCCCTGCTGCTGCCACACGTGCTCGAGCATGCGACCGACGTACACCAGGTGTTGCGTGAGGTCGATCGCTGTCTGGTACCGGAGGGCCACGTCATCATTCTCGGTTTCAATCCCTTCGGCTGGTGGGGCCTGCGCCGGCTGCTGTTCGGCTGGCGCGGCCAGGTACCCTGGTCGCTGCGCTTCATCAGCCTGCCGCGCGTGAAGGACTGGCTTTCCCTGCTGGGTTTTGACGCCGTGCATACGCGTTACTTCTTTCCGCATCCGCCGTGGCAGGTGGGGTGCGAGGGCAGCGGGGATGCGTTGCTCAGGCGCCTGCACCGGAGCCACTGGCCGCTGCTGGCCGGTGTGTGGATCCTGGTGGCGCGCAAGCGGGTGGCCACCCTGACGCCGATCAAACCGCGCTGGCGGCCGCGGCGGGCCCTGCTCGCCGGTGGTGTCGCCGAGACCCGCGAGGGGGGACTGCACACCCGTGGCTGACGTGGAGATCTTCACCGACGGTGCCTGTCGCGGCAATCCCGGACCGGGCGGGTGGGGGGCGTTGCTGCGCTATGGCTCCCACGAGAAGGAACTGTACGGGGGCGAGCCCCTCACCACCAACAACCGCATGGAGCTGATGGCGGCGATCCAGGCGCTGGAGAGTCTCAAGCGCCCCTGCACGGTACGCCTGACGACCGACTCCAGCTACGTCAGGAACGGCATTACCCAGTGGCTGGCGAACTGGAAGAAGAACGGCTGGAAGACGGCGGCGCGCAAGCCGGTGAAGAACGCCGACCTGTGGCAGCGCCTCGACCGCGCGGTACAGGCACACAAGGTTTCCTGGCACTGGGTGAAGGGGCACAGCGGTCATCCGGAGAACGAGCGCGCCGACCAGCTGGCCAACCGCGGCATCGATGAACTTCGGGATCAACTCTGAACAGTAGGGGAAGCCCATGCGACAGATCATACTGGACACCGAGACCACCGGCCTGGAGCCACGCGAAGGGCACCGCATCATCGAGATCGGTTGCGTGGAGATGATCGATCGCCGGTTGAGCGGAAACAATTTTCACCAGTACCTGCAACCGGACCGCGAGATCGACGCCGGTGCCATCGAGGTACACGGCATCACCAACGAGTTTCTCGCCGACAAGCCGCGTTTTGCGGATATCGTGGAGGATTTCATCGACTACATTCGCGGCGCGGAACTGGTGATCCACAACGCGCCGTTCGATGTCGGTTTCCTCGACCACGAATTCGGCTTGTGTGGCATCGACCGTCGTGTGACGGACCTCTGCAGCGTGCTCGACAGTCTCACCATGGCGCGCAAGCTGCATCCGGGACAGAAGAACAGTCTCGACGCGCTGTGCCGGCGCTACGACATCGACAACACCCACCGGGAACTGCACGGCGCCTTGCTCGATGCCGAGATCCTGGCCGATGTCTACCTGGCCATGACCGGCGGCCAGGTGGCGCTGTCGCTGGGGAGCGGGGAAGGGGAACAGGATTCTGCCGGCGGCCCGCAGGCCATCCGGCGCCTGGCGCCCGACCGGCCGCGCCTGCGAGTGATCCGGGCGGACGAGGCAGAGTGCGCTGCCCACCGCGAGCGCCTGGCGGCCATTGCCGCCGCCAATGGTGGTTCCACGGTGTGGGAGCGGCTGGAAGGTGAGCGGGATGGCCGCTCCGCGTAACCGCTGTGCGCCGAGCTCCGGTGCGCTTCAGTCGCCGGTGACCGCCCGCACGATGGCCAGGTGCTCCAGCGAGATGTCGATGATATTGAGGCCGGTCCAGAAGGTGCCGGAACCGTGGGCGTCCTCGCACCACAGGGCTTCGGCGCCGAGCTGAATCTCGACCGTCTCCTGCCCCTGGCGGAGGGGGATGCGGAACTGATGTACCGAGCCCCGTTCGATGCAGGCAGGGCCCGCGATCATGAGGCCGCCGCTGGAGAGATTGACGAGTTGACCGATTGCCGTGCCGCTGTGGACATCGAACACCTCCGGGTGTTCCGGTATGGTGACCCGCGGTGCCGTACGCTGTTCACGGGTGGCCGGCTTGCGCATTGTATCCATGGTGTCTCTCCTTCCTCAGGCGTGGGCCGTTTCCGCCAGGCTGTGATCGAGCATGCGGTGGATGGCATTCAGGGCGCGTTCGACAAAGGGTTTCCTCGCGTTGTCGATGATGCGAACCGAACCATCCAGCATGCTGTTCGCGAGGTCGTGCATGGCGATCACGCTGGCCTTGACCCCCATCTGGTCGACGAACATGTACTTCTCGGTGATGGTGCTCCGCCACGAGAGCTTGGCCCGCCTGCGCTCTTCGCCCGGCCGGGTGAATTCGAACCAGGTCCCGAAGGGCACGCTTTCGAGTTTCTCCAGCATGGCCTCCTGTTCGGGGGAGAGGGCGCTGTCCTGTTGTCCGGCGTCAGCGGTCTGCGGTTTCGGTGCAGCTTCCGGTGCCGTGGTCACCGCGACCTTTTCGGTCTGTCCTTCGAGTACCAGTTTCTGGCTCTCGAAGAGCGCGCCCAGGAGCTTTTCCTTGTCGGGTTGCTGCATGGACTGGGTCTGTTCGCGCAGGCTGTCCTGCAGCTCGGCGAGTGCCTGCCGACGCCGCTTGCGTTCGCCGTCGTTCGCCGGTGGCGTGACCGAATCGATGATGCGGCCGATCGATGCCGCCGCAGAGTGCCAGGCGTCGCTCTCGACGCCTTCGTTTTCGCGCAGCAGGATGAAGGTCAGCTTGTCCGCCCAGATCCGTTGCAGGAATTCGGAGGCACTCTTCGCCACGGTCCTGCCTTCCAGCTGGCGCAGAATCTCGTTGCGGGCCTGGTGGCGCGCGGCCTGCAGCTTTTCCTGACCATTGGCTGCTTCCATGGTGCGTTTTTCCACCACCTGCGCCCGGCGGTTCAATTCCTCGACGGCCTTGTCGAATTCCTCCAGCACTTCCTCGAATATTCCCGCGTCTTCCTTGTATTCCAGCAGCAGCCGGTCCACGATGGCCTTCATCTTCGGGAAGATGCCACGATCGGCCTCGCTCTCGTCTACCCAGCGGATGCCGGCGGCGGTCATGTTGTCGAGCAGCCTGCGGGCCGGGTGGTCGGCCTCGGTGAAGAAGCTCTTGTCGACCACCGCCACCTTGAGCAGGGGGGTATGCAGGCGGCTGAGCAGCGCCTTGACGACGTTGGGCAGGTTCTCGTCGCGCAGCATGTATTCGAACATCATGCCCACCAGCTCGATGACGTCGTTGTCGGCATCCGGCAACTGGCGGCGATCGATTCCGTGGAAGATCTTCTCCCGTTCCTCTTCCAGCGTGTGCTGCAGGCGTTCGATCAGGTTGGTGTCTATTTCGATGTTCTCGATGAACTCGGTACTCGACAGCGCGCTGGTGTCCGACTGTATCCGCGATTGCAGGCTGCTGATCTGGCCGACCAGCGGCTGGCTGGTGGCGCCTGCAGCGCCCGTTCCGGCACCAGCCGCCGCATAGCCACTGCCGGTGGGGCCTGAACCACCCCCGGAGCCAGCGGTCGCCGGTGCCGGATCGCCCTGGCCGGTGGCCGGGGGCGCCCCCGGCCGGCTGCCGCCGCCCGGACGGATGGGGGTGACGTTGGCAGCGCCACCCGCGGCCGGCCTGCCGCCGCGGCGACCCGCCATCAGTTCGCAGATGCGACCGAACAGTTCGTCACCGAGTTCCGAAGGGCTCTGGTCCGTCATGGGCTCGCGGGTATCGACCGGACTCTCCGGCTCGTAGGAGTCGGGCTCCCCGGTCACTTCCTTTTCGACGATCTCGACGCTGCCCGGTTGCTTGCGCACCTCGTAGCGCAGGTTGGGGAGAATGCCGGCCTCGATCAGACGCCGGTTGAATTCATCGAACATGGGATCGATCTGGCTGAGGACGTACTTGTCGAACAGGGCGATGAACACCAGCTTGACCTTGTTCTCCAGTTCCAGCTGGGCCACCGCGTGGCGATAGGCGGCAGCGAGCCAGGTGGGTCCGCCCGGGATCTCGGCTTCCTCGATGGTGGCGCCACCGTTGATCACGGCGAGCCGCTGCTTGAGGGCGAAGATCTGTTCCATGATGCGACTGGACAACTTGGCAGCGGCGTTGAAGGTGGCGACCGTGGTCTCCATTTCCTCGTTGTCGACCAGTGACAGCGATTCCATCGTGGAGGCCTCGCCTCCCTGATCGGGGTGATCCTCCGGCCTGATGGGGAATTCACTGAAGCTGCGCTTGATTTCCCGGAACAGCTGCTGCGCGATGGCGTTGTGTTTCTTGCGCGCCTCGTTCATGGCATCGAAGAACAGGGTCTGTGCCATGTTGTTCTCGGCCTTTTCCGCAAAGTCCAGCAATGCGACGTCAGCGTTCTCGAACATTCTCTCGACCAGCGGGCGCAGGTGGCTGAGCTGCATTTCCTCGCACTGGTCGAGCAATTTCCGGAATTCGGGTCTGGTCGCCATGTATTCGTTCCTTGTACGGTCGGGTTCGGGGGGCGGCGTACTTCCGGATAACGGCCGCGGCACAGGCGTTCTTGAGCCCGGCGGCACCGTTGCCGAGGGGGAAGGGTGATCACAAGGGATTGATCAACCGGCAACTATTGGTACCATGCTCGCTTCTGCGCCTGAAGGAACCGTGGTCGATCCCGATCGAGCGATGAGCAGCGACACCTCACAATCGGCCGCCTTGCGGGTGCTGGTCGGGCTGGCGGCGTTCGTGGTCGTCATCGCGGGGGCGCGCGCGGCCCAGTCCATCATCGTCCCCTTCCTGCTGGCCGGCTTCCTCGCCATCATCAGTGCCCCCTATCTCAACTGGCTGCAGCGCCGCGGGGTGCCCCAGGTCGTGGCACTGGTGCTGGTCATCGCCGCTATTCTTGCCACCGGTTTCGTGCTCGCGGCCCTGGTCGGTACCTCGGTGGACGATTTCACCGAAACCTTGCCCTACTACCAGGAACGTCTGCAGACCGAAGTCGCCGGTTTTGTCGCCTGGCTGCACGGCAAGGGGGTGGATGTCTCCGACCGCACCTTCCTGAACTACGTCGATCCGGCGTCCGCGATGCGGCTGGCCTCCGCCTTGCTGAGAGGGCTGGGCAATGTGCTGACCAATGCCTTCCTGATCGTGCTCACGGTCATCTTTATCCTGATGGAGGCCTCCAGTTTCCCGGGCAAGCTGCGCGCGGCGCTGGGGACGCCGGAGCATCCGCTGGAGCAGAGCCGGACGGTACTCGACAACATCAAGCGTTACATGACCATCAAGATGATGACCTCGGCGCTGACCGGAATCGTGGTGGCGCTGGGGCTGGCGGCGATGGGAGTCGACTTCCCGCTGTTGTGGGGTTTCTTCGCCTTCCTGCTGAATTTCATCCCCAACGTGGGTTCCTTCATCGCCGCGTTGCCCGCGATCCTCATCGCCCAGCTGGAACTGGGTCTCTTCTGGGCGCTGATGACGACGATGCTCTACCTGGCGGTAAACATCATCGTCGGCAGCATCCTGGAACCGCGCTGGATGGGGGACCGGCTGGGCGTGTCGCCACTGATCGTGTTCCTGTCACTGGTGTTCTGGGGCTGGGTATTCGGTCCGGTAGGCATGTTCCTCTCGGTCCCGCTGACGATCTCCATACAGATCGCGCTGGCCTCGCACGAGGACAGTCGCTGGGTGGCCATTCTTCTGGGGCCGAATCCGGAGTCCGGCAGAAAATGAATTTAAGCATCTAAAGTTAATAATCATAAATATTATCCAACATGAAGTTTTATAACTAAAACTAGATTAGTAAAGAATATTAGTAGAGTGTATAACTGTTCGGCCCGGGGCGGAGGGCGGACTGAGCCTCTTCCCTCAGACGACCGCTTGTTTCCTTGAAATGGGCCGGATTTTCCGGGCCGGCCGAAACTCGCTGCGCTCAGACAACGGCCGGCTTTTTCCGGAAAATCCGGCCCATTTCAAGGCGCGGTCGATTCGGTCAGAGGCTCAGTCCGCCCTCCGCCCCGGGCCGGGGTTCGAAGTGAACATTCGTAGTAGTTGTAAATATTCGCATATTCTGAAATACTCTAACTCGTGGTCAGAAGTTTTCTCGCAAATCAGTGCTTATACGAGTCGGAGAGGGTCATCATGAAAAAAATTGCAACGGTAATTGCTGCCGCAAGCATGGCAGCTGTATCGGTGTCCGCCAGTGCCTGGTGGGGACCGGGTTATTACGACGACTGGGCTGACGACGGCTGGTGGGATGGAGTCGGCGACGGCTATGGCGATTTCGATGCCGATTTCCACATGGGTTTCGGTGTCCATGGCTACGGTCATGGCTATGGTCGCGGTTATGGCGACTATTACGACCGCTACTATGGCGGTTACGCTCCCTATTATCCCTACTATGGCTACGTGCCCTACGGCTATGCTCCGGTCGCTCCTGTACCAGCGCCGAGCGAAGAGCAGCTCAAGGCGCAGCGTGAGGCGGTAGCGGCACAGCAGAAGGCGGCCGCCGAGCAGTTCCGCAACATGGAACAGCAGCGCCGCGCGCCCGTGGCCCTGTCGACCGCCCCGCTGGCATCGGATGCCTATGCCAAGCAGATGGAAGCCGAGCGCGCAGCCAGGGAAAAGCAGATGGAACAGCAGCGTCAGGCGATGGAGAAGGCCATGCAGGCGCATCGTGCACCGATGACGCCGCCGCCCGGGCCTTTCGCCCAGGATCCCTATTTCCAGCAGATGGAACAGGAACGCCAGGCCATGGAGAAGCAGATGGAACAGCAGCGCCAGGCAATGGAGAAGGCCATGCAGGAGCGTCGTGCACCGATGACGCCGCCGGCACCCTTCGCACGGGACGCTGGCTTCCAGCAGATGGAGCAGCAGCGCCAGGCAATGGAGAAGCAGATGGAACAGGAGCGCCAGGCGATGGAGAAGGCGATGCAGGAACGCCGCGCGGCGATGACGCCGCCGCCCGGACCCTTCGCCCGTGGCGACTATCTCAAGCAGATGGAAGCCGAACGTGCGGCCATGGAGAAGCAGAT
>DROT01000078.1 GCA_011321775.1 Gammaproteobacteria bacterium | reverse complement strand
GCGGTCCTTCCTGGTCGAGCCGTTCCGCATTCCCTCCGGTTCCATGATGCCGACCCTGCTGGTAGGCGATTTCATCCTGGTCAACAAGTATGCCTATGGCATCCGCCTGCCGGTGGTGAATACCAAGGTGCTGGATCTGGGTGCACCCCGGCGCGGCGACGTGGTGGTGTTCCGCTTTCCGCGCGATCCTTCCACCGACTACATCAAGCGCGTCGTCGGCGTGCCCGGCGATCACATCGTCTACCGCGACAAGACGCTGTTCATCAACGGCAGGAAGGTGCCGCAGATACCGCTGGGCACCTACCGCGGCACGGGTTCCGGCATCTCCATGTCGGGCGCCAGCGTGCGCGAGGAACTGCTCGACGACGTGCGTCACCAGATCCTGGTGATGCCGCGCGTACGTGGCGTCGAGGCCGACGTGACCGTGCCGGAGGGACACTACTTCGTCATGGGCGACAACAGGGACAACAGCAACGACAGCCGCTACTGGGGCTTCGTGCCGGACGAAAACCTGGTGGGCAGGGCGTTCATGATCTGGATGAACTGGGACTCGGCGGGCGGAGGCATCAGCTGGGACCGCATCGGAAACTCTATCCACTGACCACCAAGACGGGGGTGATAACTATGCGCAGTCTTCGGCAGCAGAGAGGTATGACCGCAATCGGCTGGCTGCTGGTGCTTGGCCTGATCGCTTTCTTCGTCCTGATCACACTGCGCCTGGTGCCGCTGTATCTCGAATACGCCAAGGTCACGTCGGTGCTGGAATCGATCGAGAACGAGCCCGGTATCACCACCAAGAGCCGCGCCGAGATCATCAGCCTGATCCAGCGGCGCCTCGACGTCAACGATGTGCGCGAGCTCGATCCGCGCAAGAAGTTCTATATCAGGAAGGAAAAAGGCTACCTCATCATCGGCACCAGGTACGAGCGCCGCGAACCCATGCTGGGCAACGTCGACGTGGTGGCCAGCTTCGACAAGGAAGTGAAGGTCCCGATACGTTGATCGCCCCCGCCGACCGACTGGCCCGGTCGCTGGATTACGAGTTCCGGGATCCCGGCCTCTTGCAGGCCGCCCTGACCCACCGCAGCGCCGGCGGCCGCAACAACGAGCGGCTGGAGTTCCTGGGTGACGCGGTGCTGGGTTTCGTCATTGCCCAGGCGCTCTACGAGGCCTTCCCCGAGGCCCGCGAGGGGGAACTCAGCCGGCTGCGTGCCAGCCTGGTGAAGGGCGAATCGCTGGCGGACATCGCCCGCGGGCTGGAACTGGGCCAGTACCTGAAACTCGGTTCCGGCGAACTGAAGAGCGGTGGTCACCGGCGCGATTCCATACTCGCCGACGCCCTGGAGGCGGTGTTCGGCGCGATCCTGCTGGACGGCGGTTTCGAGGCCTGCAGCGCCTGCATCCGACGCCTGTTCGACGACCGCCTGCACCACCTGCCGGCGGCGGCGCAGCTCAAGGACCCCAAGACCCGCTTGCAGGAATACCTGCAGGCCCGCAAGCTGGAGCTGCCGGCCTACGAGGTGCTGGACGTGCGCGGCAAGTCGCACCAGCAGCGCTTCGTGGTCGAATGCCGGGTGCCGGCGCTGGACCGGGCCAGCCGCGGCGAGGATCGCAGCCGCCGCCGCGCCGAGCAGGCCGCGGCGCGGGCCATGCTGGCGGAGCTGGAAGGCGACGATGCCAAGAATTCGGAGTAGGGTGGGGTGAGCGCAGCGAATCCTACCGATGGCCTGTCGGAGAACTGCTGTCTAAAAACGCAACGCAAAGGCGCAAAGACGCAAAGGACGCGAAGTTTTTTATTTCATTCCTCCTTGGCGTCCTTTGCGCCTTCGCGCCTTTGCGTTGGATTACAGCACCGTGGAAAGAACAGCGGAGTTCGCTGCGCTCATCCCGCTCTGCACGTATGTACGGGTGTTTGTGAGGATGCGATTGCGCAAATGAAGACTGGAGGTGCCTGCCGTGTCCGACGGTG
>DROT01000077.1 GCA_011321775.1 Gammaproteobacteria bacterium | reverse complement strand
GCCCTTCGGGTTCGCTTGTCGACGTCCACGGACGGCGTTGCGTCTCTTGGCAAGGGAATGGCCATTGCCTGCGAGACGCGTCTTGCCATGAACGTCGACAAGCGAACTGAACCCGCAATTGCCCGGGGGATAGAGCACTGCACTCGCTGCGCTCAGACAACGGCCGGCTTTTTCCGGAAAATCCGGCCCATTTCAAGGCGCGGTCGATTCGGTCAGAGGCACACTCCACGCTCCCTGAGCTGAATGCTTGCACCTGATTCACACAGCGGATCCACGCGACGCGGGAGGCAACGCAATGAACGCCGAGACAACCCATACGGTAAGCGACATCATGCAAAGGGAAGTCCACTCGGTCGACGACGACTGGACCCTGGATGAACTGGCACGCTTCCTCACCGATCACCAGATATCCGGAGCACCGGTGACTTCGGTCGATGGCCGGCTGGTGGGCGTCGTATCACTGACCGACATCGTCCGCCACGACAGCAACACCGAGGGCGAGGCGGAACAGGCGGACACCCACGAATACTACCTGCATGGACTGGAAATGCAGATGAATCCGGAAGACGCCGAAACCTTTCACCTGGATCCGGGCCTGAGTACGCGCGTGCGGGACGTCATGACCCCCATGGTCTTCGAAGTGGATGAGAATACCTCGGTGGAGGATGCGGCCGACACCATGGTGAAGGGCCACATCCATCGCCTGCTGGTTACGCGCAACGGCAGGATCGCCGGCATCGTCACCGCCCTGGACATGGTGCGGGCGCTGCGCGACCGCCTCGGTAACGACACCCGCGCGGCCGCTTCCTGGCGCTGAAGGCCAGTACCTTCCACGGCAACGAAAAAGGGGCCTGCGCGGCCCCTTTTTCCTGCCAGCCCGAAAAGCCGGGTGAGCGCTTCAGTCTTCGCCGACCGCCTTCATGCTCAGGCGGATACGGCCCTGCTTGTCGACCTCCAGCACCTTGACCTTGATGGTGTCCCCTTCCGAGAGCTTGTCGCTGACCTTCTCCACGCGCTCCTCGCTGATCTGGGAGATGTGGACCAGCCCGTCCTTGCCGGGCAGGATGGTGACGAAGGCACCGAAGTCCATCAGCTTGACCACCTTGCCTTCGTAGACCGCGCCCACCTCGACATCGGCCGTCAGCTGCTCGATGCGGCGACGGCATTCCTCGCCGGCGGCCTGGTCGACCGAGGCGATCTTGACCGTGCCGGTGTCGTCGATGTCGATGCTGGCGCCGGTCTCCTCGGTGAGCGCGCGGATGGTCGCCCCGCCCTTGCCGATCACGTCGCGGATACGGTCCGGGTTGATCTTCATGGTGATGTAGCGCGGCGCGTATTCCGACATGTTCTCGCGCGGCTTGTCGATGACCTTGTTCATCTCGCCGAGGATGTGCAGGCGCGCTTCCCTGGCCTGTTCCAGCGCCTTCTCCATGATCTCGCGGGTGATGCCGTCGATCTTGATATCCATCTGCAGGGCGTTGACGCCCTCGGACGTTCCGGCCACCTTGAAGTCCATGTCGCCGAGGTGGTCCTCGTCGCCCATGATGTCGGTCAGCACGGCATAATCGTCACCTTCCTTGATCAGTCCCATGGCGACACCGGCCACCGGCGCCGACAGCGGCACGCCGGCGTCCATCAGCGACAGGCTGCTGCCGCAGACACTGGCCATGGAGCTGGAACCGTTGGACTCGGTGATCTCCGACACCACGCGGATGGTATAGGGGAAATCCTCCACCTTGGGCATCACCGCCAGCAGACCGCGCTTGGCCAGCCGGCCATGACCGATCTCGCGCCGCTTGGGGCTGCCCACGCGACCGGTCTCGCCGACGCAATAGGGCGGGAAATTGTAGTGCAGCATGAAGTTCTCGCGGTAGGAACCCTGCAGCGCGTCGATGATCTGGGCATCGCGCTCGGTGCCGAGGGTGGTGACCACCAGCGCCTGGGTCTCGCCGCGGGTGAACAGCGCCGAGCCATGGGTACGCGGCAGCACGCCGGTGCGAATGCTGATGGGCCGGACCGTCCTGGTGTCGCGGCCGTCGATACGCGGCTTGCCCTCGATGATGCGGCTGCGCACGATCTTCTTTTCCAGCTTCTCCATGGCGCCGCGAATCTCGTCGGCACTGAAGCCGCCTTCCTCGTCGCTCGTCAGCTTGTCGATGGTCTCGCTGCGGATACTGTCCAGGCGCGCGTAACGATCCTGCTTGTCGGCGATCTGGTAGGCCTCGCTGAACGCGGCCTCGCTGGCTTCGGCGACCACCTTCACCAGTTCCTCGTTGACTTCCGGCGGCTGCCAGTCCCAGGGCTGCGGATTCACTTCGGCTTTCAGTTCGGCGATCGCCTCGATCGCGGCCTGCATGTGCTCGTGGCCGAACATCACCGAGCCCAGCATCACGTCCTCGGACAGCTGCTTGGCTTCCGACTCCACCATCAGCACGGCCTTCGAGGTACCGGCGACCACCAGGTCCAGCTCGGAATTCTCCAGCTCGCTCTTGTCCGGGTTGAGCACGTAGTTGCCATCGATGTAGCCGACGCGGGCGGCGCCGACCGGGCCGTTGAACGGCAGCCCCGAAATGGCGCAGGCCGCCGAGGCACCCAGCAGCGCCGGGATGTCAGGGTCGATCTCGGGATCGAGCGACATCACGGTGGCGATGATCTGCACCTCATTGGTAAAGCCCTTGGGAAACAGCGGCCGGATCGGACGGTCGATCAAGCGGCACAGCAGGGTCTCGTTCTCGCTCGGACGCCCCTCGCGGCGGAAGAACCCGCCGGGGATGTTGCCGGCGGCGTAGGTGCGTTCCTGGTAGTCGACCGTGAGCGGGAAGAAGTCACGCCCCTCCACCCCATGCTTCATGCCGACCACGGTCACCAGGACTTCGGTGTCACCCATGCCGACCATGACAGCGCCCGAGGCCTGGCGGGCGATCTCGCCGGTTTCGAAGGTGACGATATGCTTGCCGTACTGGAACGATCTCTTGATGGGCTTCACTGGTGATTCCTTGCTGGGTGTCTGGAAGGGTTGTCGTTCAGGATTGGTAACAGGATCAACGACGCAGGCCGAGGCGGCCGATCAGTTCCTGGTAGCGCTCGATGTCCTTGCTCTTGAGATAGTCGAGCAGCTTGCGGCGGTTGCTGACCATGCGCAGCAGTCCCTGGCGGGAATGATGGTCGTGCTTGTGTTCCTGGAAATGCGAGGTCAGCTGCTGGATGTTGGCCGACAGCAGTGCCACCTGCACTTCGGGCGAACCGGTGTCACCGGGCTCGCGCTGGTATTCGCTCACGATCTGTTGTTTCTGTTCGGTAGTCAAAGCCATTTCGTACTCCGGAAATCGTTCCATTGGTTACATCCAGCGAACAGGCCAGATGAAAGGCGGGTATTTTACCCGTACACTCTGAACGCCTCAATAGCCGCACCGCGGAAAAGGCGGAATCTACGGGATTTTTCCGCGCCTGCGGCGCGGCCCCTGGGCAGACGGCCCGGAAACCGGAGAGACGCGGATGGCTGTTGCTCCAGCCCCGGAATCCACCCTTCCCGTCATTGCGCGAAGGCCGGAATCCAGGGGCAAGCCTGGCCCGGTTCCGCTCAGGCCCCTTTCATCAGCCGCCGCGGCGCCACGCGACCGTCGTCGAGGATCTCGCCCATGCCGAGAAAACTGCGGTTGCCCTCGTACAGCCGCACCCAGCCGCTGGTGGGCGCATGCGGCACCAGCACCGGCTGCCCCTGCTGCAGGTAGAAGGCGGCATCGGTGGACAGGTCCACCTCCGGCCACTGCACCAGCGCCGACTCGATGGGCAGCAGCAGCCGGTCCATGGCCGGCATGTCCTCTTCCTTGAGCCTGCGCAGCTGCTCCAGGGTCACCAGCTGCCCGTCGTCATAGGGCCCGACCGCCGTGCGCCGCAGCGCGGAGACGTGCGCACCGCAGCCGAGGCGCTCGCCGATGTCCTCGGCCAGGGTGCGCACATAGGTACCCTTCGAACAGTGCACCTCGATATCCAGCCAGTCCTCGCCCTGATCCCTCAGTTCCAGTTCATAGATCTCCACCGGCCGCGGCTCGCGTTCCACCTCGACGCCCTGACGCGCCAGCTTGTAGAGCCGTTGCCCCTGATGCTTGAGCGCCGAGTACATGGGCGGAATCTGCTCGATACGGCCGCGGAATGCAGCCAGCACTTCCTCGATGCGCTCGCGGCTGTAGTGTTCCACCGGCCGCGTCTCCAGCACCTCGCCTTCTGCATCGGCCGTGGCGGTACGCATCCCCAGCTGACAACGCATGTGGTACCGCTTGTCGGCGTCCAGCAGGAAGGCCGATACCTTGGTGGCCTCGCCCATGCAGATGGGCAGCACACCGGAGGCGAGCGGATCGAGGCTGCCGGTGTGACCGGCCTTGCGAGCGAAGTAGAGGCGCTTGACCTGCTGCAGCGCCTCGTTGGAGCTGATGCCCGACGGTTTGTCCAGCAACAGGATGCCGTTCACGTCCCGACCTCTGGCGCGGCGTCGTCCCATGATTCTCTGCTACCTCTGTCTGATGAGCGCGGCCGGATCAGTCGTTCCGGTCACCGCGCACGGCGGAATCGATCAGGGCGCTCAGGCGAGCCCCCTGTTCGAGCGAATGGTCCTGGCGGAAATGCAACTGCGGCACGTGGCGCATCACCAGCGACTGGCCCAGCAGCTTGCGCAGATAACCGGCCGCCCCCTGCAACACCTGCAGCGAGGCGTCGGCGTCCTGCTGTTCTCCCAGGGTGGAGAAGTACACCTTCGCATGGGCCAGGTCTCTCGACACCTCCACGGCGGAGATGCTCACCATGCCCAGCCGCGGGTCGTCGATCTCGTCGCGGATCAACGAGGACAACTCGCGCTGGATCTGCTCCGCCACCCGGCGGGTCCTGGGAAATTCTCTCGGCATGTTCTTCCGGCTGCGCCGGCCGGGTTGCGGTCGCGGAGGCTTGCCCGCGCCTCACCCCGCTCCGGCGGCAGCTGCTCGTGTCTACTCCAGGGTTCGCGCCTTCTCGACGCGCGAGAACACCTCGATCTGGTCACCCACCTTGACGTCGTTGTAGCCCTTGACGCCGATGCCGCATTCCATGCCGGCGCGCACCTCGTTGACATCTTCCTTGAAGCGCCGCAGCGATTCCAGCTCGCCCTCGAAGATGACGACGTTGTCGCGCAGCACGCGGATCGGCGCGCTGCGGCGCACCACGCCCTCGGTCACCATGCAACCGGCGATGGCGCCGATCTTGGGCGCACGGAACACGTCGCGAACCTCGGCCAGGCCGATGATCTCTTCGGTGATCTCCGGCGACAGCATGCCCGACACGGCGGCCTTCACCTGGTCGATGGCATCGTAGATGACGCTGTAGTAATGGAGATCGATGCCGTGCTCCTCGACGATGCGGCGCGCGGCCGCGTCGGCGCGAACGTTGAAGCCGATGATGATGGCGTTGGAGGCCACCGCCAGGTTGGCGTCGGTCTCGTTGATACCGCCGACGCCCGCGGAGACGATGTTCACGTTGACCTCGTCGGTCCCGATCTTGGCCAGCGCATCGCGCAGCGCCTCGGCGCTGCCCTTGACGTCGGCCTTGAGGATGATGTTCAGGGTCGACACCTCGCCCTTGCCCATGCGCGAGAACATGTCCTCGAGCTTGGCCTGCTGCTGCTTGGCCAGCTTGATCTCGCGCTGCTTCTGCTGACGGTACTCGGCGAGCTCGCGCGCCTTGCGTTCGTCGTTGACCACCAGCGCATCCTCGCCGGCATCGGGCGTACCCGAGAGCCCGAGCACCACCGCCGGCATGGACGGTCCCGCCGAGTCGATGGGTCTGCCGGCCTCGTCGAACATGGCGCGCACACGGCCCATCTCCTGACCGGTGACCAGGGTATCACCCTTGTGCAGCACGCCGTTCTGGACCAGGATGGTGGCCACCGGCCCGCGCCCCTTGTCCAGCGTGGACTCGATGACCACACCGCGCGCCGGGCAGTTCTCCACCGCCTTGAGTTCCAGCAGTTCGGCCTGCAGCAGGATGGCGTCCAGCAGCTCGTCGATACCCTGCCCGGTCTTGGCCGAGACCTCCACGAACTGGGTGTCACCACCCCATTCCTCAGGGATCACCTCGTGCTGTGCGAGCTCGGTCTTGACGCGCTCCGGATCGGCCTCCGGCTTGTCGATCTTGTTGATGGCGACGATCAGCGGCACGCCGGCCGCCTTGCTGTGCTGGATGGCCTCGACGGTCTGCGGCTTCACGCCGTCGTCGGCGGCCACCACCAGAATGACGATATCCGTCACCTTGGCTCCGCGCGCGCGCATGGCCGTGAAGGCCGCGTGGCCCGGGGTGTCGAGGAAGCTGACGGTGCCTTTCGGCGTCTCCACGTGGTAGGCACCGATGTGCTGGGTGATACCGCCGGCCTCGCCCGCGGCCACCCGCGTGCTGCGGATGTAATCCAGCAGCGAGGTCTTGCCGTGGTCGACGTGGCCCATGATGGTGACCACGGGCGGCCGCGGCACCTTCTCGCCCTCGACCTCGGCGCTCGCCAGGCGTTCGATCTCGGCCTCCAGGTCGTTTTCGCTCACCGGTTTGGCGATGTGGCCCAGTTCTTCCACCAGCAGGGTGGCGGTGTCCTGGTCGAGGCTCTGGTTGATGGTCGCCATGACGCCCATGCGCATCAGCGACTTGATGAGCTCGGTGCCCTTGATGGACATCTTCTGCGCCAGTTCGGCCACGGTGATCGCCTCCGGGATCTCCACCTCGTGGACCACCGGCGCGGTGGGCCGTTCGAAACCGTGCTCGCCCGAAGTCTTGATCGATACACCGGAACCCGGCATGCGCTTCTTCTTGCGGCGCCCGCCCTTGCCCTTGGCGACGTGCAGTTCCTTGCGGCCGTACCGGGTCTCGGCACCCTCGTGGCGCTTGCCCCGTCGTTCCTGTTCGCCCTTCTGCTGGCGCGCCTCCTGCTCGGCACGCGCCTGCGCCAGCGCCTCCTTGTCGGCCTTCTCGCGCTGCTCGGCCTCCTTGCGCGCGGCCTCTTCCTCGCGACGGCGGCGGGCATCCTCGGCCCGGCGCGCTTCCTCTTCGGCGCGGCGGCGGGTTTCCTCTTCGGCGCGCTGCAGGGCCTCGCGTTCGGCCTGCATCTTCGCTTCGCGTTCGGCCAGGAGGCGCGCCTTTTCTTCCTCTTCCGCCTTCAGGCGCTGCTCTTCCTCCGCCAGCAGGTCGGCGCGCTTCACATAGGTGCGCTTCTTGCGCACCTCCACCGACACCGTCTTGGCGCTGCTGCCGCGCGGCGCCTTGGTGCGCAGCACGGTGTGCGACTTGCGCCGCAAGGTGACTTTCTTCGGCTCGGCCACCGGCGTCGCTTCCGACTTGCCGTGGCTCTTGCGCAGGTAGCTGAGAAGCCGCAGCTTGTCCTCGTCGGATATGGTGTCGTCCGCACCCGAAATCTTCAGACCCGCTTCATCCAGCTGGGCGATCAAACGTTCGACGGGCAGGCCCACCACGTCTGCAAACTGTCGTACCGTAACTTCGGTCATCTTTCAGGCCTCTCCCCGATGCTTAGCCTTGCTCTTCCTCGGCGAACCAGGGCGCGCGTGCGGTCATGATCAACTGACCGGCGCGTTCCTCGTCCATGCCTTCGATTTCCATCAGATCGTCGATGGCCTGCTCTGCCAGGTCTTCCATGGTGACGATCCCCTTCGCCGCCAGCTTGTAGGCGGTATCCTCGTCCATGCCTTCCATTTCCAGCAGATCCTCGGCCGGCTGGGCTTCGCCGAGCCCTTCCTCGCTGGCGATGGCGCGCGTCAGCAGCACGTCGCGCGCGCGGCCGCGCAGCTCGTCGACGATGTCTTCCTCGAACTCCTCGACCTGCAGCAGTTCGCTCTTGGGCACATAGGCGATCTCCTCGATGGTCGAGAAACCCTCCTGCACCAGGATGGCCGCCACTTCCTCGTCCACGTCGAGATCCTTCATGAACGATTCCTGCAGGGCCTGTGCCTCGGCCTCGGTCTTTTCCGCCGCCTGCTGCTCGTCCATGACGTTCAGCTCCCAGCCGGTCAGCTGGCTCGCGAGGCGCACGTTCTGGCCGCCGCGGCCGATGGCCTGCGACAGCTGATCGGTGGCCACGGCGACGTCCATGCTGTGCTTCTCCTCGTCGACCACGATGGAGACCACCTCTGCCGGCGACATGGCGTTGATCACGAACTGGGCGGGATTCTCGTCCCAGAGGATGATGTCGATACGCTCGCCGGCCAGTTCCGTGGACACCGTCTGCACGCGCGAGCCGCGCATGCCGACACAGGCGCCGACCGGGTCGATGCGCGGATCGTTGGACTTGACGGCGATCTTGGCGCGCAACCCCGGATCACGGGCCGCACCCAGGATCTCGATCAGGTCCTGGCCGACTTCCGGCACTTCCAGCTTGAAGAGCTCCACCAGAAACTCGGGAGCCACGCGACTGACGAACAGCTGCGGACCGCGCGGCTCGGAGCGCACGTCCTTCAGGTAACCGCGCAGCCGGTCGCCCGGGCGCACGGCCTCGCGCGGAATCATCTCCTCGCGGTAGATGACCGCCTCGGCATTGCCGCCCAGATCGAGATAGACGTTGCCGCGCTCGACGCGCTTGACGATACCCGTGATCAGTTCACCGACGCGTTCCTTGTAGGCCTCGACCACCATGGCACGCTCGGCTTCCCGCACTTTCTGGATGATGACCTGCTTGGCGGCCTGGGCGCCGATACGGCCGAAGTCCACCGGCTCCATGGGCTCCTCGATCCAGTCGCCGACCTGGATGTCCGGGTGGGTCTTGCGGGCCTCTTCCAGCAGGATCTGGCGACTCGGATGGCGATAGCCGCGTTCCTCGTCCTCTTCCTCGCCCTCGGCCACTTCCTCGTTCTCGTCGGCCTCTTCCACCACCTGCCAGCGCCGGAAGGCCTTGTAGTCGCCGGTCTCCCGGTCGATCTCGACGCGCACCTCGATGTCTTCCTCGTGGCGTTTCCGGGTCGCCTGCGCGAGTGCTGCCTCGATGGCGCCGAAGATGATCTCCTTGTCGACACCCTTCTCGTTGGACACCACGTCCACGACCATCAGTATCTCTTTACCCTTGCTCATTCACGCACCCTCCGCCCGATGCGATTCGTAGTCCGGAACCAGCCGTGCCTGGTCGATCTCGTCCAGCGGCACCACCAGTTCTTCATCCGTCTCGTCCACGTCCACGACCACCTGGTCGTCTCTCATGCCGACCAGCACGCCCCGGAACTTGCGCCGCCCGTCGACCGGCGCCAGCAGCCGCAGGCGGATCTCGTGGCCGGCAAAGCGTTCGAAATCGCGCGCCCGGAACAGCGGCCGGTCCAGCCCCGGCGAAGACACCTCGAGGGCATACTGGCCGCGGATGGGATCTTCCACGTCCAGCAGACCGCTCACCTGGTGACTCACCTTCTGGCAGTCATCGACGCTGATCCCGTCCTCGTGGTCGATGTACACGCGCAGCAGGCCCTGCTTGCCGCGGCTGAATTCCACACCCACCAGTTCGTATCCCAGCGCTGTCACGGCAGGCTCGATGAGCCTGCGCAGTTCCGCCGATTCCTGCGGCATTGCTTTCCACCAAAAATAAAAAATGGGCCAGAGGCCCACTTCAAAATGCGGGGCCCGCCCGGCAATCGGGCGGATCCGCCTGAAATCCCGACTATTGTAACAGATACGATCGTCTAAAAGTAGCCTGTTCCCTGCGCTGATGCCGGGCCTCTCGTTGCGGATATGAGACTGCTGCACAAAAGAAAAATTCCCCCGTTATGCAGGTGGATAGCGACTCTAATTCGCGCCCGGCCACAAGACTCGGGCAAAAGCGTCAGATATAAAACAACTTTATTTATTTCATGCACTTGGCATTGAAAAGCACCCGGGCTTGGGGGATCATCCGCCATTCCGAACGGCGCCGCCGTCCCGGCGAGCCGGCACACTGAGCGCAAGGAGATGCCCGCAAATGTCCAGAGCGATCCTGTTTCTCCATACCCTCGAAGATGCCCGCTATGCCGCCAGCGTTCTGGGTCTGCCACTGGAGCTGATTCCGGACGCCGGCATCCACGGTGACGACAAGATCCGCGTCACCGAAGTCGACGAACTCGAAAGCGCCTACCGCAAGCTGCGCGATCTCAACGCCTCCAATGAATTCACCGCCTTGCGGGTGTAAAGCTGCCCCCTGCGTTCGGCGAGCGCGGGGGGCAGCTTTACACCCATCCCTGCTCACGACAGCAACTCGAGAACACGCTCTGTCGCTCCCGGCTGCTGCGTATCCACCCGGATGACGAAAGGTTGTTCGTCCCCGGTAACGGTTTGCCGGGTCTCCAGCTGGTGGTGCAGCACTTCCAGGGTCGCCTCCGATGGATCGCGACCGGCACGGGCCCGTTCGCGGATGCGCTGTTCCAGCACCTCCACCGGCGCCTCGCAGTCGAGGATCGTGAAGGGTACGCCGAGTTCGCCTGCCAGCCCGTGGAAGCGCTCGCGCCACGAACGCTGCAGGAAACTGGCATCGACGATGACCGGGTAGCCGGCCTGCACCACCTGCCGTGCCAGCCCGGCCAGACGTTCGTAGGTCTGCGCGGTACGCTCCCTGCTGTACAGCCCGCTGGCGATACCGGAGCCGCTGCGTTCCGTCGCCGCCATCCCCGCGAGACGCTTGCGTTCCACGTCCGAGCGCAGCTGGATCATGCCGGCGCGTTCACACAGCCGCCGTGCCAGCGTCGACTTGCCCGAGCCCGAAAGACCCAGGGTGATCAGCAGTCGCGGCCGCGGCGGTCGGATATAGCTTTCAGCCAGCACCATGTACTGGTGATATTCCTCCCCCGCCTCACGCCAGGCCGCACTCTCCGGTGTTTCCTGGGCACGCCGCAGCATCGCTACCTTGGCGCGCACCAGCGCCCGGTAGACCTTGTACCAGGACAGCACGCCCAGCCCCCCGTAGTCGCCGCTGTGCTGCAGATAGCCGTTGAGGAAGCGGAAGTCGAAGGAAGGGTAGCCACGGTCGTCCAGATCCATCAGCAGGAAGGCGACCTCGCTGAACACGTCGATCCAGCGCAGCCCGGGGTTGAACTCGATGCAGTCGAAGGGTGTCACCCGGCCGTCGATGAGCGTGATGTTGCCGAGGTGAAGATCGCCGTGACATTCGCGGATGAAGCCCTCGCGCTTGCGACGCTGCAGCATATTCTCGAGCGCGGCCCGCTGTTTTCCCACCCAGCGTTCGACCTGCTGCAGCCGGTCGAT
>DROT01000076.1 GCA_011321775.1 Gammaproteobacteria bacterium | reverse complement strand
GCCGCGCCGGCGGCCTCGGCAGCCTGCTCGGCAGCGACGGCACCGACCTCGACGGCTACGTCACCCGCAAGACGCTCGACGGCCTGTTCCTGATGATCGCCGAGCAGGAGAAGCGGATCCGCGAAAACCCGGTCGAACGCTCCACGGCCTTGCTGAGGAAAGTGTTCGGTTCGCTGAATCCTTGAACGCGGCAGCCATTTCGTCCACGCGTCTTCCAGTGGCAAGCGCGTGTCCCGTGCGACCCTGGACAACCTCTGCCTGAAACAGCGGCTGGTGGGTGCGCGGCGCTTCTGGCCGAGTTTGTAAGGTTTGGCAGACAAGAGTCTGAAAAATCTTACATGCCAATATGCGTCGGGTGGTCAGTTTCGGCTTAAGTTGTTGATATATAGTAAAAGCCGATCAAGGCATCAAACTTGCCTTGTTATTGGGTGGGGTACCCGCAGGACTCAATAACGAAGTGCTGAACTAATCACGGAGGAAGCACCTATGAATTCATCACGCTGGTCAAATTTCGTCGCTGTCTGCCTGTTCAGTCTTGGCATGTCCCCGGTTGCGGATGCTGCGCTGGTTTCGCGCCTGGGTGGTCAAGCCTATTACGACAACGTACTCGGTGTCACCTGGACTGCCGATGCGAATATCAACGGACTGATGAACTGGGCAGATGCCAATGCATGGGTTGGCAGCCTTACTGTTGGCGGAGTGGGCGGCTGGCGTCTGCCGAGTGTGGATGTCGACGGGAATGGTACGGTGGTCGATTGTTCGACTGCCAGCGAGCTGGCCTGCCGGGACAATGAGCTTGGCTACATGTTCTTCCAGAATGGCGTCAATGTGTCGAACCCTGCGCCCTTCAGCAATCTCATGTCCGAATTCTACTGGTCAGGAACCGTATCCTCGCCTGCAAACCCGTTCCGCGCCTGGGTCTTCGAATTCTCAACGGGCTTCCTTCTGGCAGACGGACAGGCGACGGATCTCGATCGCGCCTGGGCCGTCTATGACGGCGATATCGGCGCTGTTCCCCTGCCAGCGCCACTGGTCCTTTTCGCATCGGGGCTGCTGGGGCTGATCGGCGTGTCCCGGAGGAACAGGGCGACATAAGAACAATTCGGATAAACAGAGACGGGCAGGGGCGGCTTCCAGGGAGCGCCCCTGTTTTTTTGTATGTGATCTGCAGTGTCCGGCTTCATGACGTTTGCCCACAACGGTATAATCGACAGGCTCATCCGGCAGGCGTGAAATCATCCATCAAGTCAACACGGGGCGCTAACCGCCCAGCAACGGGAAAGATGCTGTCATGAAACACATTTCCAGAAACCTGTATTATGACGATCAGTTCCTGGATGACAAAATTCCCGAGGAATTGCGTTATCTGCCCGATCCTGGCCACGAATATCCCTTTTTCATCGCACCGGATTTCATGTCCGTGCCGGAATGTGATGCATTGGTCGAGGATGTCTTGAGCAACGGCTACCGCAAGCCGGCCACGGTCGGGACGGAAAGCCAGATCCGCAAGTCGATACGTAAAACCGATTTTCTTCTCCCCAGCCCGGAGTTCCGCTCCCTGTATGTGGATCGCAGCCAGCGGATCAAGCCCGAAGTGGAAGAATTCTTTGGTATGAGGCTGGTCGAGACCGGTGAGACGCAGACCTATGGGTACCCCGTTTCCGGGCACTATCTTCTGCACGCCGATGATTCGGTTCGCCAGTACGATGCCGACGGCAACCTGACGCACTGGAAGCCATCCAATCCCAAACGCAAGATCACCTGCCTGTTGTTCCTGACCGACAGCGTCATGGAAATATCCGGTCCCAACCAGTGTGTCGGGGGGAATCTGAGTTTTGATTTTCTTCTGGATGAAGAAGGCAACCCGTTTATCGTGGAGCCCAGGAAAGGCACCTATATCTGTTTTCCCAGCAACCCCTATTTTTCGCACCGCGTGCATGAGATCTACGAGGGTTACAGGGTGGTGATCACGAACTGGTATACCAGCGTCCCTTGAGCCATTTCTAGTCGTCCGTCGACAGCACCAGCCGGTGGTCCTGCAGGATCCTCGACAGGGCCTCGTCTTCCCCGCTCCCTGATGCAGCGTCAAAGGCGTAATCCCGCACCGCCCGAATGAAGACCTCAGCGTAGACATCGAAATCTGCACGCAATGCGATAAAGTCGAGCAGCAAGTGAGGGATTACTCCAAAGCCAGCCCGTGAAAGGCAATAGTTGACAATATTCATGGCGATGGAATTGTTTATATTGTAGAAGGGGTGGGCGTGAAGAAAGAACTTGTGGAAGCGTGAAAGCGACAGGAGGAGAGATTCCCGCCTGCCTTCGGCCAGATCTTCCCTGGCTCCGGCCATAGCAATGCGCGTTTCTTCCAGGAGCTTGTCGAGGTAACCGCCCTCTGCCGGGGGGTGGCGGAAGACCCGCCCCTCCTCTGCCACCGCGCCAAGCAATGTGCCTGTTTCAGAGACTGCAAAATATTCGTCCCGCCTGATGGGTCGCAATCCGAGACGTTTCAAGTGTTCATCGATAAACTGCGACTTCCTGGCCGTGAGCCCTGTGCGTACCGGATGTGTCCGGTAGCCGCCTGGAACGGTCGGTATGCCTCCGGATCCGCCATAGCGCGTTTCGAGGTCTGCTCCCAGCGTCGCAAGAATGTGCAGGTCGGCGAGAGCCGCACGGAACTCCCGATTTGATCCCAGGCTTTCGAGGAAGTCTCCGACGTGTTTGCGCACATCGCCGCAGTTTGACCAGTATTCCCTCAACACCAGATAGGGCGACTGTACGGGAAAGCGAACGATTTCCACGCGTCGAATCCTGTGCTCCAGTTCCTGTATCGCGTCAGGCAGAAAGACGGCCTGGCCGAGCAGTCCCTGGACCAGGCGACGCACCTGTTCTTCGGGTAAATGCCCGGAGTACTGCTTGCAGATGTGCCCAAATGTCGTTTGCCCGCCCATCTGCGACAACAAGGCCCTGATGTCGGCGCAGCCGAGTTCCAGGTCGCTGGCCTCGAAAGAGGCGGGGGGGGCGGCGAACCGCAGTGTGATATGTCTGTCGTCGCCGCCACAATCAGCCAGTAGTGAGGCTACCGGTGCGTCTTGGTCGTACAGGGAAAATACGGCTGCTCCCTGGAATCCCATCGCATAGCGGCCTGGGAGGTCCGTATTGGCTGCCTGCTCCCAGGCCTGGTACTCCGTGATCAGTTTGGGGTTGAGCCTGATGGGCATGCCGGTCTTCCGGTCTCTGATTTCCTCCCGATCTTAGCAAGATACAGCGGCATTGGAACTGTCAGTATGCGCTGAACAAACTATACGGGTCACGGTTCAAGGGCGGGGAGAGAGCATGCGGGAACGGTTGAAGGGGGAGGTGAGGCGCAGCTTCCCTGCGTTGTGCACAATGTCGGCAGTCTGGTGGGCCCGCCAGGACTCGAACCTGGGACCAAGGGATTATGAGTCCCCTGCTCTAACCAACTGAGCTACAGGCCCGTGGGGCAGGAGTTTAGCAGTTTTTTGGGGATTGGGGTGTTCCGTATTCGGGGCGTCATGCTGGAGTTCGCTTCGCTCACTGCCACCCTGTTGATTCAATGGATACAATCGACACGGCATCTGCTGAGCGCGGGGTGGGGTGGTTCCTCGCGGGCGACTGGCGCAGCCCCGGAGCTCGCGAGGAACCACCCCACCCCGCGCGGTCCCTGGCGAAGCCGAACAAGGAGGCTGCCCAAATTGTCTGGCGCAAAAAAAAACGCCGCCCGAAGGGGCGGCGTTTACGGGACCGGGACTGGCCTCGGCCTACTCGATTTCGAGAAAGCTGCGCAGCTGTTCCGAGCGGCTCGGGTGGCGCAGCTTGCGCAGGGCCTTGGCCTCTATCTGCCGGATGCGCTCGCGGGTGACGTCGAACTGCTTGCCGACTTCCTCCAGCGTGTGATCGGTATTCATGTCGATACCGAAGCGCATGCGCAGCACCTTGGCCTCGCGCGGCGTCAGGCCGGACAGCACCGACTGGGTGGCTTCCTTCAGGCCCTCGGACGAGGCCGAGTCGACCGGCGAGGCGATGTTGGTGTCCTCGATGAAGTCGCCCAGATGCGAATCCTCGTCGTCGCCGATGGGCGTCTCCATGGAGATCGGCTCCTTGGCGATCTTGAGCACCTTGCGCACCTTGTCCTCGGGCAGGTCCATGCGTTCGGCCAGCTCTTCCGGGGTCGGCTCGCGGCCCATCTCCTGCAGCATCTGCCGGCTGATGCGGTTCAGCTTGTTGATGGTCTCGATCATGTGCACCGGGATGCGGATGGTGCGGGCCTGGTCCGCGATGGAGCGGGTGATGGCCTGCCGGATCCACCAGGTGGCGTAGGTCGAGAACTTGTAGCCGCGCCGGTATTCGAACTTGTCGACCGCCTTCATGAGGCCGATGTTGCCCTCCTGGATCAGATCCAGGAACTGCAGGCCGCGGTTGGTGTACTTCTTGGCGATGGAGATCACCAGCCGCAGGTTGGCCTCCACCATCTCCTTCTTGGCGCGGCGCGCCTTGGCCTCGCCGATGGACATGCGGCGGTTGATGTCCTTGATGTCACCGATGGACAGGCCGGTCTCGGCCTGGATGGCCACCAGCCGGTTCTGGGCGCGCAGGATCTCGGCCTTGTGCTCTTCCAGCACCGGCGAGTACTTGTGGCCGCCCTTGATCTGCTTGTCCAGCCACTTCAGGTCGGTCTCGTTGTCCGGGAACGAGGTGATGAAGTCCTTGCGCGGCATGTGCGCCTTGTGCACGCAGATATCCATGATCACGCGCTCATGGGCGCGGATGCGCTCCACGGTGTTGCGCAGGCTGCGGGTCAGCAGGTCGACCATGCGCGGCGACAGCTTGACGTGCATCAGCTTGTCGGCGATCTCCTCGCGCAGCTTCTTCGAGCGCGACTGGTTCTTGCTCTTGCCGGACTGCGACAGCGTCGCCAGCAGCTTCTCGTGCAGCTGGCCCAGCTCGGTGAAGAACTCGCGCGCCTCTTCCGGGTCCGGACCGGTGTCGATCGGGGTCGAGGTGTCGTCGTCATCGTCGTCCTTGGAGCTGGCGGCGGCCGCGGCCTGCTGGGCGGCGGGCACCACCGGCTCGTCGACCGCATTGGGGTCGACGAAGCCGCTGATCAGGTCGGACAGGCGGGCATCGCCGGCCTCGACCTTCGCGTACTCGCGCAGCAGCAGGGCGGTGGATTCCGGATAGCTGGCCAGGGCGGAATAGACCTGCGCCAGGCCGTCCTCGATGCGCTTGGCGATCTCGATCTCGCCCTCGCGGGTGAGCAGTTCCACCGTGCCCATTTCACGCATGTACATGCGCACCGGGTCGGTGGTGCGTCCGAACTCGCTGTCCACGGTCGCCAGCGCCGCTGCAGCCTCCTCGGCCGCATCTTCGTCGGTGGTCACCGTGGACTGGGTCAGCAACAGGGTATCGTTGTCCGGCGCAACCTCGTGCACCGCGATGCCCATGTCGTTGATCATGCCGATGATATCCTCGATCTGTTCCGGATCGACGATCTCGTTCGGCAGGTGATCGTTGACTTCGGCATAGGTCAGAAAACCCTGTTCCTTGCCCTTGGCGATCAACAGCTTGAGTTGTGACTGCTGGTCCTGGTTCATCAGCTTGGTACTGCTCCCCTGTGTGCGGCCGTGGGGCCGCAAAAAATTAAACGAACATTATAGCTGGCTAATACACTTCACGCCACCCGCCAGGGTCTTCTAACGGGTTTCACCCCGATTCGGTTGACCATGCGCAAGTAGCTGTTTCAGCTCGGCTTTCTCGGCATCATCCAGGGCACGCCCGTGGGACATCGCGAGCAGCTCCTCGGTACGCCGGGCGATCTGCTGTTCCTGTAGACGGGCCAGGAGGCCCGGGAATTCCTGCTCGAGGCCGGTTTCCGGGACGGTTGGCGGTACCGCCGCCAGCCTGGCCAGGTGCCGCTCTTCCGCCCGGTCGCGCCAGTGTTCGAGTATGGCGCCTGTCTTTAGATGCGGGCGGGACCGAAGAAATTCAAGCAGTTCGACCAGCAGCGGCACCCCCGGCGCATCGAGCCCCTGCCAGCCGTCGGGCAGGTCGGGCAGCCGTGCCAGCTGCGGGTGGTGCAACAGCAGCGTGATGGCCTGTCGCACCGGCGAGCGGCCGGACGATTCCTGCCGGCCCGGCCGGCGGCCGGCCGCCGGCGCCTCCCTGGCCTGACCGAACAACCGCGTCCTGAGCGTCCCCGCATCCAGGCGGGTCAGCTCCGCCAGCCGTTCCACCATCATGTCGCGGAACAGGCTGTCGGGCATCGACTGCAGCAGCGGCCTGGCCAGCTCCGCCAGCCGCGCGCGGCCGTCCATACTCCCGGTATCGACCTGGCGGGCCAGCGATTCAAAGAAAAACCTCGAAAGTGGGACTGAATCGACAGTTCTCTGCAGAAAAAGTTCTTTGCCTTCCTTGCGCACCAGGGTGTCCGGATCCTCGCCCTCGGGCAGGAACAGGAAGCGCGCCTGCCGACCCTGCTGCATGACCGGCAGGGCGTTCTCCAGTGCCCGCCAGGCGGCCTTGCGGCCGGCGGCATCGCCGTCGAAGCAGAACACCACCTCCGGCACCACCCGGAACAGGCGCTCCAGGTGATCGGAGGTGGTGGCGGTGCCGAGCGTCGCCACCGCGTTGTCGATGCCGAACTGGGCCAGCGCCACCACGTCCATGTAGCCTTCCACCACCAGCAGCCGTTCCAGCTTGCGCTGGGCCTTGCGCGCCTCGAACAGGCCGTAGAGTTCGCGGCCCTTGTGGAACACCGGGCTCTCCGGGCTGTTCATGTACTTGGGTTTTTCGTCGCCCAGCACCCGGCCGCCGAAGCCGACCACGCGGCCGCGCCGGTCGCGGATGGGGAACATGACGCGGTCGCGGAAGCGGTCGTAATGGCCGCCGCTGTCACGCTCCACCAGCAGGCCGAGTTCCAGCGCCGCCCTGGTGGCGGCCGCGTCGTCGCCCAGTTCGCCGGCCAGCCCGTCCCAACCGGGCGACGCATAGCCGATGCCGAAGCACGCCGCGATCTCGACGCTCAGGACGCGCTGCCTCAGGGAGTCCACG
>DROT01000075.1 GCA_011321775.1 Gammaproteobacteria bacterium | reverse complement strand
TCGCGTTCCGAACCCTCTTCAACTGCCTCACGTTCGCCTTCCCCGCCACAACTGCGGACCGCAATCACGATGAAGACCAGAACGGCAAGCCCGATAACAGCATGGCGGATCTTCCAGAACCCGACCTGCTGTTGTGTTGTGTGCTTGCCATTGGCCGTCATACACCCCTCGTTGAACTACTTGACCTGGCCGCCGCCAGTCCGCGTCCCTCCGGCTGCCGGAGCCGGATAACGCCCATAGCCCCAGCGCGGCGTTGCGTAACCATAGGGCGGCGGTGGATAGCCGTAACCATAAGCCGGCACCGGCGGTGCAACTCCATACCCCCGACCCCAGGCCGGTGTGGCAGCAGGCGCCGTTTTCTGCGTCGCCGTGGCCGCCGCCTTCGGTGCCGTGGGCGCCTGCGCCTCCGTGTCGGTCGACAACGGGCGATAGCGGTTGTGGATACGCGCGTCCTGCTCCTTTATCAGGCGCTCGCGCTCGGCCTGCATCTCCTTCCAGCGTTTTTCCTGCTCCGCCTTGCGCTGTGCCCATTCCCTGTCACGCTGCGCTTTTTCCTTCTCCCACTGCTTCTGCTGCTCGGCCTCGATCTTCTTCCAGTCATCCGGTGGCGCCATGCCCGCCGGCGGTGGCGGCACATCGGCCATCTGCTGTTTGATCGTTGCTTCGGTCTGGGCCCGCATCTGCTCCATCTGCTTCTGCATCTCTTCGAAACGCTTCTGCATCTCCGCCTCGCGCGCCTTGATTTCCTCTTCCATCTGACGGCGCCGCGCCTCGAACTCGGCACGGGTCACGGGGCCGTGGTCGTCGCTTTCCGGGAACGCCGAGGGCATGCCCGGATAACTGCCGACCTTGGGCATGCCGTCATCCGGCCGGAAGCTGGGTGGCGGCGGCGGTGTCGGCGGAGACAGTTCCGGCGCACTCATGTTGAAAGGCCCGGGTGGCGGCGGTGCAACTCCCTGGGCCGGCTCTGCAGCCGGCGGCGGCAGTTGCGCCTGGGAGGATGCCGCAGCCTGTTGCCCCGCTGCTGCATCTTCGGCCTGTGCCAGTGGCACCCACAGCAGGCTGCTGGCAACCGATCCGGCTATCAGCCATTGCAACCAGCCTGCACCCGTTGCTTCATTCAAACGTTTCCTGATCACGATATAGTCCTCCGCGCTATGCGCTTGTATCAACCCGCCGGCGGGTTCGTCGCCCTGTCATCGCCGGCAGATACCCGGTGTACTGCAAGTCAATTACGCCTCGTCCTCACTCCTCATGCGGCACTCCCGCCTGCGCTTGCGTCTTCCTTGCTGATCCGCTCTTCCAGCGCCTCGCAGCTATGCGGTGCGAAGCGTTTCTCTGCGCTGATGCACCCGAGCGGGATCACCAGCATGGTAAATACGGTGGCCACGCCGGCGCCGAACAACAGCGATACCGCCATGCCCTCGAAGATGGGATCGAAGATGATTGCCCAGGCGCCGGCCATCACCGTCAGCTGGGTGATGAGGATCGGCCGCAGGCGCGTCCGACCGGCCGTCACCGCCGCTTCGCGAATGTCCTTGCCGAGCGCGACCTCGTTCTTGACGAACTCGACCAGCAGGATGGAGTTACGCACGATGATACCGGCCAGGGCGATCATGCCGATCATGGAGGTCGCGGTGAAGTCCGCATCCATGATCCAGTGTCCCGGAATGATACCGATCAGGGTCAGCGGAATCGGTGACATGATCAGTCCTGCCAGCGCATAGTCGCGGAACTCCAGCACGATGAGGCCGTAGATCAGCACCAGTGCCGCCATGAACGCCAGCCCCATGTCGCGGAAGGTCTCGTAGGTGACCGTCCATTCGCCGCCCCACTCGAAGCCCGACTGCAGGTCGTTCTCCGGCGGTCCCAGCAGCCCCATGGGCATGCCGGTGATCTTCACGCCATCGGGCGCGGTGTAGTTCTCCAGCAGGTCTTCCACCGCGAACATGCCGTAGATCGGCGCACCGAGCCGCCCGGTCATCTCGCCGGTCACGTACTCCACGCCACGCAGGTCCTTGTGGAAGATGTACGGCCCCTCCGGGCGCTGCACAAAGCGTCCCAGCTCGGCCAGCGGCACCGTCTTGCCGCTCGAGGTCGGAATGGGCAGGTTTGACAACCGCGACACCTGCGAGCGGGTGGACAGCGGGGCCTGGATGACGATGTAGGTCGGCTCCAGCGGCGCGGCCAGCTTGATGTCCCCCAGCTTGTGACCGCCCATGGCCATCGCCAGATTGCGGTTGATGGTCTCCACGGTGACCCCGTTGCGGGCCGCCTTGTCACGGTCGATCTCGAAATGCCAGTAGGTGTGCGGCTCGGACATGTAGTTGTCCACGTCCACCAGGCCCTCGGCTTCCTCGAAGATACGCGTCATGTCCGCAGCCACTTGCCGGCGTATTGCCGCAGTCGGTCCGTGGATCTCCGCCACCACCGTCTGCAGCACCGGCGGGCCCGGCGGCATCTCCACCACCTGGATCCTGGCCCCCAGCTTCCGGGCAATGGGCGTCAACAGTTCACGCGTAGCGTCAGCGATCTCGTGACTGCTGCGCTCGCGTTCATGCTTGTCCAGCAGCATGACCTGGATGTCACCCTGCCACGGCTGCTGGCGCAGGTAGTAGTGACGCACCAGGCCGTTGAAGTTATAGGGAGAGGCAGTACCGACATAGGACTGCAGCGCCGTTACCTCGGGGAAGTTCTTGCGCACTTCCTCGGTCAGGGTCTGTACCACGTTGGCCGTAACCGGCAGTGCCGTACCCTCCGGCAGGTTGACGACGATGTCGTATTCCGGCTTGTTGTCGAACGGCAGCATCTTGACCGGTACGACCTTGAAATAGAACAGGGCACACACGGCCGCCGTCAGGGCAATGACGCCGATCAGGAACAGGATACCGAGCGCCCGATTCCGGATGAGCGGCATGATGAGAGGATCGTAGATACGCCCTATGATCTTGTGGGTGCGCTGTTCGCGCGCCTCGGCCTTGCGGAAGGCATTGACGCTCGCCGGTCGCACGCGCATGGCGACCCAGGGCGTGAACACGAACGCCGCCAGCAGCGAGAAGAACATCGCCGAGGAACCGAGTACCGGGATCGGTCGCATGTAGGGACCCATCATGCCCCTTACCACGCCCATGGGCAGCAGCGCGGAAATGATCGTCAGGGTCGCGAGGATGGTGGGGTTGCCAACCTCCCTCACCGCATCGATGGCAATGCCCACCGTCGTTCGGCCGGCCACCATCCAGCGACGGAAGATGTTCTCCACCACCACTGTGGCATCGTCGACCAGGATACCGATGGAGAAGATCAGCGCAAACAGGCTGACGCGGTCGATGGTGTAGTGCAGCACCCAGGCCGCCCATATGGTGATCAGGATGACGATCGGAATGACCGTGATGACGACGAAGGCTGCGCGCACACCCAGGCCGATCAGACACAGGATCGCCACGATGGTGGCGGCCTCGAACATGGCTTCCAGCAGATCGTTGACCTTGTCATTGGCGGTCTTGCCGTAGTTGCGGGTGATACTGACTCGAACGTTGTCGGGAATCAGCCGCCCCTTCAGCAGCTCGAGGCGCTCGAGCATGTCCCGCGCCACGGTGACACCGTTGGTACCCTTCTTCTTGGCCAGCGCGATGGTGACCGCCGATTCCCCGTCGGCCGGCTTGGTGCCCTCCGGAGCCGCCGGACCGGTGAAATAGGCCGCCATGTGGCGGGTCTCTTCCGGCCCTTCGGTGACATTGGCCACGTCACGCACATAGATCGGCTTGCCGCCGCGGGTCGCCACGATCAGGCTGGCGACGTCTTCCGCGGAGTGGAGAAATTCGCCCGTGAACACGGTGAAATCATGGCCGGCGGCCTCCGCATAACCGGCCGGTGACTTGTTGTTGGCGGCATTGATGGTCTGCGCCAACTGATCCAGGGTGATACCGTAGCCGGCCAGACGCTCGGGCAAGACCTCGATCTTGACCTGATCGGCACGCCCGCCCACCACGAAACCAACGCTGGCGCTCGGGACTTCCTGCAGACGCTGCAACACGTCCACGCCGAGGGTGCGCAGCGCGGCATCATCGACGCTGTCCGACGACAGGGTCACGGTGATGAGGGGCACATCGTCGACACTCTTGGGCTTGACCAGCGGCATGGACACGCCCGGTGGTATCTTGTCCAGATTCGACTGCAGTTTCTTCTGTACCTTGACGATCGAGGGCCCCATCTCCTCGCCAACGAAGAAACGCACCGTCACCATCGAGCGGCCGCGTTCGGTCGCCGAGTAGACGTGACGCACGCCGGGGATCTCGCTCATGATGCGCTCGAGCGGTTCCGTGACCAGGCTGCTCACCTGTTCCGCCGAGGCCCCCGGGTACTGGATGAAGATATCCACCATGGGCACGGAGATCTGGGGGTCCTCCTGGCGCGGCGTGAACATCAGACCGAGCACACCGAGCAGGAGGGTGGCGGCCATCAGCAGGGGCGTGATGGGTGAATCGATGAAGGTACAGGCGATGCGGCCGGCAATGCCGAGATCCTTGTTCTCGACCTCCTCGCGGTCCCTGATCTCGAGCACTTCCATGCTCTCGGACATGACCTCGATACCTTCCTTCGTCTCCTCCGAAGCGCCTGTTCCGTCTTCCGGTTTTTTTGTTTCTTCTGTCATATCACACCAATCCGCAATTGCTCAGCGGACCCTCAGGGTCCCTTGCTCCAGCCCTGGGAAGACACCTTGGGCGGCACCGCGTAGATGCGGTCACCCACCTTCAGGCCGGACAGCACCGTCACCTGGTTGTTGCCGGCGTAGTCGCCGAGCCTGACCAGGCGCAACTCCGGTTTGCCGTCCTTTCCGGCCAGGTAGACTGCAGGCAGACTGCCGCGCCACACGACCGCGCTGTCGGGAATGACCGGCACCACCTCGCCCTGGGCCAGGTTGCTCTCCGGAAGCATCACTTCGGCATACATGCCCGGGCCGCCCGGCGTCCCGATCGGAAGATCAAACTTGACGGTGACGGTATGCCGCACAGGATCGGCGGAGGGGAAGATCTGCGCCACGCGCGCCTCGGTACGCACGCTGCCGACGTCCAGCTTTACGGGTACCAGCATGCCCTTCTTGAGATTGGCCATCAGGCGCACCGGCACATCGACCTTCACCTGCAGGTAGGTCAGGTCGGCGTACTCGACCAGAGGCTGGCCCGGCTGCACGGTGTCTCCGACCTCGACCATCTTCTTGACGATGACGCCGTCGAAAGGCGCAAAGGAACGCGCATCCCGCAGCTTGGCATCGATCTGCTCGAGCTGTGCCTGGGCCGCAGCGAGCTGCGTCTGGGCCTGGCTCAACTGGGTACCGCGGCTGTACAGGTCGGCGCGCTGATCCACCCAGCGGTTACCACCGTAGTTGCCGGGCATGAAGCTCTGCGAGAACGGTGTGGTGAACATCTCGTCGAACATCTTGGGCATGCCCATGCCACCGGAATTGGTGATGCTGCGACTCTGCGGCGACCAGATCTCGCGGCTGTACTGGACCTGGGCGTTGGCGATCTGCGCCTGCGCCGCGGCGATCTGCGCCTGGATCTGGCGCCGCTGTGCAAGCAACTGGGAATCGTCGATGGCGACCAGGATATCGCCCTTCTTGAAATGGTCACCTTCGGTGCCGGCGATCATGTCCACACGTCCCGGGATCTGCGCCGTCATGGTCACCTCCTTGTAGGCGACGACCGTGCCTCCGAGCGTAACGGTATTGGACGCGCGACTGGCCTGCACCGTCACGATCTGCGGGGCCCCCTGTGGGGCCGATGCCGGCGCTGCCCCCTGCTGCGCCATCGCCCCGCTGCTGACCTGCCCCAGCACCAGAGTGAGCACGGTGCCTGAAAAAAGTGGAATCAGGCGGCGACGCCAGCCTGCCGTTTTTCTACCGCGAAAGCCGTCTCCCTCACGGTTCCGCACGTTGATATTCTGATCCGGTGATACCACGGACTGCCTCCTCACTGAGAAATGCGCATGTTCTCCACCCCGACTGCATTGTTATGCACAAGCTTGTTCGGGCGGGGGGTTTTACCAAGCCCGGTGCAATCCGCGTACCAATTCCTTTCTCATTGATTTGCCGGCTTTTTTGGAATTTCAGACAGTCGTCCAGTTGCAACACCCGTTTTAAAGTTTTACATGCAGTAGTCTTTTCAAGCCCTTGTTTGGCCGTGCCCGCAACGCCCCTGAGCCACGCTGCAACGGCCCTGCAACGGTTTCAACGGGCTGCAACGATTTTTCGTTGCACCAATTGACACACATCAACGTGATACACTATATCCATAGGGCAGGATTGCGTTTACAGATTCATTTTTTATTCGGCGGGTAACGGTTGGTAAAGGGATTCATTCACCGTGCACATAGACCTGAAATAAAAAGCACCATACATAACTATAAAGAGGAGCAGGTTCGATGAACGCACTGGAACAGTTCACGCCTCTTATGGACGCAGTGATTTCGCACATCCACGAGGGCGTCATCCTCACCGACTACAAAGGCAAGATCCTCTTTCACAACCCTGCGGCCGACGAACTGCTCGGCCATCCGGACTTCGACTCGGTCAACGATATCCGCGAAACAACCGGCATCAACCTGCAAAAAACCCTGGCCGGTCCGACAGAGAAGAAGAGCCTGCCGCGGAACCGCAACAAGGCCGTCCAGCACCGTTTCGAACAGCGCATCACCCGCAAGGGGGTCACCCGCTTTCTGGAGGTGATCTCGTCCACGGTTCCCATCCCCGGTGAACCGGATCCCCTGCACCTGATGGTGATGGCCGACGTGACCGACCGGCGACGCCTCCAGGCCGTACTCAACGAGAGCCGCACCTCCGGCCTGGTCACCCAGGATCCGCGCATGATCGAGATCACGGCGATGATCAGCCACATCGCCACCACCAACGCATCGGTGCTGCTGCAGGGCGAATCCGGCACCGGCAAGAGCCTCCTGGCACGCATGATCCACCAGGGGAGCGATCGCAGCGACAAGCCGCTGGTGGAAATCAACTGTGCCGCCATCCCCGAAGCACTGATCGAATCGGAACTGTTCGGTCACGTGAAGGGCGCCTTCACCGGCGCCACCCAGGATCGCGAAGGCCGCCTGCAGGCCGCCAGTGGCGGCACGCTGTTCCTCGACGAGATCAGCGAACTGCCGCTGCACCTGCAACCGAAGCTGCTGAAGGCCATCGAGGAGCAATCCTTCCAGATGGTGGGCTCGGACCGGACGGTGGCGGTCGACCTGCGCGTCATCAGCGCCTCCAACCAGAACCTGCGGCAGATGGTCGACGAAGGACGCTTCAGGGCCGACCTCTACTATCGCCTGGCCGTCATCCCGGTCGACATCCCTGCCCTGCGCGAACGCCCCGGCGACATCCCCTTGCTGATACGCTATATCTGCGACCAGCTGGTCAGCCGCGGCTACCCCGACAACCTCGAGTGCGATCCCGAGGCCATGCAGCTGATGATGGACTACCCCTGGCCGGGCAACGTGCGTGAACTGTCCAACGCCGTCGAACACGGCATGATTCTGGCGCAGAATGGCAAGGTCAAGGCCAGCTCCCTGCCCTATGATATCCGGCACTACCACAGCAGCAAGCAGCAGGAACAGCCGGCAACTGCCGGTGGCGCGGGGCAGGAGGACAACCCCCACAAGCGCGAAATACTCGATGCCCTGGAAAAGAGCAACGGCAACCGCGCTGAAGCGGCGCGCCAGCTCGGTATCGACCGCAGCACCCTGTGGCGGCGCATGCACCGCCTCAATCTGGTCTAGCCACCACCACGCCGGTTCGTAGCCTGGCGGTCCCCCGCTCCCTGCGCACAGCGAAACGGACCCCTTTGCTCGCCAGTCCCGCCGCCGAATGCTTGCTTTGGGAAATTATATTTGCTGATTTATCCGGTGGTTACAGAACATCCTGCGCAGTTCCCTTGATTTTCTATTAGCGTTTCCTTATATTCTTATTCATGAATAGAGATACCGATCTACCGATCAGGAGGAAACCGTGATTATCGATGCATTCACGCTCAGCGGAGCCATAGCCGCAGTGGCCGTGATCGCCGCTCTCGTCATGTTGATGCGCTGCTGCAAGCGCAGCTGATACCGCTGCCTCGATGCCAGGGATCGTGGACATTGACCGCAGCGGGTATCAGCCCCTAGAATCCCCCGCTCAACGAACGGGCGATTAGCTCAGCGGGAGAGCACTGCCTTCACACGGCAGGGGTCACTGGTTCAATCCCAGTATCGCCCACCATATGAATCAACAAGTTAGGCCGCCCTGGAGCGGCCTTTCTTGTGTCTGGATGCGTCTAGGGACGACACTGGGGACAACAAAGGCTGTTTTGCCGGTACCCACAGCCGCTCCAGTAGAACCACGGACGACTCGCCCTCCGCTGCGGTCCAGCCAGTGCAGCGCATCCGTCGGTGTCTGTATACTGAAATCCACAAATGCTGGATCGGCCCCTATATCATGCAGATAGCCCCGCACGAGCGGCGTTATCATGTCGACACCATTGGTCTGAGCGATTGATGCAATCACGTCCAGCAGGCTGCCGCGTTCGACGTAAAGAGCATGGACAGCAACTGCCCCAACGACAAGCTTCCGGTCCCCGGCGATCAGAATAAGCGTGCAAGCCGACGCGCAGATGGCGTGCTTGTCCACAACGACATTGACGTTCTCGTCGTGAACGTACAAACCGATCATCATGGCAGGTCAAACAGATCCACCGGGGCTGTCAAGGTGCAGTTCGCCGAGGTAAGTGTCGCCGGACATTGGAAACTGACCCAGGGTGGGTCAATTTTACTTTTCCGCTAACACCCGCCCTGTTTTGCTTACAGCACCACTCCCAGATCAGCCGCCACCGCAGCAAGACGCCTGTCTCGCGTCCACAACCTGGCAGGACTGGCCAGGGAAACCGCCGCCAGAAGATGAGCGTCAATATAGCCGATGCCTCGCCCCATCAGCCCATGCTGCTCGATGAAGTA
>DROT01000074.1 GCA_011321775.1 Gammaproteobacteria bacterium | reverse complement strand
GGAAAAAGCCGGCCGTTGTCTGAGCGCAGCGAGTCCAGTGCTCTATCCCCCGGACAATTGCGGGTTCAGTTCGCTTGTCGACGTTCACGGCAAGGCGCGTCTCGCAGGCAATGGCCATTCCCTTGCCAAGAGATGCAACGCAGTCCGTGGGCGTCGCCAAGCGAACCCGGAGGGCGCCCCTGTGGTGTCCCGCCGCTGCGTTGCTGTGCTCGGCAAGGGCTTGGCCATTCCCTTCGCACAGCGCCTTGCTGCGGAACACCACAGGGGCGCTGAACCCGCAATTGTCCGGGGGATAGAGCACTTGGCCGGCCCTGAAAAGTGGGTCCATTTCAAGGAAACAAGCGGTCGTCTGAGGGAAGAGGCTTGATCCACCCTCGCCAAGCTGAATAGTCAACCCCTCGTTTTCCGTGTTCTTGCGTGACCATCAACCCCGACGCGTAGCCTGCTGCAGCTGTTTCTCCTTCACCCACATGGCGGCCGCACCGGCGACGGCGGCGGGCATGACGAAGAAGTTCAGGACCGGAACCATGGTGCACAGCATCACCGAGCCGCCGAAGCTCCAGGCCAGCAGGGGACGCCGGCGCAGGCGCGCGCGCTGTTCCTTGAAGAACAGGTGGTGATTGGCCATGGGATAGTCGAGATACTGCACGGTCATCATCCAGGCGCTGAACAGCAGCCACAGCACCGAGGCGACGACGTTGACCGCGGGGATCAACAGCAGGATCAGCAGCGGCACCGCCCGCAGCACGAAGTACAGCAGCTTGCGCAGCTCGGAAAGGATGCTGGGCAGGATGTCGCGCAACAGCGCCTTCCAGTCGCCTTCCAGCCGACGCCCGCTCAGCTGGTATTCGACCGCTTCGGCCAGTATGCCGTTGAAGGGTGCCGCAATCAGGTTGGCCAGCAGCGAGAAGCCGTAGAAGATCACCACCAGGCTGGTGAGCACGAACACCGGCACCACCAGGTAGCTCAGCCAGTGCAGCCATTCCGGCAACTTCGACAACAGGTAACGGCTGCCGTCGTCGACCCAGCCGTAGGCCCAGCCGATGAGACCGCCGAACACCAGCAGGTTCACCAGCAGCGGCAACACCACGAAACGCCGCAGACCCGGCCTGCGCAACAGTGAGAAGCCCTGCATCAGATAGCCCGGGCCGGCAACGATATCTTTCATTTCCCGGAGGTACTCCCTGGTTCGGAACCCGCCAGCCGGTCGACGAAGGCGGCAATACGTTCCACACCCTCCTGCAGACGGTCCTGCGAAGTGGTGTAGGCGATGCGCAGGTGTGTCTCAGCCCGGTAGCGGCCAAAGTCGATGCCCGGGGTGAGCGCCACGCCGGCCTCCTCCAGCAGCGCGTTGGCAAAGGCGAAGCTGTCGGCGCTGAAGCGGCTGCAGTCGGCATAGAGATAGAAGGCCCCATCGGGCTCGACCGGGATGTCGAAACCGATGCGGCGCAAGGCGGGCAGCAGGTAGTCCCGGCGACGCCGGTACTCGTGCCGACGCTGTTCCAGGATCTCCAGGCTGTCGTCCGTGAAGGCGGCCAGCGCCGCGTGCTGTGCCGGCGTGGGCGCGGCCAGGTAGAGGTTCTGCGCCAGCACGTCGAGACGCTCGACATATTCGGGTGGCGCGACCAGCCAGCCGAGACGCCAGCCGGTCATACCGAAATACTTGGAGAAGCTGTTGATGACGAACAGGTCGTCGCCGAGCGCCAGCGCCGTCTGCGGCCGCTCGCCGTAGTACAGGCTCTGGTAGATCTCGTCCACGATCATGTGACCGCCCCGCGCGCGCACAAGCCGGTGCAGCTCCGAAAGGACACCCGACTCGATGCGCGTCCCGGTCGGATTGGAGGGGCTGGCGACCAGCAGGCAGCGGGTCCGTTCGCTCCAGTACTGCTGCAACAGGGCGGGGGTCAGCTGGTAGCGCTGCTCCGCGCCCACCGGAACGGCGACCGGCGTGCCGTCGAACAGGTACACGAAGTTGCGGTTACAGGGATAACCGGGGTCGGTCATCATCACCTCGACACCGGACTCGACGAACAGCGCCAGCGCAAGCATCAGCGCCCCGGATGCCCCCGGGGTCACCAGAATGCGGCGCGGATCCACCTCCACGCCGAAATGATCGCGGTAGTAGCCTGCCAGGGCATCACGCAGCTGCGGCAGACCGGTAGCGGGCGTGTAGTGAACCTGCCCCCCGTCCAGCGCGCGCATGCCCGCCTCCACGATCGGCCGCGGCGTGACGAAGTCCGGCTCACCGATCTCCATGTGCACGACGGAATGCCCCTCGGCCTCCAGCCGGCGCGCCCGCGCCAGCAGCGCCATGGCATGAAAGGGCTCGATGAGCCGCAGGCGCCGGGCGCTCACTGCGACTGACTGCGCCCGTGCAGTTCGCGCAGCAGGTCGACGGTCGTGTAGTCGTGGTCCCCGGCATCCCCGGACAGAACCCTGAAAGGCCGGTCCGGCTCGCCCAGATGATCCAGCACCAGCACCGCACCCTCGAAATTCTGGTCACCGGTGTACTGGCTGGTGGTGACCAGGGTGCGCAGGCCGGCGGCCAGCGCCGAGCGCAGACCGTTCTCCGAATCCTCGAAAGCGAGGCATTCGGCCGGCTCCACGCCCAGTTTTTCCATCACGTAGTGGTAGATGTCGGGCGCCGGCTTCTTTTCCGGCACCACCGCCCCCGCACCGATGACCTCGAACCAGTCCTCGGCATCCGGCGCAAAATTGTACTGCAGCAGGGAAGCGACATTGGCCGGTGTCGTCGTCGTGGCGATGGCCAGGCGAAGGCCGGCACGGCGGGCCTCCTCCAGCACCCGGCGCACACCCGGACGGATCGGCATCTGCCCGGACGCCACGGTGCTGGTATAGATATCCGTCTTGGCCGCGTGCAGACCGGCGATATATTCGTCCAGGTTCATGGGCGGCTCGAATTCCGGCAGTCGCGTTTCCAGAAAGTGGCGTATCCGCTCCTTGCCACCGGTCACCTTCAGCAGTTCGGAATACAGTTCAGGGGACCACTCCCAGTCCAGGCCCGCCTGCTGGAACGCCTTGTTGAACGACTGACGGTGGGTTTCCTCGGTCTCCGCCAGGGTACCGTCGACATCGAATAACAGTGTGGTCAGACTGCTCATCAGTTTTGCTTCCCCGTGTGTCCAGCTGTCAGTAGCCCGTCCGGATGCTCCAGGCACGTGCAGAGGCCGTCGCGGGCGGGCCTGTAGCCTACCGGCAGACCCCGGATGCAACAAGTGGAAGCGGTCATGGAAGTCCGGTCCCGCCCGGCCTTGACTCCGGCGGGCCACAACCGGAAACTAGCGCACTTGCCTGTGCCCGGGCGGTGGTGCTTGCCCGTCTACATGGATTCTGATATAGAGCACGGCTGTTTTTTATTTTGCCGGTTGGGAGAAGTTGCATGGCTGCCAAAAAGAAGGCTGCAAAGACCAGGACCTCGAAAAAGACGGTAGCGAAGAAGAAAGCCGTCGCCAGGAAGAAGGCAGTCGCTCCGAAAAAGGCCGCCGCCAAGAAGGTTGCGAAGAAAAAGGCAGTGGCCAGGAAGAAGGCCGCCGTAAAGAAGGCGCCTGCAAGAAAGGCCGCGAGCAAAAAGAGCGCCAGCGCACCACCCCCCATCGGGCCGGTCCCGGGCATTGCTCCCTACGTCGAGAAAAAGGGCGAGGAGTACATGAACGAACGGCAGATCGAGCACTTCCGCAATATCCTGCTGACCTGGAAGAGCGAGTTGATGCAGGAGGTCGATCGCACCGTCCACCACATGCAGGACGAGGCGGCGAACTTTCCCGATCCCAATGACCGCGCTACCCAGGAATCGGAATTCAGCATGGAACTGCGCGCCCGTGACCGCGAACGCAAGCTCATCAAGAAAATCGACGAAGCCCTCATGCATCTGGACAACGACGAGTACGGCTATTGCGAGACCTGCGGCGTGGAAATCGGCATCCGTCGCCTCGAAGCACGCCCGACCGCGACCCAGTGTATCGACTGCAAGACCCTCGACGAGATACGCGAAAAACAGATGGGCTGAGGCCGCAGCCTCACCCGGGCGGTGAAGACCGGCCGCCGGCGCCCCTGGAAAGCTCGCGCCATCTGCGCGGGGTGACGGGCTGTTTCCCGCTGTCATAGTATTGGCCGGATGAACGACACGCCCTATCGCGGCCGCTTTGCCCCCTCTCCCACCGGACCGCTGCACTTCGGCTCGCTGGTGGCCGCCGTAGCCAGCTACGTCGATGCCCGCGCCGCCCACGGGCAATGGCTGGTACGCATGGAGGACCTGGATCCGCCGCGCGAACAGCCCGGTGCCGCCGCCGACATCCTGCGCACCCTGGAACGCTTCGGCCTCGGCTGGGACGAGGAAGTGCTCTACCAGAGCCGGCGCCACGCCGCCTACGAGGAAGCACTGCAGCAGCTGCTGCAGTCCGGCCGGATCTATCCCTGCGCCTGTTCGCGCAGCGACATCCGGCGCGACAGCGCCGGCTCTGGCAACCCCCGCGTCTACCCCGGCACCTGCCGCGACGGCCTGCCACCCGGCAAAAGCGGGCGCGCGCTGCGACTGCGGGTCGGTGATGCGCTCGTCGGCTTCGACGATCGCATACAGGGCCGCGTCGAGGAATTCCTGCCCGCCGCGGTCGGGGATTTCGTGCTGCGGCGCGCCGATGGCCTCTACGCCTACCAGCTCGCCGTGGTCGTGGACGACGCGGCGCAGCGGATTACCGAGGTGGTGCGCGGGGCGGACCTGCTGGACTCGACCTGTCGCCAGATCTACCTGCAGCAACAGCTGGCTTATGCAACACCTCGCTACCTGCACCTGCCCGTCGCCGTGAATGCGGCTGGTGAAAAACTCAGCAAACAGACGCACGCGGCGCCGGTCGGGCACGCGCCCGTCCGCGAGACCCTGCTGCAGGCACTCTCCTTTCTCGGACAGTCGCCCCCGCCGCCGGCCGAATTCGCCAACGGCGCAGAGGTACTCGACTGGGCGGTGAAGCACTGGTCGAGCGCGGGGATCCCGCCACAGCAGGCACTGCCGCAGCCCGGCGAAGCGGTTTGATCCGCGTTTCCGAAACTCCGTACAATGGGGTTCTTCCACTGTCATGAACGAACACCCGCAATCGGGTGCAGCCACAGGAGCACGGCATGTCCCAGGACAAGGTTTACCCCGTACCCGAATCCTTCGCCGCCACGGCGCATATCGACCAGGCACGCTACCAGGAGATGTACCGCCGCTCCGTGGAAGATCCGGACGCCTTCTGGGCGGAGCAGGCACGGCAGTTCCTGCACTGGTCGAAACCCTGGGACCGGGTGCTCGACTGGGATTTCAGCAAGGGGTACATCCGCTGGTTCGAAGGGGCCGAACTCAACGCCTGCTACAACTGCGTAGACCGTCACCTGGAGGAACGCGGCGACCAGACCGCCATCATCTGGGAAGGCGACGACCCCCACCACGACCGCCACATCAGCTACCGTGAACTGCACCTCGAGGTCTGCAACTTCGCCAATGTACTCAAGGCACGCGGCGTAAAGAAAGGCGACCGGGTATGCATCTACATGCCCATGATCCCGGAAGCCGCCTACGCCATGCTCGCCTGCGCGCGCATCGGCGCGGTGCATTCGGTGGTGTTCGGCGGCTTCTCCCCTGAATCACTCAAGGACCGCATCCTCGACTCCGACTGCCGCGTCGTGGTCACCGCCGACGAGGGCGTGCGCGGCGGCCGCAAGGTCGCGCTCAAGGAACACGCGGACACGGCGCTGGAATCCTGCCCCGACGTGCACACCACGATCGTGGTGCGTCATACCGGCAGCAACATCCCCTGGCACGAGGGGCGCGACGTATGGCTGCACGAGATCGCTGCGGAAGTGGATGGCATCTGCGAGCCGGAACCCATGGGCGCCGAGGATCCGCTGTTCATCCTCTACACCTCGGGCTCCACCGGCAAGCCCAAGGGGGTGCTGCACACCACCGGCGGCTACCTGTTGTATGCCGCCATGACCCACAAGTACGTGTTCGACTACCAGGACGGCGAGCACTACTGGTGCACCGCCGACGTCGGCTGGGTGACCGGCCATACCTATATCGTCTATGGGCCGCTCGCCAACGGCGCCGTCACCCTGATGTTCGAAGGCATCCCGACCTGGCCCGACGCCTCGCGCTTCTGGCAGGTATGCGACAAGCACCAGGTGACCACCTTCTACACGGCGCCGACGGCCATCCGTGCCCTCATGCGCGAGGGTGACGAGATGGTGAAGAAGACCTCGCGCAGCAGCCTGCGTCTGCTGGGGACCGTGGGCGAACCCATCAACCCGGAAGCCTGGGAGTGGTATCACAAGGTGGTCGGCGAAGGCCGCTGCCCCATCGTCGACACCTGGTGGCAGACCGAGACCGGTGGTCACATGATCACGCCGCTGCCCGGTGCGACACCGCTCAAACCGGGTTCTGCAACCTTCCCCTTCTTCGGTGTGGTCCCCGCCCTCGTGGACAAGGACGGCAAGGTGCTGGAGGGCGAGGCCGAGGGCAATCTGGTCATCACCCGTCCCTGGCCGGGACAGATGCGCACCGTCTGGGGCGATCACCAGCGCTTCATCGACACCTATTTCTCCACCTACCCCGGCAACTACTTCACCGGTGACGGCGCACGCCGCGACAGCGACGGTTACTACTGGATCACCGGGCGTGTCGACGACGTACTGAACGTCTCCGGCCACCGGCTCGGCACCGCGGAGCTGGAGAGCGCGCTGGTACTGCACGACGCCGTTGCCGAGGCGGCGGTGGTCGGTTTTCCCCACGACATCAAGGGCCAGGGCATCTATGCCTACGTCACCCTGGTCAAGGGCGTCGAACCCGACGAGAAACTGAAAAAGGAACTGGTGCAACTGGTGCGCAAGGAAATCGGCCCCATCGCCACCCCGGACGTAATCCAGTGGGCACCCGGACTGCCGAAGACGCGCTCCGGCAAGATCATGCGCCGCATTCTGCGCAAGATCGCCGCCAACGAGGTCGACAGCCTGGGCGACACCTCGACGCTGGCCGACCCCGCGGTCGTGGATGAGCTGATCGCCAGTCGCGCCCATCGATGAGCGGGCTTTCGCTCGCGCAGCTGGATGTCCTGCTGGTGGAACCCTCCACGACCCAGGGGCACATCGTCCAGGGCTACCTCGACCGTCTCGGCATGGCTCACCACCGGCGAGTCGCCGGCGCCGCCGAGGCCCTGTCGGCCATGGCCAGCCGGCTGCCCGACGTGGTCATCAGCAGCATGCATCTGCCGGACGCCAGCGGTACCGAACTGCTGCAGAACATGCGCGCGGACGAGCAGCTGGCCGAGATCGCATTCATCCTCATCTCCAGCGAGACCTCGCGGCGCTACCTCGAGCCGCTTCGACAGGCGGGCGTGACCGCCATCCTGCCGAAGCCCTTTTCCCGGCAACAGCTTCGCGGCGCGCTCGAGGCGACCCTCGACTACCTCGAACCCGAACCCCTGGAACTCGCCAGCTTTTCGCCGGACGAACTGCGGGTGCTCATCGTCGACGACAGTTTCACCTCGCGTCGTATCGTTCGCCGCATGCTGGAGGGCATGGGTGTGGAAGATTTCACCGAGGCCGAGAACGGGCGTGAGGCCATCGAGCGCATCGGAGAACAGTTCTTCGACCTGATCGTCACCGACTACCACATGCCGGAGGTGGATGGCGAACAACTGAGCCGCTTCATCCGCAACGAGAGCACCCAGCCCGGCGTACCGGTGCTGATGGTCACCTCCGAGCGCGATGACAGCCGCCTTGCCGCGGTACAGCAGAGCGGCGTATCGGCGCTGTTCGACAAGCCGTTGAGCACCGGGACACTGCGTCAGGCGGTCCAGCGGCTGCTCGCCGAGTGACCGGGATACTCTTTATCTATTACCTGATGATATTTCTGTAACTTGCTGTTTCTCCGTTATTCCCGAAGATCCTGCCACCAAAACTGATCCGGTGGATTCGCCGTTCCGGCGGTAACCGGACTCGATGTCGTCCGCTCCCCCGGATCCGGACTTTCGCCCCCATGACCGCGGAACGGGTCACCTTCCCCCCGCATTGATGGCCCCTCAAGCCGACCCTGCCCCGGCCGATACCCCCGGCTGACACATTCGTCGATCGATTGTCGAATGCTCTATATGGACAGCACCGGATGCAGCAGTTCCGGCACTTCGCTTAAGGATGACATGGTCAGGATCACACCTATGAAACTATCGAAACTGTTTGCAACCACCGCCCTCTGCCTTGGTCTGTTTGCGGCCAACAGCCACGCGACCGAGGAAGACATCTATTCCGTTCACTATTCCGAGGACGGCAAGTACATCATCACCGGCGGCGCCGGGGGCTTCACCCTGGCGGACTCGGAGAGACTGACCGGCGGCATCAAGATCTGGAATGCCGAGACCGGTGCCATCGAGGAAGCCCTGGGGCAGCGCTCCGACCTGGACCAGATATTCGGCGACGAATACGGCCGCGTCGGCAGCACCCGCTGGGGCATCAGCAACTTCAAGGACGTCGTCTTCAGCGGCAACTATCCGGACGGCCGGGTATTGCTGCTGCCCAGCTCCCTCGGTCACATGAAGGGCGAGGATCAGCTTCAGATGCCGGACTTCGTGGGCGGCTACCTCGACCTGTCGGCCCGCCGGCCGGCCCGTATCGAGCTCTCGGAACTGGCCTCCGAACGCGGCAACTGCGATCCGGCCAGCGGGTTCCACGACTACGTTGGTCCCATCGTGGCCTCCAACAACGGCCATTATGCCGCCATCGTGGTAAACACCTGCAAGGCGGGCGCCGGCAAGGATGACCAGAACCTGGTGTACGAATACCGCTCCGATCTGCGCATCATGGACCTGTCCAGCCTCAAGGTCATCCATGCCGTCGACCGTATCGATGCCGGCGTCTATGCCCTCGGCATAACCGACGACGGCCGTCGCGTCGCTTTCGTGGGCCGCGACCGCTTTGCCGTGATGGACATCGACAGTGGCAAACAGCATGTCATCGAAACCTACGAGGACGCGGATTTCATGATCCCGCGCCAGTTCAGCACGCTGCAGTTCAGCAGGGATGGCAGCAAGCTGGTCTCGCTGCGCAACATCCTGGATATCGAGACCGGCAAGGAACAGCCGCTGAAGTGGGCCGCCGGCGGCGCCAAGAAGCCACGCCGCATCTCCAGCGTGCGCGTGGCTCCCGACCTGAGCTTCTTCGCCCTGGTGATCCCCGACCGTTCGCTCATCACCTTCGGCGACGACGGTCTGCCGCGTTCCTACGGCAAGGCGGACAAGGTCGTGCTGCTCGATACCGAGACCGGTGAACGTACCGAACTCGAGGTGACGGATTCCCTGACCGAGGGCAAGCGCTGTGTCACCGACATCTCACCGGACAGCCGCCGCGTGGCCGTCGGATGCAAGGGCGGGCTGCTGCGGGTCTACGACGCCGCCACCGGCAAGCTGATCTGGCACAAGCGCAACGTCGGGCGCAAGGAAGACAACGGCCTGATGAAGGTCGACAACCTCGGCGACGACCGGCTGTTTGCACTGCTCGAAAGCGCCTCCCGGTACTGAGTAATCGCCATTGCGGCCGCCACCGCGGCGCCGCCACCTACGCAAGGGGCCGTCAGGCCCCTTTGCTTTGCCGGGTCGGTGCCCCGCACTCCCGTCACGCCGGGTTCGCGCCACACGCAGGCTGGCACTTTGGCTCGCCCGGCCGCCTTGACCGGGATCAAGTGAGGCACTGCGACGAATTGCTAAGCTGATCGAAAGCATTCAGCTCAGGGAGCGTGGAGTGTGCCTCTTCCCTCAGACGACCGCTTGTTTCCTTGAAATGGGCCGGATTTTCCGGGCCGGCCAGGTGCTCTATCCCCCGGACAATTGCGGGTTCAGCGTCCCTGTGGTGTTCCGCGGCAAGGCGCTGTGCGAAGGGAATGGCCAGACCCTTGCCGAGCACAGCAACGCCGCGGCGGGGCGCCACAGGGGCGCCCTTCGGGTTCGCTTGTCGACGTCCACGGACGGCGTTGCGTCTCTTGGCAAGGGAATGGCCATTGCCTGCGAG
>DROT01000073.1 GCA_011321775.1 Gammaproteobacteria bacterium | reverse complement strand
GATCACCGCCACCCAGATGCTGGCCTCGATGGAACTCAATCCCAAGCCGACGCGGGCGGAAGCCAGCGACGTCGCCAACGCGATCCTCGATGGCACCTCGGCGGTCATGCTTTCCGGCGAGACCGCGGTAGGGAAGTATCCGGTGCAGGCGGTGAAAATGCTCGATACCATTGCGCTGCGGGCCGAGGCCTCGTTGCACGAATACGGCTATCTGCAGAAGATCAAGCCGAACCCTGCCAACGTGGTGACCGAAGCCGTGGGACAGGCCTCGGTCAGCATGGCCAAGAACCTCAAGGCGGCCGCCATCGTCAGCCTGACCGAATCCGGCTTCACGTCGCGCCTGGTATCCAAGCATCGTCCTGACTGCCCGATCCTGGCGATCACCTCCACGGAACTGGTGGCGCGCAAGCTGTCCATGAACTGGGGCGTGATACCGCTGTTCTATCAGGGCGAACGCTCCGATGACGCCCGCATCGAGTTCGCCATCGCCGCCAGCAGACAACTCGGTTATGCCGACAGTGGCGATACCCTCATCATCACCGCGGGGCATGCCCAGCTGGCGGGCGGTACCGACATGGTGCGGGTCATTACGCTGTAGTCCCGCTGTCTCGTGCAGTCGAGGGACTGGCACCGCCGGCTGACGGTGAAGGCATGGGAGCGCGTCCGGATCGATGAAAAGCGCGGCCACAGTGCTCACCTTCCTGGTCCTGCTGGCCGCTATCGCGGCCTGGTGGGCGCCTGACTGGTGAGCTATATCTTCTCACTGCGGATACCGGGATCACCATGCTATTAACCCGGTCACGAAACTCTGCCGGTGCATCTTCACGGGGCCATATTTGCATTGCCAGCAATGCTGTATATACTTACAGTACATACTGGATAAATGAACAGCAGGTGATGCGATGGACGATCTGACTCCGCGACAGGCGGAAATCCTGTCCCTGATCCGCGAATACATCAATGACGAAGGCTATCCCCCGACACGCATGGAGATTGCCGAGGCCTTCGGTTTCCGTTCGCCCAATGCGGCCGAGGAGCACCTGCGGGCCCTGGAACGCAAGGGGGCGATCCAGCTGCTGCAGGGCTCGTCCCGGGGCATACGCCTGCTGGAGAGCGAGGAGGAGGGGCTGCCGGTAGTGGGGCGGGTGGCGGCCGGGGAACCGATCCTCGCGGAGGAACACGTCGAGGACCACTATCCGGTGGACCCGGCACTGTTTCACCCGCGGGCGCATTATCTGTTGCGGGTGCACGGCATGAGCATGAAGGATATCGGCATCATGGATGGTGACCTGCTGGCGGTACACCGCACGCGCCAGGCGGAGAACGGCCAGGTGGTGGTGGCGCGCCTGGACGACGAGGTCACTGTCAAGCGTTTCCGGCGCCGTGGTTCCATCGTCTATCTGTTACCCGAAAACGAGGATTTCGATCCCATCCGTGTCGACCTGCGTCAGCAGCCGCTGGTCATCGAGGGCCTGGGGGTCGGCATCCTGCGCAACGAATCCCTGTGAATCGGTCACGATTGCCTGCGGAAAAGGGCCTCGATGTCCTGTTGCAGCGTAACGCCGTATGGCGGGGCGGCAGCCGCCCGGTTGCCGCAGCCGGGACGGTGGCGACCGGTTTCCCCCTGCTGGACGAGGAACTGGCCGGCGGCGGCTGGCCGCGTGGCGCGCTGACGGAACTCATTGCCGCGCAAGCCGGTATCGGCGCCCTGCGGTTGCTGATGCCGGCGTTGGCACGGCTCGCTCGCGAGCGGCGCTGGATCTGCTGGGTGGCGCCACCCCATGTCCCCTATGCGCCGGCACTGGCGGCCGCCGGTATCGACCTGTCGCGGATCCTGCTGGTGCATCCGAAGGCGCACCAGGATGGCCTGTGGGCGGTGGAACAGAGCCTGCGTTCCGGTACCTGCGGCGCCGTGCTGTGCTGGCCGACACTGGAGGACGGCGTCGTCCTGCGGCGTCTGCAACTGGCTGCCGAGGCCGGCAATGCTCTCGGTTTCCTGTTCCGTTCGCCGCGTTTCGCCCGCCGGCCCTCGCCCTCGGCGCTGCGGCTGCAGCTGGCGGCGGCCCCGGACGGGCGTCTGTCCGTCTCCATTCTCAAGCGTCGTGGCGGCTGGGCCACGGGCCCGTTGTACCTGGATCCCCCCTTCCCCGAAGATGGCGCACTGGCTCTGTATCCGCCTGCCGCGGCTGGCGCTGGAAGTCTTCACCCGCGCTAGCGACGGGCAACGACCACTGGCGCTGGTGGACGGGGGACGGAAGCTCTCCGTGCTGGCGTGCAACGCCGCTGCGCGTCGCTGCGGTGTCCGCGTGGGCATGTCAGCCGCAGCTGCCCGGGCCCTGAGCCCGGAACTGCTGCTTTGCAGGCGCAACATCGCCGCCGAGGAGGCGGCCTTGTGCGCCCTGGCCGACTGGGCCGGTCAGTTCAGTTCCCGGATCAGCCTCCATGCCGGCACCGTGCTGCTGGAGAACGAGGGCAGTCTGAAGCTGTTTGGCGGGCGGGCCGCCCTGCTGCGACGGGTCCGCCGCGGTGTTGCCGGCCTGGGTTACCGGGACCGTTGCGCGGCGGCGCCGACACCGCTGTCGGCCGTGGCCCTGTCCCGTTGCCGCACCAGCCGGATCGTCGAGGCGTGCTCACAGTTGCCGGGGGTGCTGGGGCCGCTGCCGCTGTCGTTGTTCGAATGGGATCCGCTGCTGCTGGAGCGACTGCAGGGTATGGGGCTGCGCAGCCTGGACGAGGTGCTGCGCCTGCCGCGCGACGGTCTGGCGCGTCGCTTCGGGGTTTCCCTCCTGCGCTACCTCGATCGTCTGCTCGGCCGGGTGCCTCACCCCCTGCCACCATACCGGCCACCCTTGCGATTCGTGCGCCGCCTGTCACTGCCCGGCGGGGTGAGCCGCACCACCGCCTTGATGTTCGTTCTGCGGCGGCTGGTGCATGAGCTCTGTGGCTGGCTGCAAGGGCAGGGGGCCGGCGTGGCTTCCCTGCAGGTGCGCCTGTGGTCTTCCGCGGCAAGCCCTGCAGAGCTGCGCGTCGGCCTGCGACGGGAGAGCCGTGATGCCGGGACTTTCCTCGTCCTGCTGCAGGAGCGGCTGCAGCGGCTGTCCCTGCCGCGGGCGGTCAGCGAGATCGAACTGCGGGCGCAGGACCCGGTCCCCCTCGATGCCCGGCCGCCGGATCTGTTCGAGCCGCAGGGGAAACCGGAGCTGGTCGAGCTGCCGGACCGCCTGCGCGCGCGCCTTGGGGCGGCGGCCGTGCGCGGTATCGCCGTGGTTGCCGATCACCGTCCGGAACGGGCTTGGCGGCATTGCCCGCCGGGGGAGAGGGGGGTGGCGGCCATCCCCGCTTCGCGGAGACCCCTGTGGCTGCTGCCGCAACCCGAACGCCTGCGGGTGTGCAACGGTCGCCCCTGGCTGCAGGGCGAACTGCAGCTGGAAGCCGATGTGGAACGGATCGAGTCGGGTTGGTGGGACGGCGGGGATATCGCCCGCGACTATTTCATGGCCGTGAACCCGGCCGGCTCACGTTACTGGGTCTACCGCGAACTGCGGGGTGAGCGCGGCTGGTACCTGCACGGCGTTTTCGACTGAGACCCTATTCCGCCGCGCCGCGCCGTACCGCGTCCTTGTAGTCGCGGTACAGGGCGCTCATCTTCTTCCACAAGGGGCCGGGCCGCCCGTCCCCCACCGCCTTGCCGTCGAGTTCGGTGACCGGCACGATCTCGCGGGTGGAACTGGTGATCCAGATTTCCGCGGCCGTGCGCAGAAGCGCCTCGGGGATATCGCTCTCGCGGGCCGCCAGCCCGTGCCGGGCGGCCAGTTCCAGTACCAGGTCACGGGTGATGCCGGGCAGCATCTGCGGCCCCTTGGGTGGCGTTTCGATGATGCCATCGCGGACGATAAAGAGGTTGCTGGCAGAGCCCTCGATGGCGAGGCCATCGCGAATGAGAATGGCTTCCGCCGCGTCGCGCTCGGTCGCCTGCTGCCGCAGCAGCACGTTGGGCAGCAGGGTGACGGCCTTGATGTCGCAGTAGCGCCAGCGGATGTCGTCGAGGCTGACCGCGCGAATACCGTGCTCGGCGATTGCCGGGTCCGGTGCCGGCAGCGGCGTGCTGGTGGCATAGACGGTAGGAACGACCTCCTCCGGGAAACGGTGATCCCGTTTCGCGGCACTGCCGCGGGTGACCTGCAGGTACACCGACTGATCGTTGTCGGGGCCTGCCAGCGCGCGGTTGCGCTGCAGCAGCTCCTCCAGGATGGCGCGCCAGCGGTCCGAAGAAAGCGGGTTGTGCAGGCGGATACCGTCGAGGCTGTTCTGCAGGCGTTGCAGATGATGGGGCAGGCGCAGCAGGCGGCCGCCATAGGCCGGGATCACCTCGTAGACACCGTCACCGAACAGGAAGCCGCGGTCCGTGACGGGTATGCAGGCCTCGCTGACGGGCAGGAAGCGACCGTTCAGGTAGACGATGGCTTCGCCGGCGTCCTCATCCCTTGGCTCGTTGCTCATGCTTATTCGAAGTACAGCAGGCCTTCATCGACGATCCGCTGCCAGAAACTGCCTTCGCCGACGGCCTGCAGCGCGACCAGATCCTTTTCCGCCACCGCTTTGCCGTCGAGCTGGATGAGGACGTGGCCGAGGGTCTGCCCCTTGGCCACCGGGGCAATGATGCGCTCCTGGACCTTCATCGAGGCGTCGAGGTTCTTGTATTCGCCCCGCGGGATGGTGACGTAGAGGGTCTCCGCCAGTCCCAGGTCGACATTCTCGCTTGCGCCTTTCCAGACCCGTGCCGAGGTGAGTTTGCTGTTCCCGTCGTAGAGTTTGTGGGTCTCGAAGAAACGGAAACCGTAGTTGAGCAGCGCCTGGCTGGCATCGGCACGGGCCTCCTCGCTCCTGGTGCCCAGCACCACGGAAATGAGGCGCATGCCGTCGCGCTCGGCCGAGGTGACCAGGCAGTAACCGGCGGAATCCGTGTGTCCGGTCTTGAGCCCGTCGACGGATTCGTCGCGCCACAGCAACTTGTTGCGGTTGTACTGGGTAATCTTGTTGTAGGTGAACTTGCGCTGCGAGTACCACTGGTAGTACTCCGGGAATTCGCGGATCAGGGCCCGCGCGACACGGGCGATATCGCGGGCCGTGGTGTAGTGGTCCTTGTCCGGGAGGCCGGTGCTGTTGGTGAAGTGGCTGTTCCCGAGGCCCAGCTCCTTCGCATAGTGATTCATCAGGTTGGCGAAACTGTCCTCGGAACCGGCAATGTGTTCGGCCAGCGCCACGGTGGCATCGTTTCCGGACTGGATGATCATGCCCTTGATCAGGTCGGCCACGCTGACCTCGCTGTTGACCTCGACGAACATGCGCGAGCCCGGGGTGCGCCAGGCCTTCTTGCTGATGCGTATCTTGTCACCCAGCGCCAGGTTGCCGTCGCGGATTTCGTGGAAGATGACGTAGGCGCTCATCAGCTTGGTAATGCTCGCCGGTTCCATGCGCTGGTCGGCGTTTTTCTCTGCCAGCGTCTGGCCGCTGTGAAAGTCCTCCAGCAGGTAGGCTTTTGCGCCGATGGCGGGTGCCTTGGGTACCGGCGTCGCCGCCTGCACCCAGCTCGTGGCCAGCAGCAGAAACAGCAGCAGAAGGGAGCTCGGTCTGGTTGTGTTCATGGACGTACCTGTATTCCGGTGAGGCGGCACATTGTCTGCGCTCACCGGGGTTTTTGCAATGTGGACTCAGTCGACGACCACGCGGGGCGAGGCGATGCCCTGGTCGGTCAGCAGTCGTGTCAGGCGGTCGGCGCTCTCGACGCTGGGCAGCGGGCCGATGCGTACGCGGTAGAGGTGGCGGTCCCGGGACCAGGCCTCGCTGATATGCAGTGGTTGCCGTATGGCGGCCTTGCG
>DROT01000072.1 GCA_011321775.1 Gammaproteobacteria bacterium | reverse complement strand
TGTCCGAGTACTGGGGGCCGTAGCGAGAGCGTGGCACAGCGAGGCGATTTTTGCGATCGTTTGAGGAGCATAGTGGGTGCTATGCGACGAAAAGGATCGCGAAAAGCGGCCGCTGTGGTGCGCTCGCGGTAGGTCCATCATTACTTGGACAGGCTCCTAGCCCCCATGTTGCACGAAGGGTTCGGGTCTGAGCCCGAACAGGCACAAACGGTAACCTGGCAATACGCCCGAAAATTCCATTTGAGCCTGGTATTGCAACACAAGGTCAGGCTCCCAGGTTCCCATCGACACTGTGGGTGATTGTTGCGGTCGGTCGGGCAGCGCTTGCCGAGATCAATGCTATGCTTTGTGTTGAAGCCCGCCGTTTACAAGGCAGGCAAGGATGGAAGGGAGGAAAGAGTCATGCCTGTACTCGACAGAACAGGGGGCTTTCCGTTTGCTCCCGAGCAGTGGGATCTGGCAGAAGCCAGGGAGCTGGCCCGCCAGGAAGGTCTGGAACTCACCGACGATCACTGGGAAGAACTGCGTGCCCTGCAGGAATTCTGTGCCCGCCACGATTGTTCGCGCAGCTACAGCGTGCGCGAACTGCACGATGCGCTGGACGAGAAGTTCCATGACAAGGGCGGCTACCGCTATCTCTACAAGCTGTTCCCGGGAGGACCGATCGCCCAGGGTTGCCGACTGGCCGGGCTGGAGCCGCCCGCCGGCGCAGTCGACAAGGGCTTCGGCAGCGTCGTCTAGTCACCAAGCCGGCGCAGGAAGTCCAGGTAGCGAGGCTGGTCCCAGGGGCGGCCGCCCAGTGCCTGGTAGCGGAGGTAACCCTGCGGGTCGACCAGCCAGGTGGCCGGGAGCCCGCGGGGCTGCCACGCTTCGGTAACCCGGCCATCGCGGTCCAGCAGGCTGCTCAGGTCCGGTGCGACGGCACCCAGGAAACTGAACACGGTGTCCTCGTCCTCGGCGGTATTCACCAGTACCAGCCGGGGCGCATCGGTACCGATGAGTTCGCTCATGCGCCGGATGGCCGGCATCTCCCGGCGGCATGGCCGACACCAGCTGGCCCAGAAATGGACCATGACCCAGCGTCCCCGGGCCGTGGACAGCGAGAAACGGTTGCCGTCCATGTCCGTCAGCGTGAAGTCGGGAGCCGGTCGCGGTTCCAGTGTGCGGATGCCGGGCGGGGTCCCCGCCGCTGCGGTGCTTCCGGCCAGCAGGTACAGCAGCAGCGCCATGAGCCGTTGTCGGATACCCGGCTGTCTCATGGTGCCTCGCCTGCGCAGCGCAGTTGGTCGAAGTGCAGCCGGATCGGGGTTCCCTTGCGGTCGGGGCCGGTGTCAAAGTTCGCCTCCAGGCTGATGGGGGCGGAAGTGCGCTCCAGGATGACGTTACCGCCTTCGACCTCGCCCGGCTGATAGTCCAGTGTCTCCGGCAGCAGGGTCCAGCGAAAGGTGGACTGGCTGGCAAGGGGGATATTCATTTCCTCCCATTTTTTCTTCCAGTAGTCGCGGCGGTACCGTCGTAGCGGCCTGTCGTCGGCGCTGAATCGCCATTGCGCCAGGTCCAGCCAGACGACCTCCCTGCCGGTGTTGCGGATGCGTACCGTAATGAAACATTCGCGCGCCAGACGGGCCACCATCGCCGGCGGGAAGCCACGGGCTTCATAGAAGGCACTCATCTGCTCCGGACTCCGTGGCACCAGTTCGACCTCCACCGGTACCGCAGGCGCGGCCGCCATCGACTGGCCATGGGGCGCCGCCAGCGTTACCATGAGCGCTCCCAGGGTGCCGAGCAGCCGGTGCCCGGGTCCGTCATTCGGCATTTTCGTCCTTTCCATCCGCTATTCCCCTCAGGAGTCGATCCGTTTGCGACTGTATCGCCCGAAATCCATACGCCGCCTGCTGCTGGTCGGTTTCGTGCTGGTGGTCGTGCCACTGATTGCGGCGCTGGTCCACACCACCTATGCCGTGGACCGGCTGGTCGCGCAGGGACAGCGCGCCCTGCTGACTACCGTGCGGGCAACCCAGAGCAGCCGTCAGCTGGTGGAGGCGATCACCGACATGGAACGCAATGCGCGCCAGTACGTGGTGCTCGGAGACATCGCGCTGCTGGAGGTATACGACGAAAACCGTCAGAAATTCCTCGACACCGCACGCCGCCTCTCGGCCTTGAAACTGTCCGACCTGCAGCGCCAGCGCCTGCAGATGATCCGCCGCATCGAGGATCATATCAACGATGTGCTGATCAGTTTCCCTTACGACGCGCCCGAGGCCAAGACCGCGGTCGACGGTTTTACCGAAATGGGCCGCGATGCACGCAAGATGCTGGGTGACAGCCGCCAGCTGGTGGAGAGCGAGATGGAGCGACTGGACGCCAACGGTGCCCGTCTGCAACGGAGCCTGATGTTGCAGGCGATGGCGCTGGTACCGGCTGCCATCATCCTGGCCGGTATCTTCGCCGTCCTGATTACCCGGCCGATCCGGCAGATGGACCACGCCATCCGCCGTCTCGGCGACGGTGACTTCTCGCGAGCCGCGGAGATTACCGGTCCCCGCGACCTGGAGCAGCTGGGTGACCGCCTGGACTGGATGCGCACCCGGCTGCTGGAAGTCGAGCAGGGCAAGAACCGCTTTCTGCATCACATTTCCCACGAACTCAAGACGCCGCTGACGGCCATCCGCGAGAGCGCGGAACTCCTCAATGAGGAACTCGTCGGTAGTCTGAATTCGCAACAGCGTGAAATCACGGCGATTTTGCGCGACAACACCCTCCAGCTGCAGAAGCTGATCGAGAATCTGCTGGATTTCAACATCGCCAGCTCGCGTTCCTCCCAGCTGCGACTCGAGACCGTTGCCCTGGACGAGCTGGTGCGCTCGGTGCTGGCGGACCACAGGGTGGCGTTGTTGGCGCGCCAGCTGGCAACGGATGTATCCTTGAAACCGGTGGAGATTCAGGGTGATCGCAAGAAACTGGAAACCCTGGTGGACAATCTGGTGTCGAACGCGGTGAAGTTTTCGCCGGAAGGCGGCCATGTGCGCCTGAAGCTCGAGGAGCACGACGATCAGGCTGTGCTCGAGGTCGCGGATACCGGCCCCGGCATACCGCCGGCGGAGCGCCGGCGGATATTCGATGCCTTCTACCAGGGGGAGACCCTGGCTCAGGGGCACGTCCGTGGTACCGGACTGGGTCTGTCGATCGCGCGCGAGTATGCGCAGGCACACGGCGGTTATATCGAGGTGATCGACAGCGAGGACAGCGGTGCCTGTCTGCGGGTGGTGCTGCCGGTGCAGTTGACGGAGAGGGCGCGTGCCTAGATTGATCGTTTTGCTGATGCTCGTGGTGCTGGCCGCCTGTCAACCGGTGACCGTGCAGCACAACGAGGGCTCGTTGCCGGTGGTGGTGCGGGTCGACGATGCCGCCTACTGGCTCGAGGAATGGAACAAGACCGAAGGCCTGCCCGACGAACAGCTGAAACTGGCATTGAAGACGCGGGAACACGAGTTCGCCGGCTCACCGTCGCCGCGCACGCGACTGCGACTGGCCCTGTTGCTGGCCCAGGGGCCGGCCGCGGTACGTGACCAGAAGCGCGCCCTGGAGCTGTTGCAGGGGCTGGACCGGGATGCAGCCAGCGCCAGTGCCGTGGCCCTGGCGGCGCTGCTCACCCAGGTCATCCGGGAACAGCAGTGGTCGGCGGACCGGATCGCCGAATTGCGTGCTAAAGTGAAGGTATCGGAGACGCGTGCAGCGGAGTTGGAACAACAGTTGCAAGAGGCGGAGGAGCAGCTGAAACAGCTGACTACCATCGAGCAGAAGATACAGCAACGCGAGTGAACTGAAGTGTCAGAGGATTCCCCCATGAGTGCATGCCGTTACCGGGTATTGGTAGTCGACGACGATCCGGCCCTGCTGCGACTGTTGTCGATGCGGCTGTCGGCCGCCGGCTATGAGGTCAATGCCGTCGAAAGCGGCGAGAAGGCGATCGCCCAGATCCCGACCTTCCAGCCCCACTTGGTAATCACCGACTTGCGCATGGACGGCATGGACGGCATGACGCTGTTCGACATGATCCACCAGCGCAGTCCGGCGCTGCCGGTGATCATTCTGACGGCCCACGGTTCGATCCCGGATGCCGTCGACGCCACCAGTCGCGGCGTGTTCGGCTACCTCACCAAGCCCTTCGACAGCAAGGACCTGCTGGAGCAGGTGACGCGCGCGCTGGCGCTCACCGGCGAGCAGCACGAGCGCCGCGAAGCGGACGGCGTCGCAGAATGGCGTCAGGGTATCGTGACGCGCAGCCCGCTGATGGAAGACCTGCTGGGGCAGGCGCGGCTGGTGGCCTCGAGCGAGGCCAGCGTGTTCATCCACGGCCAGAGCGGAACCGGCAAGGAGTTGCTGGCACGCGCCATCCATCGCGCCAGCCCGCGTGCCGCGGGCGAGTTCGTGGCGGTCAATTGCAGTGCCATCCCCGAGACCCTGTTCGAGTCCGAGTTCTTCGGCCACGCCAAGGGCTCCTTTACCGGGGCCACGCAGGAACACAAGGGGCTGTTCCAGGCGGCCGAGGGCGGGACCCTGTTCCTCGACGAGGTCGGCGACATGCCGCTCAGTTTCCAGGTCAAGCTGTTGCGTGCCATCCAGGAGCGCGCGGTGCGCCCGGTGGGGGCGACCCGCTCGGTGCCGGTCGATACGCGCATCATCTCGGCGACCCATCGGGACCTGGACGAGTTGCGCAACAACGGCAGTTTCCGCGAAGACCTGTATTACCGCCTCAACGTGGTGGCGCTGGAGATCCCCTCGCTGGTGGAACGACGCGAGGATATCCCGCTGCTGGCGAACCACATCCTCGGCAGCCTCGAGGATGCGAGGAGAAAATCGGTGAAGGGTTTTGCGCCGGAAGCCATGGAGGTGCTGCTGTCGGCGCCCTGGCCGGGTAATGTGCGCCAGCTGTTCAATGTCGTCGAGCAGGCGGTGGCCTTCACCACCACCTCGCTGATCTCGGCCAGCCTGGTGCAACGCGCGTTGCGCGACGAGGCCGATGCCCGCATGCCGGCCTTTGCCGATGCACGCTCGCGTTTCGAGCGCGAGTACCTGACCCAGTTGCTGCAGATCACCAACGGCAACGTCAGTCAGGCGGCGCGTATCGCCAAGCGCAATCGCACCGAGTTCTACAAGCTGTTGCACAAACATCACCTCAATCCCTCCCAGTTCAAGGGGGCACGGGTCTCCTGAGCGGTCGTTTCAGAGGCTTGTTCCGGATCGCGGCAGCTGGTTACACTGTCGTTTATCGACGACAGTGTAACCAGCTGTATAATCAGTAAAATAGTTTATGATGGTGTTTATTGTCTCTAAATGGGGACAGTTTGGCGCGAGGCAGGCAGGCGGACAGGAAACGGGCGGTCTTCATCTCCCGGGGTGGGATGCAAACGGCGGCCCGTCCCGCTAAGCTTCGTTCGCCGCTGTACGTCGGCAAGGGTTAAGGAGTGACTTCGTTGCAGTTCTGGTGGCCGGTGCGTGTCTACTACGAGGATACCGACAGCGGCGGCGTGGTGTACTACGCCAACTACCTCAAGTTCATGGAGCGTGCGCGCACCGAACGGCTGCGTGGTCTCGGTTTCGAGCAGGATGCCCTGTGCCGCGATCACGGCATCCTGTTCGCCGTCCATTCGCTCGAACTCGCTTTCCGTCGGCCCGCCCGCTTCAACGACCGGCTGGAGGTGAGCGCCGAGCTTCGGGACAGCCGGCGTGCCAGCCTGGGCTTTCACCAGGAGATCCGGCGCAGCGGCGAAAGCGATATTCTCTGCAGCGGACAGGTCCGGATCGCCTGTGTCGACGCGCGCTCGTTCAAACCGCGATCCATCCCCGATTTCATCCGCTCGGAGTTGACGAATGTCCGCTGACCTCTCCTTTCTCAGTCTGATCACCCATGCCAGCGTCGTGGTGCAGCTGGTCATGTTGCTGTTGCTGGTCGTTTCGGTGATGTCGTGGACCATGATCTTCGGGAAGCGCAGCGCACTGTCGCAGGCGCGCATCGAGGCAGACCGTTTCGAGGAGCGCTTCTGGTCGGGAGGCGATCTCTCCGCCCTGTACCACGAACTGGCACAGCGCAGCGATCGACTGCATGGCCTGGCCAACATATTCGTCAGTGGTTTCAAGGAGTTTACCCGGCTGCGGCGTCGCAGCGGCAGCGATCCCATGGCCGTGGTCGAGGGGGCGCAGCGCTGTATGCGCGTGGCCTTGTCGCGCGAGATGGATGACCTCGAGACGCACCTGTCCTTCCTGGCCACGGTTGGTTCCACCAGCCCCTATGTCGGCCTGTTCGGGACCGTATGGGGCATCATGAACGCCTTCCGCGGTCTTGCCAACGTGCACCAGGCGACGCTGGCGATGGTGGCGCCGGGAATCGCCGAGGCGCTGATCGCCACGGCGATGGGCCTGTTTGCCGCCATTCCCGCGGTCATCGCCTACAACCGCTATTCCAACGAGGTCGAACGTCTGGAGAACCGCTACGACAACTTCCTCGAGGAATTTTCCACCATCCTGCAGCGCCAGGCACACGACTGAGTCCGATCGCCATGGCCAGGCAACGCACACGCAAGCGCCCGATGTCGGAGATCAACGTGGTCCCCTATATCGACGTCATGCTGGTGATGTTGGTGATCTTCATGATCACGGCACCGCTGCTCAACCAGGGGGTCGACGTGGAGTTGCCGCAGGCGGAGTCCGCGCCCATGGATGACGCCTCGAAGGAGCCGCTGGTGCTCAGCGTCGATGCGGCCGGACGCTATTACCTCAATATCGGTGGTGATCCCGAAGAGGCGATCGACGCCGATACGCTGGTGCTGCGCGCGGCCGCCGTGCTGCGGCGCCGGCCCAATGCCACGGTGCTGGTGCGTGGGGATGCCAATGTGGACTATGGCAAGGTGGTGTTCGCCATGTCCCTGTTGCAGCAAGCCGGCGCCCGCAAGGTGGGCCTGGTAACGGAACCGATCGGGGAGGGGGGCTGAGATCGGCAGGCTGTCACAATTCGTGCGCGAACGGCCGCGTGCCTTTTTCTATGCCGTGCTGGTCCATCTGGTCCTGCTGGGTATCCTGGTATTCAGCCTGGACTGGTCGGCTGCGCCCCCGCCGAGCACGGCAGCCAGAAAGGCGCCGGTGCAGGCGGTGGTCGTGGATTCGGCGCGGCTGGACGCCGAACTGCAACGCCAGAAGGCGCAGGAGGAGAAAAAGCAGCGTGAGGCGGAGCAGAAGCTGAAGAAACTGGAACAGCAGGCGAAGGAGGCCGAACAGCGCCGCCGCCGGGAAGAAAAGCGCGCAGCGGAACTGAAACGCCGGCAGGCGGAGGAGGCCAGAAAGAAGGCCGAGGCCGAGAAGAAGCGTAAGGCCGAGGCCGTGAGAAAGAAGGCCGAGGCGGAGAAGAAGCGTAAGGCGGAGGCGGAGAGGAAACGCAAGGCGGAGGCTGCGAGGAAGAAGGCCGAGGCGGAGAGGAAACGCAAGGCGGAGGCTGCGAGGAAGAAGGCCGAGGCGGAGAAGAAGCGCAAGGCCGAGGAGGCGCGCAAGAAGGCGGAGGCCGAGAAGAAGCGCAAGGCGGAGGAAGCACGCCGCAAGGCTGCCGAGAGAGAGTTGCAGGCACGGCTGGCGGCCGAGCGGGAAGCGCAGCGGCGCAGCGCCATGCAGCGGATGGTCGACGAGTACGTGCTCCGCATCCGGGAGAAGGTACAGCGCCGCTGGATCCAGCCCCCCGGCAGCGGCGCCGGCCTGTCGTGTACGGTGGAGGTGCGCCTGATACCGGGTGGCGATGTGGTGGATGCCCGGATCGTGCGCAGCAGCGGTAACGCGGCCTTCGATCGTTCGGTGGAGGCCGCGGTATTCAAGGCGGCACCGCTGCCGGTTCCCTCCGACCCCGAAGTCATGGAACAATTCCGTACCCTACGTTTCGAGTTCAACCCCGGATCCCCATGAAAACAATCTGGCTTACATTCCTGGCAACCCTCCTCTGTCTGCCCGCCTGGTCGCAGGCGGCGCTGACCATCACGATCACCCAGGGCGTCGAGGGCGCCGTTCCCGTTGCGGTGATTCCGTTCGGCAGCCCCGCCGGTGCTCCGCCGCCGCAGGACGTGGCCGCCATCGTCGCCGCCGATCTGGCGCGCAGCGGGCGTTTTGCACCCCTGGCGAGGGAGGACCTGATTGCGCGGCCGGTGGAGACCGAGCAGGTTCGTTTCCAGGACTGGCGTACCCTGGGCGCGGAGAACCTCGTCATCGGCAAGGTGGTTGCGGACGGCGGCGGCGCCTACCATGTCGAGTTCCGCCTGTTCGACGTGCTGCGCGGGCGCCAGATCACCGGCTACAGCATACCGGCACCACCCGGGCGCCTGCGCTATGTGGCGCACCGGATCAGCGACATCATCTACGAGGCGCTCACGGGGGAGCCCGGCGCCTTCGCCACACGCATCGCCTACGTCATCGCCGAAACGGTGAACGGGAAAAAGGAGTATCGACTGCAACTGGCGGACAGTGACGGTTACGACCCCCAGACCCTGCTCACCTCGCCGCAACCGCTGATGTCGCCTGCCTGGTCTCCGGATGCGCGCAAGCTGGCCTATGTCTCCTTCGAGAACCGCCGCGCTTCCATCTACGTCCAGGACATCTACAGTGGTAAACGCGAGGTGCTGGCCTCCTTCGCCGGTATCAACGGGGCGCCGGACTGGTCTCCGGACGGCCGCTATATTGCGCTCACACTGTCGCGTGACGGCAATCCCGAGATCTATACCATGCGCCTGAGTGACAGGAAGCTGAAACGGCTGACCTTCAGTGCGGCCATCGACACCGAGCCCAGCTGGTCACCGGACGGCCAGACGCTCGTGTTCACCTCGGATCGCGGTGGCAGTCCGCAGCTGTACCGCATACCGGCGGGGGGCGGCCGCGCGCGGCGCATTACCTTTGACGGCAACTACAACGCCAGCGCCGATTTCTCCCCCGACGGCAGGCGTGTCGCCCTGGTACACGCCGAGGGAGGCAATTACCGCATCGCCACCCTGGACCTGGAAGACGGGCAGCTGCGCGTGCTGAGCGATGGCAAGCTGGACGAGTCACCCAGCTTCGCGCCCAACGGCAGTATGATCATCTACGCCACCGAGAGCGGGCATCGTGGTGTGCTGGCGGCCGTCTCCAGCGACGGTCGTTTCCGCCAGCGCTTCAGCCTGCAGAAGGGCGACGTGCGTGAACCGGCGTGGTCACCGTTCCGCGGGCCGCGTCGCGGTGCCGGCCGATAGCGGCCGTGGCAACCAGGGTGAAGCAAACGAAGACGAAACCGGAATACCTCTCAACCAAGGAGTGAACAAATGAAACTGTTTCAGGCAATAGCGATCGCGTTGGTTCTCGGCTGGCTGGCGGGGTGCAGTTCGACCGGCGGCAGCAAGCAGGGCGAGGTGGCGGTGGAAGACCTCAGCGGCACCGCCGCCGGCGGTGGTGCCGGGGGCGGGGCCACCGCTACCGGCGTGGGCGACTATGGCGAACTGAGCGTCGAGGCGCTCAGCGATCCCAACAGCCCGCTGTCGCAGCGGGTCATCTATTTTGCCTATGACAGCGACGAGGTGGCCCCGCAGGATCGTGAGCTGGTGGCCGCCCACGCCGCGTTCCTGGCGGCGCACCCGGAGATCAAGGTCTCGGTCGAGGGCCATACCGACGAACGCGGCTCGCGCGAATACAATGTCGCCCTCGGGGAACGTCGCGCCCAGGCGGTGCGGCGCCTGCTGGAGCTCCAGGGCGTAGCGCCCGAGCAGATCACCGTGGTCAGCTACGGCGAGGAGAAACCGGCGGTGGAAGGGCACGACGAGTCGGCCTGGGCCATGAACCGGCGCGTGGAACTGGTCTATGTGGGCTACTAGGGGCGCGCTGGGGCTGTGCCTGCTGGCGGTCGCGTTGCCGGCGGCTGCGGTCAGCAAGGCGGAACTCGAGAAACGGATCGAGCAGCTGGAACGCCGGCTGGACAGTCGTGGCCTGGTGGACCTGATGGAGCAGGTAACGGCCTTGCAGCGGGAGGTGGCGCAGTTGCGCGGCGACGTGGAGGTGCAGGCGCACGCCATGGAGAGCCTGCAGAAACGCCAGCGCGAGCTCTACCTGGATATCGACCGGCGGCTGCATCGGCTGGAAACGGGCGGAGAACAGGGCGCGGCCGCGGCCTCCGCCGGGACGCCGGCGCCTCCGTCCGCTGCGGCCGGGCCGGCCCCGGTTTCTCCGCCGCCGGCGGCCGGTCGCGCTGCCGCGCCGTCGGTGGCGC
>DROT01000071.1 GCA_011321775.1 Gammaproteobacteria bacterium | reverse complement strand
GGCTCGAACTCGGCGCGCAACCATTCCAGCCGCCCCTGGGCCTCCAGCCGCTGTCGTACGATCGGGTAGGCCTCGGCCAGGTAACGCACGTCGTCGGCCGCGTATTCGATCTGGGCATCCGACAGCGGGCGCCGCGACCAGTCGGTACGCGAGTGCCCCTTCTCCAGGCTCACGCCGAGGATCTCGCGGATGAAGTTGCCGTAGCCGATCTGCTCCGGCAAACCCAGCAGCGGCGCCGCCAGCTGGGTGTCGAACACCGGTGCAGGCACCCGCCCGCTGAGGTGAACGAAGATCTCCTGGTCCTGTGAACAGGCGTGCAGCACCTTGGTGATCGCGGGGTCGAACAGCAACTCGTACAGCGGTTCCAGCGAGTCCAGCGCCAGCGGGTCGATGCAGGCACAACGCTCCGGCACCCCCACCTGCACCAGACACAGCTTCGGAAAATAGGTCTTCTCGCGGATGAACTCGGTGTCGAGCGCAATCCATTCACGGTCTCTCAGGGCCGCGCAGAAGGCCGTCAGGGCCGCAGGGGTATCGATGAATTCGATGGCGGGATGAGCGCGTCGGGGAGAAGCCATCAGTTGACCGGCAGGCGCTCGCGCAGCGCGTCACGGTCGAACCACCAGCGATCACCGACCATCACATCGATGATCAGACCCAGACGCTTCAGCAGTTCCGGCACGTCATTGAGCTGGTACATCTCGATCCAGGTGTCGAGCGTCTCCTGGTCCTCGATGCCGCGGTGACGTTTGGCCACGCGCGCAATCATCTGGGTGGTGAGGAAGCCGAGGCTGGTCTTCTCCTCCCCCTCGGTACGCAGGTCGACGATGTAGTGCGCCACCATGGCCGCCACCGCCGCACCATCGGAGTCCGGTGGTGTCTCGTCGATGACGTGATCGAGCAGGGCGACGGTGCTCTGCGCCTGCACCGGGTAGGTCACGGCGAGCCAGATGCCCTGCCCCAGGGCGAGGATGGAATCGGGCTGATCGGACTGATAGAGGATGTCAGCCGCCTCGACCGCCTCCTGCCAGCGTTCGTAGTCGACAAAGACGGAGAAGGCCTCACGGGCGTACTGCCACGCCTCGGCGCCCTGCCCCAGCCCCAGGGCCGGTTCAGCCACGTCCATCAGCGCATGGGCCCGTTCCACCGGATCACCCTTCTCGGGCATGGACTTCAGGCGCTTTCTGGCTGCGAAGAAAGCCTCCCTCAACTGCTGGAGTGCCTCGCCCTGATCGATGGTCTTGATCGGGGATTCGCTGACTGGCTCGTTGCTCATTGCTGTATTCCGGTACCCGATGGTGGTGAATGCGGTCACCATTATACGTGATTCGGGAACGACGACGGCTATTCCCTGAAAGTCGGGCCGGAATAGCTCGAGGCACCGGCGGCCGGTACGGGAACGGAATCGCTACTGAGCCTGCTTGGTCGCCATGCTGGAATAACTGCTTTCACGCCCGTCCGTGTCACGGGTCGTGAGCACGAAATAGTAGGTGCCCAGGGGCAGGTCGCTGATAGTGATCGACGTGGTATAGGCGTCATTGATATCGACGCTTTCCGTATAGTTGCCCGGCTCGGTTCCGTAATAGACGGTGTAGCCGGCGATCTCGGCCATCGTCAGCGGAGTTCCGTCGCTGCGCATCACCGGCGCATTCCACTTCAGGGTGACCGAACCGGTGGCGGGAAGAACGGAATTGACGGTGATCCGGAAGGCCGGCAATGCCACGGTATCGCTTCCATCCGTCACCGAAATCACGATATTGCCGTAGCTACCCTCGTCACCCGCTGCCGGCGTGCCGCTCAGACGGCCGCTACGGCTGTTGAAATTGGCCCACGATGGACGGTTGCGGATGGAAAATACCAGGGTGTCACCATCGCGATCCGAGGCCGTGGGCTGGAACACATAGCTTGCGCCCACGTCGACAGAGAGCTGTGGTGTGCCGCCGATTACGGGAGCCCGGTTTGCCGGGAGGGGGGCTACAACCGGCGCCGGGTCGCTGCCGCCGGTCGATGATCCGGCATCACTCCCGGAACCCGTGGCGTCCGTCGGCGAATCCTGCGACGCGGCCGGCGGCCCGATGACGGCATCCAGTTCACTGTCCGTCGCCAGCATGATGGTCTGCAACACGGGAGCCAGGTCCTGGCTGCTGTCCGCCGGCAGCACCGTCTCTATTTCGGATGGCAGGCTGCCGACGGCGATACGGTCGAGTGTCGTGGCCAGGGTACTGAGGGCGATATCGGGTGTGAGTGAACGCGCCGCGTCAACGGCCTGCCGAACCTGCTGCAGGACCTCGGCGTTGGTACGTACGTTCCCGGTATAGCCGTCGGACGACGTTTCCGGGTGGGTGATGGCAACGGCATTGTCGAGTGCTGCGCGGGCCGGCATCCCGTCGACTCTGAGGTTGTTGCTCAGTGACTCGATCAGCACCTCGGCGCTCACCAGAATCGACAGTGCGGAAATGCGCCTGTCTGCCGCCGCATCGCCGGCACCGTCAAGCACACCGTCCACGACGTCACCGGCGATGGCCCGAACCACCTGATCCGCGTCCACCGTACCACCACCGGCAGCCATTCGGTCACGAACGCGGCGAATCATTTCACCCAGCGCCTCACTGGCCTTGACCATGGCGGCCGCGTTCTTCTCCGAGACCGGCGTACCGATGGGGTCGGCGATGAGATCCGGATCCAGCCCGAAGTTCAGCTGCGCCATGACCGTCTCCCGTACCCGGGCAATATTTTCCTCGCTGAGCCCGCCCGCCATAGTGCGCGCCGCCTCCACGATCAGGGTCGAGAAGGGGTTGATGTTTACGTGCTTGACAGAGGGATGATCCATGACGGAAACGAGCTTGAAGTCCGGCGCACGACCGGTGACCAGGTCGATACCGCCGACAACCTCGATGGTGAGCGGATAGGCGCTCGCATCCGCCACGATGCGAGCGGAGTAACTGGCGTTGCTGTCGCTGGTCTCGGTCTGGATCAGGTTTCCGTCCCTGTCATAGATATTCAGCGTGGCTCCGGCAATCGGCCCGTCACCGACACTGCCGGTGACGACCGTGGTGCCCGAGGCGGCTACCGTATCGGCGGAATCGCTGCTGCCACCGCCGCAGCCAGACAACTGCAGTAACGAAACCAGGAGTAGAAAAAGCCCTGCCGGCTGCCGGAAAAAACGCTGAAACATGTTGGATTCCCCTGAAAACTGCAACTGCGGGGCGAACCAGAGAACTGACTCGCTGCGTGTGGGGAATCATCGGGAAATGAGGGGTATCCGTGCGTGCCGGCAGTCGCAACACGGGTGCGAAAAGCATCACGTTTCGGGGAAAATTTTCGTCTTCAGGAATAAAATTCCTGACCATTCACAGACTTGGACAGCCTGCAGGCATGCCGGTGGGGCAGCGGGAAAGTGCGCCGATGTGCGGCGCATCACAAAATCCGGAACGGAATGCCCGGGGGAAACGCGACTCAGCCTTTTCCCGCCGAGCCTTTGCGCTGGTATTCGCGGATCACGCCCTTGCCGTCACGACAACGCACCACCTTGCCGTTCAGCAGGCGGCAACGCATATCGTGTTCGGTGATCTGCCAGCCGGTGTCGTTTCCCTTGCCGGCCGCCTCGTCTCCCGTGAGCCTGACCAGCGTTCGATAGCTGAGCCGGAATTCGCCGCCGGCGGAGAACCCTTCCAGGGTCGCTTCCACCTTGTAGATCGCGGGACCGTATTTGGTGCGGGTCTTCTGTGGCACGCTCCAGCAGCGGATGCGTTTGCTCTCTTCCTTGCAGTAGGTGGTGTCCGACGGCAGCAGGATGGCGGGCTTCCCCCGGCTGTCCCACTTGGCATGCAAGATCGACGTCCGCAGATCGGGCACCGTGGAAGCAGGCACGATTGCCTTCGCAGTGCGCAGCGGTGCCGGTTTTCCAGCGGGTCCGGCTTTCCCGGAGACGCTGCTGGTTACGACCGCTGCCGGCGCCTTTACCGCAACACGCGCCGGGGTCCGGTGCGCAGTGACAGACTCTTCGGCGGTGTCACTGCCTGGAGACTTTTTTTTTACCCTGGCGGCCGCTTTCGTCTGCCTGACGGTCGTCGACAGTTCACGCGCCGCCTCGGCACGTGCAAGCCGCTGGCTGAAACGCAGCTCGGCTTCACGGCGCAAGCGCAGACGCTGCTCCTCCAGCGCCGCAGGCGGCACCGTGCCGGCCGCGTCGGCCTGGGCTCGCGGCGCCTGTCTTTCGGCCACCGGCGCCGCGGAAGCGGTCAGCACAGGCGGTGTCGCTACCGGCTCATCCACGCCGGAGTCCTGCGCGAGTGCTTCCACCGGCGCCGCGGGCGGCTTCTCTTCCGACGGCAACGGAAGGGGCTTGACCGACTCCATTGCCCGGGCCGGCTCCATGGGTGCGAGCTCGGCACTCGCTTCCTGAGACTGGTCATCGCCCGCTGCCGGGGTCGCCGTGACCTCCCCCGCCGTGTTCGCAACCGACACCGACTCCGTGCTGTCAGCCGTGTTCACCTGAGCGGTATCCATCGACTCGCCGGAGGCGCTCGTCTCGTCCGCCTCCGGCGCGGATGAAACGGATACCACGGTGCTCGCAGGCGTGGCGTCGCCGCCTGCCGCGCCGGAGGCAACCGCGGCCTGATCGGTCACCGTCGAGGGCTCATTGTCCGCCTGCCGGTCGGGCGCCACCTGTTCCGAAGGAGAAGCCGTTCTCGAGCGCAGGACGCGGCCTTCTGATGCGACCCGTGCCTTCTCCTGCGGGGTTTCCTGTGCCATCCCCCCGGGCTCCTGCGGCGGGAGGTCCGTGGACGGAATGACGCGCATCAGGCCGAGCATCTGGTCCCGGATATCCGGTTCGATGGTGGCCGCCAGCATGAAACCGGTAAGCAGGGCGATGATCGACAACCAGCCCCAGCCCCAGCGGCGGGTCTTGCGCGGCCCGATCTCGGACTCCACCAGCTGGTCGTGCAGGGACTTTTCGACGCCGTGCCCGGGCGTGGCGTCGACCGGCTGTTCGACGGTCCTGGTGGAAGGATCCGCCATCGCCTCGGCCCAGCTGTCGCTCTCGTCGGACGCCGTTTCCGCTTTCACTGCGGAAGTCCTTGCTTCCTCGACGGCTTCCGCCGCCACCGGGACCGCGACGGCCTCCTCCGGCTGTCGCGATGGACCGGCCGATACGGGTGCGACATCGGATCGATCCTCCCGTGGCAAGGCCAGTACCGGAGCGTGTTCACTATCGACATCGTCGGTCTGCACGTCTCCGTTGAAAGCCGCGAGCTCGGCCTCCGAGAGCAGCAGCTCCAGTTGCAGATCCTCCACGACACCACGGGCATCCTCTCCGCTCAGCTCGTGCTTCTGTTCCATGCTGCCGAACAGAAACAGGCGGCTGCATATCAGGTTGACGCGGCGTGGAATGCCTCCGCTGAAACGATGGATGATGCGCAACGCATCTTCACTAATGGCCGGATCACCCTGGTAGCCGACACACTTCAGACGATGCTCGACGTAATCGACAGTCTCCTCGAGCGTAAGCGGCTCGATATGGGATGCAGCGATGATGCGCTGCCGCAGATGATCCATTTCCGGGGAACGAATCTGGTCGCGCAGCTGCTCCTGGCCAACCAGGAATACCTGCAGCAGCAACCGGTTGTTTACCTGCAGATTGGCCAGCAGACGCAGCTCCTCGACGGCGCTGGCAGACAGGCCTTGCGCCTCGTCGACGATAAGCACGGCGCGCTTGCCCATCCTGTTCTGCTCCACCAGGAACTGCTCCAGCGCCAGCAGCAGGGCTGCCTTGCCGGATCCTTTGGTGCGCACCCCGAAGGAGGCCGCAACCATTTGCAGCAGTTCCTTCGCCTCGAGCTGGGTACTGTTGACGGTCGCGACCTGCAAACGGGTCTTTTGCAGGCTGGCCATGATTTCATTGATCAGGGTCGTCTTGCCGGTACCCGGTTCACCGGTGATGACAATGAAACCTTCGCCGCGGCTGAGGGCATATTCGAGATAAGCGCGCGCCTTCGCATAGCTGCGATGCCCGAGCACGAAACGGTGATCGGGTCCCAGCCGGAACGGATCGGCACTCAGCCTGTAATAATTTTCATACATCCTGCCAGCACACTCGAATGCTAGTTTCCGGGGCGTTTCTTCCGCACCAGATCGCCGTAGCCATACACCAGGTTGATTAAGCCGCTGAACTCATTGTATTCCTGGGCATCGTCGGTACTATCCTTGTTCCGGTACTCAAGGTTGAAGACAGCGCGCAGCTTGCGCGACATCTGGTAGGCAATATTGCCGCCAACCGTGTACAGCTTGTCTGTTCGATCCCGGTCGGTTCGTTTGGTTCGCTTGTATTTCGCATACAGCGCCGACGACAGCAGTGCACGCGCCTGGTAATCGAACTTGATGCCCAGGTTCTGTATCTCGCGATCCTGGGGTGTTTCCTTGTAGTCGAGATCGCGCAGCTCGCCCCAAAGCCTGGTTTTCAGCGTCGCACCTTTCCGCGAATAGCTGGCCCGCAAGATGTTGTTCCTGAACACATCACCGGATATCTGCACGTTATTGATGTCGCCGCGGCCGGGGTCGATCGCGGAATCCAGCGCGCTGAAGCTCGCATCCGTCAGATCCGATGCTGCGTACAAGCGGGCACTGGAACGTCCCGTCAGATTGAGTTGCCAGTCGAAACTGCCGGTCGGGGCACTGCGATTCTCGAAGTCGTCCCGGTCCATTCGGGTAAAACCGACGTTGAAGGTGTATTTGGACCGGGCGAGCCGCCCTTTCAGAACGGCATGAATGTTACTGGCTGAAAAATTCGGATTCTTGTCTTCTTTGTCGAAATCGATCTTGCTGAACGATCCACCCATGCCGACTTCATTGCTCGCAGAGGCATTGTAGAGCCAGTCCAGCGCGAGCGAGTAGCGCTGATTGTCGGTATCGGACTTCTGGTAGTAGAAATCGCTGAAGGCGGGATTGATGACCAGTTTCTGAACTCTCGAGATCGGCACCACGACGTCAGGTCCGATATTGAATATGTTCACATCCTCGATATTGTTCGGTGTCGAACTGTTGATGGAGTTCCTGCGGCGTTGGGTGAAATAATCGCGTGCAATCCAGTTCACACGCTCCTTGATCATTTCCCAGCCGGCTGTCGCGTTCAGATCAAAATATTTCTGGTCGCTGAAGGTATCGTCCGTGTAGTGCTCATAGGTCAGGGAGGTCGCACCGTCGAAGTTGAGCGGACCACTGGTCTTTTCGAATCTCGCACCGACGTAGCCCAGAACGAGCCAGTCGTCATCCTCATTGTTCGGTGTCAGCGCGGCATTGTCGGTGTACTGCAGACCGACACCGACACCAGGCTCAAATACTGCCGATGCAGTCGGCGCATACAGCAGTATTGTGGCAAGAAAGGGGGCTCCGCACTGCTTCAGTCCTGGTCGAAAGCTCATTGACTCACTCCGCTCCTCGCTAGTTTGTCCGCCAACCCGAAAGCTCAGAAGAACCGCTCCGGCACCGTGATGATGTCGCCTGGCATCAACATTATGTTCGTGCTCATGTCACCCTTTTCCATGATGTCCTTGAGACGTATGTCGTAGGTGACAGTACCCTTCTCCGTCTTGCGGTGGAGCTTGGTCCCGTTGGCGTTCGCATAGAGGTCGACACTTCCGGCTTCCAGAACGGCATCCAGCACCGTCATTCCGGGGTGGTATTCTATGGAGACATCCTTGTTGACCGCGCCCGTTACCCGGATACGTGACAGAAACTCCTGCCCCTTGATACTCGTCAGCATCACCGTCACGTTGGGATACTTTACATAGGCCTTCAGCTTTTCCGTGATGTCTGCAGCCAGCTGCTTCGGCTCCTTCCCGGCTGCCATCACGTCGCCGATCAGAGGCATGGCAATCTTTCCGTCCGGACGAATGGGCGTCTCCACGGAAAGTTCCGGGTTCTGCCAGACGTTGACCGACACCTTGTCGCCCACACTCATCTTGTATGACCCCACCAGCACGCTGGAACCAGGCCCCGCCGTCCCGACCTCCCCGGGAACATTCGGTGGACCCGACACTCCGGCGCAGCCGGCGAGCACGACCATCAGCAAGGATGCAAAAAGAGCTTCAATATACTGTCGCATTAATTTACCCCCTTCGGGAATCCAGCGCGCAGGCCACGATCCGACTTCGCAATGCGGTCAAGAGTGGCTTGCCGGATATTATCACACAACATCAGGTAGTTCGGGTAAATCCAGATAGTCACGGGAATAGCCGTCACCCGACACGGCCGCGATCCAGCGGGGTGCAGGATTCGCCGCACCGCATCACCGGATATCAGCGTGCACCAGGGCGGCCGGATGCAATGGTCCCGTTATCCCTTGCCGGGACAGCGCAGTGAGGCGGGCGTGATCCGGTCAGGCGACGCGGACAGGATCTCGGTCATCACAAGCCGCCATGACGCCGAGCTACCGGTACAAGACCGATCAGGGCAACAATGGCCAGCAGGACAGCATACGGCATTCCCGCCTTGCCATGCTCTCTTTTTGCAATGCTGCGGGTTTCGTCATCCGCATTCCGATGCTCGACAACCCGCCGCGAGCCGGAATGCGCCGTTGCCGACCGGGACGGCTGGATGCCATTCGCTTGCCGAACCGAGGACTCGGGTGAACCGGCGGCAATCACCGCCCGGGCCGCTGAAACAACGTCGGAAGTTGGTACATAGGTCGTCTGTTGCGTGTACGCTTCGCTCACCCGCGCAACTTCGCCGACAAACACGCTGGGGACGGATTTCGGGCCGGTGGCAGCAACAGCCGTCGAGGAAAAAGCGGTCAGCAGCGCCAGATAGAGAAATCGCCGCCATTTCGTCCTGCCGGCCACTGATCGGCCAACTCGGGAACCCGGGACATTGACTGGGCCGGCCGGGTTCGGGGTATTTTCCATCCGACATAAATCACGGTTGCGCCCCCCAGTGCTGCTGCTCATCACCCACCTCATTTCAATTGATTTTCAATGTGTTACCGACCGCCTTAATAATTTGCATCTACTGTGGCGATCGGCCCCGTCCACATATAAAGTATAGTATATTAATGCTTTCTAATCTACTGAACCAACAGCCATTCCTCGGCGGTGCGCCAATTACCACGCTGCTTACCACCCGATCCGGTTGCCCTCCCGCCATCCTGTCAGTCATCTGGCCCACGACCCCTTCGATATGCCAGCTTCACATCTCTTTAGCAATATTCGGACCGATTTATATCTCACTGTATTTACGTATTTTTTTATAGCATGGATACTGTGCTGTAAAGTTTATCGACTATTGTAGACGCGTTGACCGCCAAGCGCGCCTCCAGCCGGGTAGCCGCAATCGTTTTTTCTGTTTATTTTTTATATAGTTAGGTTGTTATAGAGATTGCGGGGCATGATGACAGGCTGCTGAACAACCGAGCTTCCGCCCCCCGTCTATCGAATAACGGCTACTTCCAGCCAGCGGGACAGACAAACCTCTAAAAACAAATACTATTTTGCAACCAGTTGGTTAGCGGGGTAGCGCAAGCCTGTCGAATTACTTTACAGGCCACTTCTTCGGGCTCCGAGCGCACCACCGCCAGCGGTAGCCACCGGCCGTCATCACACCACGCTCGGCGGTCGCGCCTCCCTGCACCCTCAACCCACGATTTCTTCGACCGTATACTCCTTCAGGTCTCTGGCGTGCGTGAAGATGATGAGCTCTCCGATAAGCCCCAGGGCCAGAATCTGCATACCCAGCACCACCAGCAAGGAGCTGAGCAACAACGCCGGGCGTGCAGCGAGTGGCATCCCGAGAAACAGGCGTTCGAAAACGAGGTACAGCAGGAACGCCGCTCCGACCGCGAGCGTCACGGTTCCGATCATGCCGAAGAAACGAAGGGGTTTCTTGGTGAATCTGACGAGAAAAAATACCGTAAAGATGTCCAGCAGCCGGTGCAGGTATTCCCGCAGGCGGTATCGCCCCCGAAAATGGTCTCTGGGGGACTGCGCGACCTGAATTTCCTTTACCTTGAAACCAAGACGACCGGCAAGTATCGGCAGGAAACGATGCTGGTCCCCGTAGATCGTGACTTCTTCAGCCACTTCGCGTTTCAAGGCCCTTGCACCACAACCGAGGTCGTGGAAAGAAGCGCCGGTAAACGACCTGAGAATCCTGTGGAACAGGTTACGTCGCATTTTCTCGAACCCGGAGCCCGCGCGCGGCCAGCGATGGCTGATTACCATATCGCTATGCTCGAGCTCTGCGAGCAGGCGGGGAATCTCGGACGGCTCGATCTGATAATAGGCGGGTAACGTAAGGATGATGTCGCCCGAGGCACGATCGAATCCGGCCGAGAGCGCCGTAGCCTCGCCGAACGGTTTGGAAAACCGGAGAATCCTCAGTCGATCATCCTGCTCCTGCAAGGCGACGAGTTGTTCCAGAACCCCGGGGTAGTCACCGTCCAGCACAAAGATGAATTCGGTGGACTTGCCGACGCCGTCCAGCGCCTGCCTGTAATCCTGGAACAGTTCCCTGACGTCATCGTGGCGTTCCGATACCGGAATGATTACCGAAATTTCTGCCTTGTCACTCATATTTGATCCAGTTGTTCCGATTGCTGAACATCGTTCGGTTTTACGGAACGAGTGCTTCCCTGCCGCGCAAGAAACCGTGCCGTAATGGTGGAAAGCTGTCCCAGCTTGAGGTCACCCGTCTTGTAAATCAGTTCACCCAGGGCCCCGCCCATGAGGAGAAAAAAAGCCAGCGCGCCGAACAGTACACCCGTACCGGCAAGCGGGACGGAAAAACGGCCGGAGTCCGACACCAGATCCAGCAGACTGCTCCCCAGCAGCACGGCACTGAGCAATGCGGCCGGGATCGCCAGAATCGAGAACCACAGCAGCGGTCTGGAGGCAAAGGAGACGATGGTCTTGATCGTGAGAAGATCCAGCAGCACCTTGTAGATCCGCGACAGGCCATACTTCGACTCGCCGAACTGGCGCGCGTGGTGCCTCACCTTGATTTCCGCGATACGCGCCCCTGCGAGCGATGCCATTGCGGGAATGAAACGGTGCATCTCCGAATAGAGCGGCACGCTCTTGATAACCTCCGCACGATAGGCTTTCAACGAACAACCGTTGTCCTTGATCGGCACACCCGTAACCTTACCGATCAGCCAGTTCGCGATTCGCGATGGAATCTTGCGGGTAACGAGCTTGTCCTGCCGATTGAAACGCCATCCGACCACGATGTCGTAACCTTCCTCCATTTTTTGAAGGAACAAGGGGATATCACCTGGATCGTTCTGGAGGTCACCATCCATGGTGATCAGGATTCGCCCTCTTGCGTGGTCGATCCCGGCCGCCATCGCCGGCGTCTGGCCGTAGTTCTTGCGGAACTTGATCACGCGAAGGTGCGGATCCTTCTCACTGAGTTTGCCGGCGATCTCGAACGTCGAATCCTTGCTGCCGTCGTCGACGAACAGGATTTCATAGTCGATTCCGAGATTTCCGACGCTCGCGACGATCGCATCGTACAGCGGGCCCACACTTTCCTCCTCATTGAACAGCGGAACAATGATGGAGATGTCAGGTGGATTGTCGCTGGCTACGCCTGCTTGCATGACCCCGTCTCGTTATGTCATTGCCGGTTTCGGCAAATTTGTCTGGTCCGGCAGGAGCCGCCAAAAGGAGAATACGGTCAGCATGCCTCGAGCACGATATGGCCGCCGGAGCATGCCCTGTTGTCGACCGGCGCACCGGGAAATTTAGAGATTCGGGGCCGCGAGGCCATTCCGGTAAGAAAGCGGGGCGGCCCGGGAGGCCGCCCCTCTGTCTTCACCACGCTAGGCGGCAACCCGCTTGTGCCGCCCCCACAGGTAGAGCGCCGAGACCAGCGCCAGCAGCAGCAGCAGCGGATCAAAGCCGGACTCGGACGGAACTGCCACCAAGACGCAGCCACCCCCGCCGCCACCACCGGTGCTCGGAGCCGTGAGCGTCACCGGCACGGCCAGTCCGACCGGGTCCCGAATGACACCTGCGGTGCTGTCACGATCGAAGATGCCATCGTTGTCGCTCAAGGTGAGCGTGATGGTATTGGTACTCCGGTCAATGGTCACCATGCTGCTGTCCAGCGTCTGCCACTGATCCGACACGTTCAGCTTGCGTACCACCGCGTCGTCGGGGATCACGATCCCGGCGGGCAGGGTCAGCGTAACCGTGGCATTTCCGCTCGCGGCAACCACGCTGAAGTCATAGATCCCGAACGGATAGGTGAACAGGTCGTCCGCCACCGAGAAATCGCTCAGGGCATACAGCGGCAGGCCGGTGCTCCCGTTGTCGTTCGCCGTGACGTTGGCGCCGTTGCCCGACAGAGTCACCTGTTTCGTGGACAGCAACGGCAGGGCCAGGGCCGTGGCGGTCGGTGCAGGCACGACGAACTCCAGCTTGCCGGGATCCGCCGGGGCGAACTCGAGCGCGTCGATGATGCCATCACCATCCGTATCGGTCGGATTGGAGGGATCGGCTCCGACCTCGGCAACGTCGGTGTTGCCGTCGCTGTCGGTATCGGTCAGCTGCGGATCCAGACCGATGGCCTCGGACTGGTTGTCGGACAAGCCGTCGCCATTGCTGTCGAGGGCCACCTCGAGATCGAAGGCCGGCAGCGACACCGGCGCCGCAATGCCGTCGCTCACCGAGATCACGATGCCCGTGGTCGTGCCCACATCGGCTGCACCCGGCGTGCCACTGAGCGTGCCCGTGGCCGTGTCGAAACTCGCCCAGGCCGGCTGGTTGCTGATGCTGAAGGTCAGGGTGTCACCCACGTCCGGGTCACTCGCGGTCGGCGTGAAGCTGTAGGCCGTATCCTGTACCACCAGCGTGGATGGCGTACCGCTGATCGTCGGCGCGTCGTTGACATTGACCACCGTCAGGTCGAACGCCGGCAGCGATACCGGTGCCGCAATGCCGTCGCTGACCGAGATCACGATGCCCGTGGTGGTACCCACGTCCGCGTTGGTGGGCGTGCCACTCAGCGTGCCCGTGGCCGTGTCGAAACTGGCCCAGGATGGCTTGTTGACAATGCTGAAGGTCAGCGTCGCGCCCACGTCCGGATCACTTGCGGTGGGCGTGAAACTGTAGGCCGCATCCTGGTCCACCGAGGTCGGCGGCGTGCCGCTGATGGTCGGCGGGTCGTTGACATCGAGCACCGTCAGGTCGAAGGCCGGCAACGATACCGGGGCGGAATTACCGTCCGTCACCGAGATCACGATGCCCGTGGTCGTACCGACGTCACCATTGGCCGGCGTCCCGGTCAGGGCGCCCGTGGCCGTATCGAAACTGGCCCAGGTCGGCTTGTTGGTAATGCTGAACGTCAGCGTATCGCCCGCGTCCGGATCGGTTGCGGTCGGAGTGAAACTGTAGGCCGAACCCTGGCTTACCGAGGTGGCCGGCGTACCCGTGATGGTCGGCGGATCGTTGACCGCGGTCACCGTAATGGTCAGCGACTCGGACAGACTGTCCTGCCCGCCGTTGGCGGTACCACCGTCGTCCTGCACGGTGAAACTGAAGGTCGCCGGGCCACCGTTGGCATTGGCCGCGGTCCGGAACTGCATGCCCTGGATCTGCGCCAGCGTGTAGGCGCCCGTGCTCACTACCGTGCTGCCATCCGCCAGCACAACGTCACCCAGGGTGGATGCCGGTACCGCCGTGACCGTATAGCTCAGCGTCTGGCTGTTTTCGTCGCTGCCGCCGCCCGGGCCATAGGCCAGCGTCCCCAGCCCCAGTGAAGTCAGGCCCGAGTCCTCCTGCACCGTGAGGTCGCTCACCGTACCCGCAGTACGTGTCGGCGCATCATTCACCGCCGTGACGCTGATCGTCAGGCTTTGGGTCAGGGTGTCGACGCCGCCGTTGGCGGTGCCACCATCGTCCTGCACGTCGAAGCTGAACGTTGCCGGGCCGCCGTTGGCATTGGCTGCCGGACGGAACTGCATGCCCTGGATCTGCGCCAGCGTGTAGGCGCCCGTGGCCACCACCGTGCTGCCATCGGCCAGCACAACATCACCCAGGGTGGATGCCGGCACCGCCGTGACCGTGTAGCTCAGCGCCTGACCGGCTTCGTCGGTGCCGCCGCCCGGGCCGTAGGCCAGTGTGCCCAGCCCCAGCGAGGTCGTGCTGGCATCCTCCAGCACCGTAAGGT
>DROT01000070.1 GCA_011321775.1 Gammaproteobacteria bacterium | reverse complement strand
GACAGCATGTTGGAGAAGAACGGCGCCGTGTTGAGGGAGCTGGAACAATTACCGGAAGGCCTGCTGGCCTGCAGCGCCAGCGAGCTGTATGACGTCCTTGGTGGGCCGACCCTGATCCACCTGCCTGGCCGCCAGGCGCAGCCCCTGTTCGTCTCAGTGCTGTTGCATGGCAACGAGGACGTAGGCTGGGAAGCGGTTCGACGCTTGCTGAGCAGCTATCATGACCGTGAGTTACCGCGTGCCCTGAGCCTGTTCATCGGCAACGTGCGTGCTGCCGCGCAGGGCTGCCGACATCTCGCCGATCAGCCCGATTTCAACCGCATCTGGAAGTGCGATGGGAATACCGCGGAATACCGCATGGCACGGCAGGTTCTCGACAGCATGGAACGGCGCGGTCCCTTCGCCAGCATCGATATCCACAACAATACCGGTTTCAACCCGCACTATGCCTGCATCAACTGCCTCGACGACGACTTCCGGCAGCTGGCGCTGCTGTTCAGCCGTACGGTGGTGTTCTTCCAGAAGCCGGATACCGTGCTGTCACTGGCCTTTGCGCGCCTGTGTCCATCCACCACCATCGAATGCGGCAAGCCCGGTGAGAGCCATGGTGTGCAGCATGCGCTGGAGTGCATCGATGCGGCCCTGCATCTGACCCATTTTCCGCAACATGGCGTCGCCGATCAGGATATCGATCTCTATCATACCGTTGCGGTGGTAAAGATCCCCAGCCACATCAGCATCGGCTTTCGCGCCGAGGATGAAGATGCCGATATCTGCTTCATCGATGAACTGGATCGGCTCAATTTCCATGAGTTGCCGGCCGGTACCCTGCTGGGCTGGACGCAGGGTGAGGACAATCCCGGTATCCATGTCTGGGACGAGGCGGGTGTCGATGTGGGGGCACGCTATCTTGATTTCCGCAACGGTGAGATCCGCACACGTGCCCCGCTGATGCCGTCCATGCTGACGCTGGATCGTAAGATCATTCACCAGGACTGCCTGTGTTACATCATGGAACGCATGCCGGCAACGCTGGCCAACGAACTGGTACACGGCGATGCCGGTTGTTGACGTCCGCGAACTGGCATCGCGGGAGCGGCTGCGTGGATGGCCAGCACTTCGACGGGACGGGCTTACTGGAAAATTCCCGTCCTTTTCCATAGACTTGAGGTAGACCCCGAGCCGTTTCATGGTGGTTGCCGTCGCCATAGCAAAGGACGGTGAGGTAGTGAATGGGTCGGTCCTTTTCAAAACCAGGTGGCCCCGAGTGGCCGGGCAGTGAGATCTCTCTGACGTGTTGATGACAACCCTCCTCAGGAGCATCACCGGGCTGGTCATATTCGCCAGCCTGCTGCTTGTAAACACGGCACATGCCGACGGTGTCCCGCAAACGGATCGTGCCAGCACCTTTGCCCACGCCCGTGCCCTGCAGGAGGAAGGCAGGGTGGAGGAGGCCGTGGCCGCCTACCGGGCATTCATCCGGCGCTATCCCGGGCAGCCGGAGGCCTACAACAATCTCGCCGTCCTGCTGGTGGCGCGCGGTGAGATGGACGAGGCCCGTCGTGTACTCCTCGACGGGATGCAGTCCCATCCCGGCTACGCAGCCATCTACGAGAACCTCAATGCCATCACCCTCGAACAGGCACGTGAATCCTATCTTAAGGCTCTGCGCCTGGGTTCGGCGCCAAGGCCGCCACAAATGGTGTCCCTCGATGCCCTGACGGTCAGCGCGCCGGCGGCTCCGGCCGGTACCGTGCTGGCGTCGGCGGCAGAAGTGGCTCCCACACCGCCCTCGACGGCGACGGACCTGCCGGCAGCACCGGTGGATACCCCGACCCCGGTGTCCACACCCGGGAGGCCCGCCAGCCCGACGCCCGAGGTGAAAACCGATCCTGCACCACACGCGCCCGCGGCTCCCATGATGGCTGCCACACCCCCCGATCTGTTACCGCAGCTGACGGACGTGGTGGCCGATCCCCTGGCCGTGCGCCACCGGGAACTGGAAGACGCTCTTAACGCCTGGGCTGCCGCCTGGTCGGCACGGGATGCGGATCTCTATCTGTCCTTCTACTCGGCCTCGTTTCGGCCCGGCGGCGGTCAGGACCGTGCACGCTGGGCCCGGCAGCGCCG
>DROT01000069.1 GCA_011321775.1 Gammaproteobacteria bacterium | reverse complement strand
GGCCTGTACCTCGATGCCCATGCGCGCCAGCTTGTCGCAAAGGGCGCTGCGTGGCCGCGACGAGGTGTTGGTCACGAACAGGTGGGGGATGGCCTTGGCGCGGATCCACGCGAGCGCGTCGGCTGCACCGGGGATAGGCTGTTCCCCCTGGTAGACGACGCCGTCGAGGTCAAGGAGTAGTGCACGCATGTATCGAACTTCTGCGACCAGTGTGGAAGTTCATTATATGGCGTTCGCGAATGCATTGGCCACCGGCTGGTTTGCCGTTCCCCGGACAGCGAACTAGACTGACAGTGTACCCCGTTACGGTTGCCGGCCCCATGCAAGAACAGCGTTCCCGATGCGATCTGGACAAGAGCCCGGACTATGGCGGGCTCACCCTGGTCGAGCTGTCGCCGGACCCTCCACCGGCGGACTACCGGGAGGCGATGACGCTCGCCGACGCCGAGGCCGGCCGCCGGCTGGGGGACTACATGCTGGTCGCCTGGTACGACCGGGACCGTGATTTCGAGTCGCCGCAGCACGCCAGCGAATGCCACGCCGACAGTGCCATCCCCGGTTACGTCGACTATGCCCTCAGCCACGGTGCCACCCTGCGGGTCGATATCGACGGCGGGCGTTTCGTTTTCTTCTATATGCCGGTGGATCTGTAACCGGAGTGCCGCAGCTCGTCGTCAAGGAGCGACAGGCGGCGTCACACTCTGATCATCTGTTACATCATGAAAACAATATAACTATATATAAAATAGCGAAATATAAGAATCGAGAGCATTTTGGCGCGGAGTTTGCTCTGAAATTCGGAAAGGATCGTGTCAGGGTACGTGCCGATGAACCGATGGATCATTGCCGCCACCGTTGGTGTTGCCGCCGCCAGTGCCTGGGCTTCGGACTGGAGGTCAGAGTTCGAGCAGGCGGATGCGAACGACGACGGTGTGATTTCGAGGCGCGAGGCCCGGATCGTCAGCATTCGAGACTCCGACTTCGAACGGGTCGACCGTAACCACAACGGTCTGCTGGAGTTGCAGGAATACCGGCGCTGGAAGGTTCCCGGGCGCGAACAGGCGCGCAGTTTCTGGACCTACTGGTAGCCAACACCGATTTCCCCCCGCTTGCGGCATCCGCCGCCAAGCAGACTTTCCGCTGCAGGCGAGTCCCGTAGGCGTTAGGATGCGTTGTATCGACATCCGGAGTAGTCATGCGTTGGGATATCCGCCGAACCGGGACCCTGGTCCTGTTGATCCTGCTGCCTGCCTGCAGCTGGCTGAGGTCGGGCGTGTCACCGGAGGAGGTGCGGTTGGCGACGGCGGACGAGGTGCGTGCTTGCAGCGAGCGGGGCACGGTGGACGTATCCGTATACGATCGCCCTTCGGAGCTGAAGCGTGGCGAGGCGGCACTCGCAGGCGAACTCCTTTCGCTGGCGCGCCAGAGTGCGGTACAACTCGGTGGTGACACGCTGGTTCCGCACGGTGCGATCGTCGACGGTTCGCGCGTCTACGGCGTGTATCGCTGCCGGCGCTGAAACCCGTGGTGACCGTATACCATGCCCAGAGCATCCTCGATGCACACCTGGTCAAGGGATTGCTCGAGAACGAGGGTGTCCCGGCCCGGGTCGCGGGCGGCGAACTCCAGGGGGGGATCGGTGAACTGCCGGTCTTCGGGCTCATCCGGGTCATGGTGGCGGATGAACAGGCGGCCACGGCTGCAGCCATCATCGATCGCTGGGAAAATACCGATCCGGATCTGGAAAACGGCGGCGACAGCGGTCAGAATGCCCCCGGAAGCAAATCCTGAATCGATTCGAAGAGGACCCACATCATGAATATACCCCGTTCCATCGCCCTGATGCTGATCGCCGGGCTCGGCGGTGCACCTGCCGTTCCTGTCCTGGCCGCGGACAACCCCTTTGCCTTGAAAGATGGCGACGGCGCCCTGCGGATGGCCGCGGGCAAGTGCGGACAGGGTAAATGCGGTGTGGCGATGATGGGCAACAAGGGCATGAAAGGCAGTGGCAAGTGTGGCCTCGGGCGTATGGACAGCAACGGCGACGGGAAGGTGACCCGGGAAGAGTTCATGAAAGGCCACGAGGCAGTCTTCGAGCGTATCGACCGCAACGGGGACGGCGTGCTGGATGCCGACGAGCGCAACGCCCACATGCAGATGATGCGGCAGAACATGGGTAAATGCGGGACGAAATGAGACGTCGGCCGGTGCTGGGTGCGGACGCGGCGCATCCCGAGGCCGCGACCGCCGCCCGGCGCGAGCGTCGCAAGCGGAATCGTTTCATACCGTTCCTGATCCTGGCCGCGTTTGCCCTGTTCATCGCCAGTCAGGAAGTGCCGATGGTGCGTGACACCATCCAGCGCATCGTCGCCCCCGACCGCTGGGCGGCTGCGCGCACCTGTCGCCGTGAAGCGCTGGCAAAGGCCGGCAATCCCGATTTCGCCCGCATCGTCGATCCCGGCGAGTTGCACCCGACGCGCAACGGCTTTTTCGTCGAAGGCATCCGCGTCGGCGAGATGGCCGAGCAGGGCGGTGAGGCGCAGTTCGTGGTCGATTGCTATACCGATGCCGCCGGCGCCCTGGTGCGCGCGACCCGTCTGGCCGTGCCGGTGGAATGAGGATTCTCCAAGGTCCTTCCTGAGCCATGGCCCGCCTGCTCATCATTCTCGGCATTCTCCTGGTGATTCTCGGCGTGGCGCTGGGCTATGCGCCCTGGCTGTTCAGCTGGTTCGGCAAGCTGCCGGGTGACATCCGCATCGAACGCGACAACGGCGTGTTCTTCTTCCCGATTACCTCCATGCTGTTGGTCAGCATCGTTCTGTCCGTGGTCCTTTCGCTGTTCTTCCGCCGTTGACGCGCGAAGGCGCTGATAATGGCCACGGAACACACGGAAAACACGGACAAGAGTTACGAGGAGCTACTCAACCACTACGCTCAAACAGCGGCGGCTTTCTTTATAGGGGTTGATTCGGTCAGAGGCATGGCCCGGGCTCACCGAACTGAACGGTTATAGAGAAAGAACCATTTTCCGTGTTCTTCCGTGTTTTCCGTGGCTAATACTCAAGGACTATCAAAAGGCGCCAGGCCCGGGCCGCCGGCGCATGCAGGAGACCGTTCAGCTGGCCGCCGCCCGACTGGTCTCGTCCGGGTTGTAGCCGAGCACCGGAGCCAGCCAGCGCTCGGTCTCCTCCAGGCTCATGCCCTTGCGGCGCGCATAGTCTTCCACCTGGTCGCGGTTGATCTTGCCGACGCCGAAATAGCGCGACTGCGGGTGGCTGAAATACCAGCCGCAGACAGCCGCCGTCGGCAGCATGGCGAAGTGGTCGGTCAGGGAGATGCCGGCGTTGGTGACCGGATCGATGAGCTTCCACAACAGGGCCTTTTCCGTGTGATCGGGGCAGGCCGGGTAGCCCGGCGCCGGGCGGATGCCCTGGTAGCGTTCGTGGATCAGCGCCTCGTTGTCCAGTTGCTCGTCGCGGGCATAGCCCCAGTATTCCCTGCGCACCCGTTCGTGCATGCGTTCGGCAAAGGCCTCGGCGAGGCGATCGGCCAGTGCCTTCAGCAGGATGGCGTGGTAGTCGTCGTGTTCCTTTTCGAAGCGCTCGACGTGCTCCTCGATGCCGATGCCGGCGGTGACCGCGAAGGCGCCGAGGTAGTCGGCGACGCCGCTGTCCTTCGGTGCGATGAAATCGGCCAGGCACTGGTTGGGGCGGCCGGCCGGTTTGCGGTTCTGCTGGCGCAGGTGGTGCAGGGTGGTCAGCACCTGGTCGCGCTTGTCATCGGTATAGATCTCGATGTCGTCGTCACCGACCTGGTTGGCCGGGAACAGGCCGATGACGGCGCGTGCCTTGAGCCATTTCTCGTCGATGATCCGGCGCAGCATGGCCTGGCCGTCCTCCAGCAAGCGGCGTGCATGTTCGCCGACCACCTCGTCCTCGAGAATCTTCGGGTAGCTGCCGGCCAGCTCCCAGGCCTTGAAGAAGGGCGTCCAGTCGATGAAGCGGGCGATCTCCTCCAGCGGGTAGTCGTCGAAGGCCAGCACCGCCTGGCCTTCATCCGGCTCGATCAGCACGGGTCGTGGCGGCTGGTAGTCGCTCCAGTCGATCGGCGTCTTGTTGGCGCGCGCCTCGGCCAGGCTGAGCCACTCGGTGCGGCGTTGCTTGTTGCCGTGCTGCTCGCGCACCTTGTCGTATTCCTCGCGCAGCTCGCGGGTGAAGGACTCGCTGAATTCCTCGCTGAGCAGGTTCTGGGCCACGCCCACGGCGCGTGAGGCGTCTTTCACGTAGACGGTGGTGCCTTCATATCCCGGCTGGATCTTGACTGCCGTGTGCACCCTCGAGGTAGTGGCGCCACCGATCATCAGCGGGATGGTGAAGCCCTGGCGCTGCATCTCCTTCGCCACGTGCGACATCTCGTCCAGGGACGGGGTGATGAGGCCGGACAGGCCGATGATGTCGACATCGTGGTAGCGCGCCTTGTCGAGGATCTCGCTGGCCGGCACCATGACACCGAGGTCGATGACCTCGAAGTTGTTGCATTGCAGCACCACGCCGACGATGTTCTTGCCGATGTCGTGCACGTCGCCCTTGACGGTGGCCATGAGGATCTTGCCCTTGGCGCGGGTGTTCTCGTCCTTCTCGGCCTCGATGAAGGGCAGCAGGTAGGCCACGGCCTTCTTCATGACGCGTGCGCTCTTGACCACCTGCGGCAGAAACATCTTGCCGGCCCCGAAGAGGTCGCCGACGGCGTTCATGCCCTCCATCAGGGGACCCTCGATGACCTGTATGGGATGCTCGAACTGCTGCCGGCATTCCTCCGTGTCTTCCTCCACCCAGGTGTCGACGCCCTTGATCAGGGCGTGCTCCAGGCGTTTGGCCACCGGCAGCTTGCGCCATTCGAGGTCTTCCACCCGGGCGGCCGTGCTGCCGTCGCCGCGGTACTTGTCGGCGATTTCCAGCAGCCGCTCGGTGGCGTCGGGGCGGCGGTTGAGGATGACGTCCTCCACGCGTTCGCGCAGTTCCTCCGGCAGCTCGTCGTAGACCGCCAGCTGGCCGGCATTGACGATGCCCATGTCCATGCCCGCCTGAATGGCATGGTAGAGGAACACGGCGTGGATGGCCTCGCGCACCGGGTTGTTGCCACGGAAGGAGAAGGAGATGTTGGACACGCCGCCGCTGACACGGGCGTGGGGCAGGTTCTGCTTGATCCAGCGCGTGGCCTCGATGAAGTCCACGCCGTAGTTGTTGTGTTCCTCGATGCCGGTGGCGACGGCGAAGATATTGGGGTCGAAGATGATGTCTTCGGGAGGAAAATCGATCTTTTCGGTCAGCAGGCGGTAGGCGCGGCTGCAGATCTCGATCTTGCGTTCCTTCGTATCCGCCTGGCCCTGCTCGTCGAAGGCCATGACGATGGCGGCGGCGCCGTACTTGCGGCACAGGCGGGCGTGTTCCAGGAAGGTCTCCTCGCCTTCCTTCATGCTGATGGAGTTGACGATACCCTTGCCCTGCAGCCGCTTGAGACCGGCCTCGAGAATGTTCCACTTGGAGGAGTCGACCATCACCGGCACCCGGGCGATGTCGGGTTCCGAGGCGCTGAGGTTGAGAAAGGTGATCATCGCCTGCTCACCGTCGAGCATGCCTTCGTCCATGTTGACGTCGATGATCTGGGCGCCGTTCTCGACCTGTTCGCGCGCCACGCTCAGCGCCTCGTCGTAGTTGTCTTCCAGGATGAGGCGCTTGAAGCGCGCCGACCCGGTGACGTTGGTGCGTTCGCCGACATTGACGAACAGCGAGTCGTCGCCGATGTTGAGCGGTTCCAGCCCGGCCAGGCGCAGCGTGAAGTCGTGCTCGATCTTCTTGCGCGGCGGGTACTTGGACACCGCTTCGGCGATCGCCCGGATGTGTTCCGGGGTGGTGCCGCAGCAGCCGCCGATGATGTTGAGAAAGCCGGACTTCGCCCATTCCTCCAGCTCGGCCGCCATGGCCTCGGGGGATTCGTCGTATTCGCCGAACTCGTTGGGGAGGCCGGCGTTGGGGTGGGCGTTGACGTAGCAGTCGGCGGTGCCGGCCAGTTCCTCGATGTACTCGCGCAGCTGCTTGGCCCCGAGCGCGCAGTTGAAGCCCAGCGAGATGGGATCGACGTGGCGCATGGAGTTGAAGAAGGCCTCGGCGGTCTGGCCCGACAGGGTGCGCCCGGAGGCGTCGGTGATGGTGCCGGAGATCATTACCGGCAGGCGCCGGCCGGCATCCTCGAAGTAGCTCATGATGGCGAAGGCGGCGGCCTTGGCATTGAGGGTGTCGAAGATGGTCTCGATGAGCAGCAGGTCGACGCCGCCCTCCACCAGGGCCTTGGTGGCTTCGTAGTAGGTCGCCTTGAGTTCGTCGAAGGTGATGTTGCGGAACCCGGGGTCGTTGACGTCCGGACTGATGGAGGCGGTGCGGCTGGTGGGGCCGAGCACGCCGGCGACGAAGCGCGGCTTGTCCTCGGTGCTGAATTCGTCGGCCACGCCTCGTGCCAGGCGCGCGGATTCGTAGTTGAGTTCGTAGACCAGGTCCTCCTGGCCATAGTCCGACAGCGATACCGAGCTGGAGTTGAAGGTGTTGGTCTCGATGATGTCGGCACCGACCTCGAGGTAGGCGCGATGGATGGCGCGGATGATATCCGGCTGTGTCAGGCTCAGCAGGTCGTTGTTGCCCTTGAGGTCCGTGGGCCAGTCGGCGAAACGTTCGCCGCGATAACCCGCCTCGTCCAGCTTGTAGCGCTGGATCATGGTACCCATGGCGCCATCGAGGATAAGAATGCGCTCTTCGAGCAGTTGTTCCAGTGTTTTCATATTGATACGGCGTCCTGAAGACAAGCTGGGTAGTCTAGCATGGAAGCGCCGGGCGGCCGTAATTCAGCGAATGGCTGTTACACCCAGGTCCGACAGCGTGCGCCTGTGTCGGCATCATCGTGATCAGCCACGGAAAACACGGATGAACGCGGAAACGGGAAATACGGCGTGACTATTCAGCTTGGCGAGGGTGGGGGGAGGCCTCTTCCCTCAGACGACCGCTTTTCTCCTTGAAATGGGCCGGATTTTCCGGGCCGGCCAAGTGCTCTATCCCCCGGACAATTGCGGGTTCAGCGTCCCTGTGGTGTTCCGCGGCAAGGCGCTGTGCGAAGGGAATGGCCAACCCCTTGCTGAGCACAGCAACGCAGCGGCGGGGCACCACAGGGGCGCCCTTCGGGTTCGCTTGTCGACGTCCACGGACGGCGTTGCGTCTCTT
>DROT01000068.1 GCA_011321775.1 Gammaproteobacteria bacterium | reverse complement strand
CACCGCAGGCCTGGGCCAGCGGCGTGGTGTTCCAGCTGCTGCAGGCCTGCCTCGGCCTGCACTTCTCGGCCGACAGCCCGCAGGTGCGCTTCGACCACCCGCAGCTGCCCGACTACCTGCACCGCATCCACATCGACAACCTGCGCGTCGGCAGCGCGGTGGTGGAGCTGGAGCTGACCCGCCATGCCAACGACGTCGGCATCAACGTGCTGCGCAAGGAGGGGGCGGTCGAGGTGGCGGTGGTGGTATAGGGGCTCGCGGCTGCGCGTCATCCGCGCTACCCTGCACGGGACGCCGGTGCCAGCGGGCGCCGGCTTTCTTCTTTCCACTTGCAGGGAGGCCGCATCCGGATGGAACACTCATTCGTCTACAAGAACGATCGTCCCTGGCCCAATCCACGCCTGAAGCGTGCCGCCATCGTCGGCCATACCACGGCCGACAGCACACGGCTGTGGTTCAGGACCGCTGCGCCGGGCGACTATGAACTGCTGTTGTATCCCGCGCGCGCGGACAGCGACGACAGCCTGTTCGCCGGCTTCAGGAACGTGCCCTATGATACCGATGCCCTGCCGGTCTACGTGCGGCGCATTCCTTTCACTGTGACCGACTATGCACAGGATTCCACCCATGTGGTCGACGTCGACGGGCTGGCGCCGCTGACCGAGTACCGATACGCGCTGTATGGACCGGACGGCGGCATCGGGCGCGTCCTGCTGGGCCAGGACCGGCCCTACCGGTTCCGTACCCTGCCGGCCGAAGAGGCAGCCCTGTCGTTCGCGTTCTATTCCTGCCACATGCCCTACAAGCACTCCATCTTCGGCGGCACCAATGTCGTCAACATGGCCATGTGGAGCTGCTTCAACGACGTCATGCGGCGCCACTACGCGGAGGACCTGCGTTTTGTCATCGGCGGCGGAGACCAGGTGTACGTCGATGGCGTGAAGACGCTGGACATCTGGAGGTATCTCAACAAGGTCATGGCCAGGACGGATGGCGAACTGCGGCCCTCGCGCGACGAAATGGTGAGCTGGTTCCGCGACATCTACCGGGGTTACTGGGGTTTCCCGGCGCTTCGCGAGGCCTTCTCCTCGTATCCGACCTACATGATCTGGGACGATCACGAACTCAAGGATGGCTGGGGCTCCGACCGGTTCCGGCGCCGCGGCAGGGACGACCTGGACCGGAAGATCTTCCCGGCGCGCAGGAAAAAGGGGCTGAGCCGGTCCGACTGCCGCGAACTGCTGCGGCGCATGGAGTCGGCGGGCAAGCAGGTCTACCGTGAATACCAGCACGCCCACAACCCGCCGACGCCCGAAGGCCGGTACGACTACAGTTTCCTGCATGCCAGCAGCGCCTTCTACATGCTCGACGGGCGTGGATATCGCGATGTCAACCGGCGCTCGCGACGCATACTCGGCCAGGCACAGTTGCGGCGCTTCACGGAGTGGCTGGAGGCGCTGGACCCGGCCCGCACCCGCTACCTGTTCGTGGTCTCGGCGGTGCCCGTGCTGCACATGAAACCGGTGTTCGTCAACAGCGACGATACCACCGCCGCCGAACTGGCCGAGATCGACGACGATTTGCGCGATGCCTGGGAGCACAGCCTGCACGATTCTGAACGCCGGGCGCTGCTGGCGGCGTTGTTCGCAGCGGCGGCGCGCGGTCTGCGGGTGTGCATCCTCAGCGGCGACGTGCATACCTCGGCCGTTTTCCGCATGACCGACGAGGACAGCGGGGCCGTACTCTACCAGCTCACATCCAGCGCCATCACCTACAACAAGCCACGCCTGCTCGGCTGGCTGCTCGGCAACACGGTGCCCGACGCCGGCCGTTCGGACGACGGCTATCGCTTTGAACGCCTGGCCCTGTATACCGACAGCAACTTTTCCCTGCTGAGAGTCGACCCGGCCGCCGACCGGGTGGTGTTCCAGCTCTACGGACAGCAGCAGGTGGGTCATCCGGAAGGGACGCGTGAAGATCGGCCGGTCACCCATTCCATTGCCAGGCTGGAACTGGACTTCGACGGTTGATGGCAGCGCCGCGGCTGGTTCTGCCAGCGGTGGCTTGGTATGGTGCCGGCTACGGCTGCCGCCTGGCCACCGCTGCTGCGGGGGGCAGTCGCGTTTCTTCCGGAGTGTCCGCTTGCTGACGACCGCGCAACAACACGTGTTCCTGGTGCTGGGCATCTCGCTCGCCATCGGCCTGCTGATCGGCGTCGAGCGTGGCTGGAAGGAACGCGAGGTGGCGGAAGGCAAGCGCATCGCCGGCGTGCGCACCTTCGGTCTGCTGGGTCTGCTGGGCGGCGCGCTGGGGCTGCTGTCCGAGCAACTGGGCCCGT
>DROT01000067.1 GCA_011321775.1 Gammaproteobacteria bacterium | reverse complement strand
TACTGGTCAATGGAGGTATAGCCATGGCTTGTACCAAGAAACCCCGTCAAGTGCGGGATGGTAAGAAGCCTGGGCCGAAGACCGTGCCTGTCCGCAGGCACAAGCGGTCCAAGCCCAGCAAATGCCGCTAATTTAGTCGGCGGTTGCGGCGGGTGCTACCCTCCTTTCTCACTGCTCGTTTGGAAAATGATGCGGTACACTACCGGTACACCACCGAATTCCCCCTCCCTACGCCAACCTGATCTAACCTGTTGAGCAAACAGAATAATCTATGACTTTACCGAACACCCTCTGCTCCAGGATAATCAATAAGTTTTTGATTTTACTGGCCCTGAAAATCCCCGTGTCGGCAGTTCGATTCTGTCCCTGGCCACCATATTTATCCGGCGCTACGCGGCAATATTTTCAACCTTCTTCAAGTCCCCCCCGGGCTGCCTTGCGGGCTTCCTCGAGATCGTAGTCTGCCTGCAGGCCCATCCAGAACTGTTCGGATGCGCCCAGGGCACGGGCGAGGCGAATGGCGGTGTCGGCGGTGACCGAGCGTTTTCCGTGCACGATTTCTTTGATCCGCCGGGGCGGCCGCCCATGGCGCGGGCCAAGCGCTTCTGACTGATCCCAAGCGGTTTCAGAAACTCTTCCAGCAGCACCTCGCCAGGATGGATATTGGGTAAAGTCTCATTGGCTCGTCCTTGTGATAACCCACGATCTCGACGTCATGCGCATTGGCACCGGACCAGACAAAACAGACACGCCACTGATCGTCGACCCGAATGCTGTGTTGGCCCCTGCGCTTGCCTTTCGGCAACTACCGAAATGCGCGAAAATCACGATCGTGCCCCGATCTCCGTCAGGATGACGGATGAGCGCGGGCTTTTCCAAACGGAATTGTTTCATGGAGGAAACAATGCATACCTTTATACGAGTCGTGTTGCCGGCGGCCCTCGCCGCTGTTCTTTTTCCCCTCGCATCGTTCGCGGCGGTGTACCGCTGTATCCTGGAGGACGGCCAGACCAGTTATCAGCAGTTTCCCTGCAGCGGTGACAGTCGGCCGCTGGTGATCAGGGACCGGCCCAGCGGCTGGTCGGCCCTGCGCCCGGGCGAACGGGCGTTGTTGAAGCATTACAGGGCGCGGGATGCCGCACGTCGTCGCCGGACTCCACGGGTGAAGGAACCAGGCACGAAGGAGAGCAAGGACTGTTGGAAGAAGCGAAGGCAGCTGAATGCGGTGCAGGCGAAACTGCGCCACGGTTACCGGCTGAGCGAGGCCGGAGAACTGCGTCGCAAGCGCGATGATTACTCGGACTATCTGCGCGAGTTCTGTCCCTGAAGCTCCGGGTTTCCGGCGCGCCGACAGACCGTGCTGGCATCCGTGCGGCAGGCGCTGGATCTGCCGGCATTTTTCCTAAAGTTCGTTCTCTTTCAAGCGATAAATTGCTCGTCACGGCTGGCTTTTGGCGCAAAGGGACATGCAGTCATGAAAAACAGGGCAACACCCACCGGGCGCGAGGTCCGTCTGCAGGACGACGAGTTCATCGTCTCCCGGACCGATACCCGCGGACGCATCACCTATACCAACCGTTCTTTCATGCAGATCAGCGGCTATTCGGAGCCCGAGCTGCTCCACAAGCAGCACAATATCATCCGCCATCCGGACATGCCGCGCGCCCTGTTTCATTTCCTCTGGGAGACGATCCAGCAGGGACAGGAGTGTTTTGCCTACGTGAAGAACCTGTGCAAGAACGGCGATCACTACTGGGTCTTCGCCAACGTGACGGCGGATCGCGACGAGGGCGGGAACATCACCGGCTATTTCTCGGTGCGGAGGCCGGTGCGTCACGAGGTGATCCCCGGTTTCGAGGAACTTTACCGGCGCATGTGCGCCGCCGAGCGGGCGGCGGGCGCGAAGGAAGCCATCGCTGCCGGTACCCGCGTCCTGCAGGACGAGGTGCGTGCAAAAGGATTTCCGGATTATGCGAAATTTGTACTTGGCGCCTAAGCTCCGGCTGGCACTGGCCGGATTCGTCGTTCTTCATCTAGGTGGCGCCGGCTTCGCAGCACTGCAAGGTGACTATCCCCCGTGGGGATGGCTGTTCCCCTTCCTTACGCTCGTTCTGGCCGCGGGTGTATGGATCGGCATGCGCAAGCCTTTTGCGGTGCTCGCCCAGGTGCGCACCATCCTCGAGGAGATGCGCGGGGGCAAGTTCACTTCCCGCGTGACCAACGTCCCGCGGATGGGTGAGGCGGGGCAGCTGGCGTGGAACCTCAACGACGTGCTCGACCAGTACGAAACCCTGTTGCGGGAGGTAAACTCCAGTTTCGAACACGCGACCGCCGGAAACTTCTATCGACAGGCACAGGTCACGGGTCTGCAGGGCTCGCTGGCCCGTTCGCTCGAGCGCGTCAATAACCTGCTGGAGGGGATGGCAGAGAACGTGCGCCTGATCCGGCGCAACGAAATGGCGGCCTCACTGCAGCAGATCAACAGTCGCCAGATCATGAGCAACCTGACCCTCACCCAGAACGACCTCATCCGCATGACCGAGGAGATGGAGAAGGTCTCGGCGATTGCCACCGCCACCCACGACAAGGCGGAACAGAGCCAGGAGCGGGTGGGCGAGGTCATGTCGGCACAGGACCGGATGCTGGCTCTCATGCACGAGGGCAACAGCAGCATGCACAAGCTGCACGCCATGAGTTCCGAGATCAACGGCGTGCTGGGCATGATCGGCGAGATCGCGGAAAAGACCAACCTGCTGGCGCTCAACGCCTCCATCGAGGCGGCCCGAGCCGGCGAAGAGGGTCGCGGTTTTGCGGTCGTGGCCGACGAGGTCAAGCAACTGGCGGAGAATACCAAGCGCGCCACCGACGACATCCGCGCGGTGCTGGGCAGTTTCCAGGAGGAGACCGCCGCCAACGTGGAAAAATCCGACCACATGATGGACATGGCCCAGCAGGTCCAGGAGATCATCCGCAGCCTGCGTGCCCAGTTCAACGAGTTCGCGGACGAGGCTCGAAGCTCGCAGCAGTCGCTGGCCTGCGAGCGCGACATCTGCTTCGGATCGCTGGTCAAGGTCGACCACATCATCTACAAGCAGCGTGCCTACAAGAGCTTCCATTCCGGCACCGACAACCCGGATGCGACCGCCGTCCGTGTCGATCATCACCACTGTCGCCTGGGCAAGTGGTACTACGAGGGTACCGGCAGGGAGATCTTCGGCGGTCTCGATGCCTACCGCCGCCTGGAGGGACCGCACGAGGCCGTTCACCGCGCCGGGCACCGTGCCCTGGACAGTCTCGAGCAGAACTGGGAAGAAGACGAAGCCATTCGTCACGAGATCCTGGACGCCTACGGTGCCATGGAGGCGGCCAGTGACCAGGTGCTGGAAACCATCGACCAGATGATCGCCGAAAAACACGGCTAGTATTGGTTACAATCCGCCGCTGAAACGATTTCGGAGGCGGCGATGGAACACGGCCTGGTGACGCAACTGCTGATCGTGCTGGCGGTAGGCACCCTGCTGGTGGCCCTGTGCCAGCGCTTCGGGCTGTCGCCGATCCTCGGCTACCTCGCGACCGGTGTACTGGTCGGTCCCTCGGCGCTGGGCTGGCTGCCGGATGACGATACCACCCGTCTGCTCGCCGAGCTGGGGGTGGTGCTGCTGATGTTCACCATCGGTCTGGAGTTCTCGCTGCCGCGCCTGCTGGCGGCGCGGCGGCTGGTGCTCGGTCTCGGTGGTGCCCAGGTGGTGCTGAGCGGTGCGCTGTTCATGCTGCTGGCCTGGTGGCTGGGGCGCTCGCCGGCCGAGGCCTTCGTGCTCGGCGGTGCGCTGGCGATGTCGTCCACCGCCATCGTGCTCAAACAGCTCGGTGAGCAGATGGAACTGCCCGCCCCCCACGGGCGCGTGGTGACCGGTATCCTGCTGTTCCAGGACATCGCCGCGGTGCCCTTGCTGGTGGTGCTGCCCATCCTTGCCGCCGATCCCGCCCGCCTCGGCGGCGAGCTGTCACTGGCGCTGGCGAAGGCGGCGCTGGTGTTCCTCGGCCTGGTGTTCGTCGGCCGGCGCCTGCTGCCGCCGCTGTTGCACTGGGTGGCGCAGACGCGCTCGCTGGAACTGTTCATGCTCACCGCCCTGTTGCTGGCGCTGTCCTCGGCCGGCGTCTCGGCCATGGCCGGTCTGTCGCCCACCCTGGGCGCCTTCATGGCCGGCATGCTGCTGGGCGAGACGATGTTCCGGCACCAGATCGAGGCCGACATCCGCCCCTTCCGCGACCTCATGCTGGGGCTGTTCTTCGCCACCATCGGCATGCAGCTGGATCCGCGCACCTTCGTCACCGCGCCGCTGGCCGTGGCGCTGGTGGTGGCTGCCCTGGTGGTGCTGAAACCGCTGTTGCTGGCGCCACTGGTGCGCGCTTTCGGCCATACGCCGCTGGATGCCTGGCGCAGCGCCATCGCCCTGGCGCAGGGCGGCGAGTTCGGGCTGTTGCTGATCTCCACGGCGCTGGCGTCGGGGCTGTTCGGGCGCGCGCTGGCGCAACCGGTGCTGGGCGGGCTGATCCTCAGCATGGTGCTGGCGCCCTTGCTGTTGCGCTTCAACGGCTGGCTGGCCGCCCGGCTGACGCCACGGCGTCACCTCAGCGCCAGCTACGACGTGGAGGCCCACATTGCCGACGAGAGCAGCGACTACCAGGAACACGTCATCGTGTGCGGTTACGGGCGTGTGGGCCAGAACCTGGTGCGGGTGCTGGAGGACGAGGGCATCCAGGCGCTGGCGCTGGATCTGGACCCGGAGCGCGTCGCCCAGGCGGCCGCCGCCGGCGAGCCGGTGCTGTTCGGCAATGCCATCCAGCCGGGGGTGTTGCGCGCCGCCGGCATCGAGCGGGCGCGGGCGCTGGCGGTCACCATCGACGACGCCGTGCTGGCCGAACACATCGTCGGCCACGCCCGCGCCCTGGCGGCCGGGTTGCCCATCCTGGTACGCAGCACCCACGGGCACGCCGACGAGGCGCTGGTCGAGGCCGGCGCCGAGGTGTTCCCCGAGGGTCTGGAGGCCAGCCTGGCCTTCGCCGGCCAGTTGCTGATCATGCTCGACGTGCCGCCGGCGCGCGTGGAGGAGCGGCTGAACAGCATCCGCGCGCAAGACTACGCACCGCTGCGGGTGTTCTTCCACGACACCGCGGAGTCGCAGAGCGGTGCCGATGCCCGCGACTACCCCGAGCAGGTGCGCGCCCTCATCGTCGCCGAGGGCTACCACGCGGTCGGTCGTACGCCGCTGGAGCTGGGTCTGCCGGACTGCGAGGTGGAGCTGCTGGGGGTGCGCCGCGGCGCCCTGCGGCTGCCGGGGCGTCTGCTGGACGTCCGCCTGCGGCCGGGCGACGTGCTGTTGCTCAAGGGCAGCCACGAGGCGCTGGAACGCGCCATGGCGCGGCTGATGAGGGGTGCCTGAGCCTGTATTCCGCTTTCAGCGCGAGGCTGGCTGCGCCGCGGCAATCTCCGGGAGCACCGGGCCCCGGCGCTCCTCAGTCCGTGGACCCGGCCGCTGGTGTCCGGGCCACGAAGCGGAACTCGATGTCGAGCTCGTCATCCACCTTGAGCGAGCCCGCCAGCAGGCGCAGGGGGGTGATGCCGAAGTCTGTCTGGCGCAGTTTCATCCGCCCTGAGATCTGCAGCCGCCCGGCGGTCTTCTTCACCGTCACCGGAATCCCCCGGAAGTTCTTCTCGACCCCGTGCAGCCGGATCTTCAGGTCGACCTTGGGCTGCGGCGCCTTGCCCGCGACCACGCGGCCGTCGACATGGATCGCCGGGAAGCGACCGGCATCGAGCACCCGCTCGCTGAGCATGGCGAGGCGCACCCGTTCGGCCTGTCCCGGCTCGACCGCCTTCTCCCCCAGCCGTTTGCGCGTCTGCGGCCGGTCCACCTGCAGCTCGCGGACCGGAAACTCCAGCTGGAAGGTGGAACCGCTCAGGGGCGTGCGCTTCACGATCTCGCCGCTCATGCGGCCCGGCTCGACAACGTGGTTGATGCCTTCGCGGGCCAGCCGGCCGCTGGTGGTGACGCGGATGACAAGGGTGCTGGC
>DROT01000066.1 GCA_011321775.1 Gammaproteobacteria bacterium | reverse complement strand
TGGAACGGCTTTTCATGCAGAGAGATTGATCCGGTGTACGTTCGCAGTTTCGATGTGGACGGCGTGGTGCGAGGTCACGGCCAGCATGCCGCCGTCGGCCAGATGCCCGGTGAACAGTCGTTCCACCACCCCGATCCCGTGGGTGTCGAGGGAGGTGAAGGGTTCGTCCAGTATCCACAGGCGTGCCTGCGTGACCAGCAGCCGTGCCAGCGCCAGGCGCCGCTGCTGACCGGCCGACAGGCTGCGCGCCGGCACGTCCTCGTAGCCACCCAGGTCGACCTGTTCCAGCGCCTGTTCGACCGTGAAATCGGCGCGCGGTTCACCCAGGCCGCGGGCGATATCGAGATTCTCGCTCGTCGTCAGGTCGAGCTTGATGCCGTCGCGGTGACCGACGTAGGCCATGTCGGCATGATAGTCCGGACCGAGGCGGAAGATGTCCTCGCCGTTCCAGGCGATCTCGCCTTCGTCCGGCATCCGGATCCCGCACAGGATGCGCAGCAGCGAGGTCTTGCCGCTGCCGTTGCGGCCTTCCAGCAACAGCACCTCGCCTTCGCTGACGCGGAAGGAGAGGTCTTGAAAGAGTATGCGATCGTCACGTATACAGGCGACGCCGCGCGCTTGCAGTTCCAGGGTGTCGGTTTCCTGATGCGTTGAGCGAAAGAGGACATTATACCGGCGCAGGCCGTGGTGTGCCCATTCGACGGCGCCCCGCTTCCCCCGCGGATTGCAGGGGAAAGGGGGGCGCCGTATGCGCCTCAGTCTTCCGCCTCGATCTTGTCGGCGACCAGCACACCGGAGCGCACGGTGCCTTCCACCTCGATGCGCAGATTGTTTGCCAGTTGCAGCCCGGCCGGCTTGAAACTGGCTCCGGAGGCGTCGATCCGCTGCCCGTTGACGGTGAAATCGGCAAGGTCACCGTTGAAACCGGCCACCAGACCTTCCATGCTGACCCGGCCGCCCTCGTTGTCCATGCCTTCCGAGCGCAGCTTGATGCGCAGCGCGTCGATCTCGCCGCCGGCGGTGAGCGTGCCTTTCACCTCCACGGTGTCACCGTTGCCGACGCGTCCGCCAGGCATCGCGCTCATGTCGGTTCCGTTGCTGCCGGGGACGATGTTGATGACGACCCCGTTGATGGTAAAGCTGTCGCCCGGACCGGCTCCGCCGGGCGCCACGGCCTTGCCCTTGAGCTCGACCTTGTCACCGGCAGCGGCGCTGTCGGACTTCTTGTCCAGGAAGGTGGCCTGCAGTATGCCGTTGGCATCGACGAAACCGCTGACCTCGACCAGTACGCCGTCGGCGATGGCGTCGAAGTTGATATCGTCGAAACGGGTGCTGTTGCGCCCGATCTGCACCGGCGTGCCGAGGACGGTGAAGGTCCTGGTGTCGTTGTCGGGTGCCTGGATGCCCAGCACCGGACCTTCGACGTCGCCGTTGAAGGTGACCGATTCGGCAACACCCCTGGCACCACTCACCGTGCCGGTGACGGTCACTACCATGCCCAGCCGCAGGTTGCTCTGGCAGGCGGTCCCGCTGTGGTCGGCATCGTCGATGGTACAGGCCGCCGAGTCGACGTCGAATTCGATACCGTTGACGAAAATGCTGCCGAACGCGGTAATCGTGCCGCTGGCGGTGGTGATGCCGGTACCGCCGATACCGCTGACAACGGTACCTCCACCGCCTCCGCAGCCGGGAATCGTGATCAGCAGGGCGGCAGAGATCGCTGCCAGAAAAGATGCGTATCTGCTCATGGCTTCTTCTCCCGTGAGGATTCGTAGTAATAGATTCCCAGGCTGACGTAGTGACCGTCCTCGCCGTCGGCCACCTGGTGTTCCGCCAGCCAGGCGTCCAGTTCCTCCAGCAGCGCCTGGGCCTTCTCGGCGGAGAGGGCTTCGAAAGCGGGCAGGGCATCCTTGCGCAGGCGCTGGTCGGAGACCTTGCGCTGGAACCGCAGCCGCTGCGGGTCGCTGACAATGTTATGGTCGATGGTGCTGATCAGTTCACAGGTATCGGTGCCGAGAATGGCGAGCTTGTCGACCGGGTCGTTGCCGGGTACATAGGCATGCTTGACCAGACGGACCCGTTCCTCGTCTCTTTCGATGACGCCGGCCGACTGCAGCACCGCCAGCATCGACTGGGTGGGGACGTCACCGCTGTACTTGCGCACCAGCGCGGCAAAGGATCCGCGCTCGCCCTCGACCGGCAGTTCGGCGGTACGGCCGTCGCCAGCCTGAAATTCGTCGTCGTTGAGCCAGCCGGAGATGACGCGCACGGCGCGGTTGTAGCGCTGCTCGCTGCCGCTCTGCAGGGGGTGTTCGAGTTCGTGCAGACGCTTGGCTTCCTTGCGCGTGAGACCGGTCAGCGCCGAGACCCGCGAGATGGTCTGCTTGCGTCCGTCGGGCGCGAATTCATCGAAGGCGACGTCGACGTAGACCTTCTTCGCCAGCTCGGCAAAGCTGCCGTAGGCGATACCGTTGCGCAACAGGATGCGGACCAGCGGTCGCAGGATGGCGAGCACCGAGCGTGACAGCGTTTGCTGGATAGAATCCGACATAATTGGGACTATATTCCCAAACAACAAAAAGTCAAGGGAGGAGGGGGGATATCGAGTCCGTAGCCATTCAGCTCAACGAGGGCGGGTAAGGGCTCTTCCCTCAGGCGACCGCTTGTTTCCTTGAAATGGCCCCACTTTTCAGGGCCGGCCTAAACTCGCTGCGCTCAGACAACGGCCGGCTTTTTCCTGAAAAGTGGGGCCATTTCAAGGCGCGGCCGATTCGGTCAGAGCCCTTACCCGCCCTCGTTGAGCTGAACGGCTACTCCGTGGCAGATATTCAAATCCGGCCTTCCCAAATACACACACTGCTGTCCCGTTGACGTCAGATTCGTCATCCCGGCGCAGGCCGGGATCCAGTAACTTGCTGGAATCGCTGGATTCCGGACTTTGCCGGGATGACGGGAAAAGACCAGCGGTATTCCGGTCTCCATTACCGCGGGGCTAGCTGTCTTTCCAGTTTTCCCAAGGCTGCGTCAGAACAACATGCCAGTTAACGGGCCAGCACTGAGAAATACTCTATTCGTCACCCACCGCCGCCGGCTTCGAGTCATCGGACGCCGCCGCCGGTTTCGCTTTTTCCGGCTTGTTCTCGGCAGCCGGCTTGGGTGCGGCTTTCGGTTCCGGCTTGCGCTCGGCGGAAGGCGTGGAGGGCGCTTCTGCCTTGCCGGCCCCGGATGCCTTTGCTTCTGCCTGTGCCGTCTTCGCGGGCTTTGCCGGCATCGGGGTCACGTCCGCCCTGGGGGGCTGTTGGGAGGATTCCGGGGCGGCTTTTGGCGCAGCGGCGCCGTCGGCGGCCG
>DROT01000065.1 GCA_011321775.1 Gammaproteobacteria bacterium | reverse complement strand
GTGACGCTGATTGCGCCGATTGCGATGGAAGAGGGGCTGCGTTTTGCGATCCGCGAGGGTGGCCGCACCGTCGGCGCCGGCGTGGTCTCCAAGATCATCGAGTAAGGGAAGTCGAGTGCAGGGGGCGGGCGTGTTTCCCGTCCCCTGCCTGTTTTTCTAGGCCAGTAGCTCAATTGGCAGAGCAGCGGTCTCCAAAACCGCAGGTTGGGGGTTCGATTCCCTCCTGGCCTGCCATGTTGCAAGTGCAGGTATGAGTACAGAAGTTCGGTCATCCGGTATGGACACGGTAAAGCTGACGCTGGCGCTGTTGCTGCTCGGCGGCGGCATCGTCGCGTTCTACTGGTTCGAGGACCAGTCCCTGCTGGTGCGCGTGCTGGGACTGCTGGCCATCACCGGCGTGGCGGTCGCGGTCGCCTCGCAGACGGCGACCGGCCGTTCCATCTGGCGTTTCGTCGCCGAGACACGCACAGAGGTGCGCAAGGTGGTGTGGCCGACGCGCGCGGAGACCACCCAGACGACCCTGGCGGTACTGTTTGTCGTGGTCCTGATGGGTGTGGTCCTGTGGCTGCTGGACATGTTTCTACTGTGGGCGATCCGCCTGCTGACGGGTCAGGGAGGCTGATTGAGATGGCGATGCGATGGTACGTGGTGCACGCCTATTCCGGGTTCGAGAATCGGGTCAAGCAGTCCCTGAAGGAGCGCATCGAGCGCAGCGGCATGCAGGACAAGTTCGGTGAGATCATGATCCCCACCGAGGAAGTGGTGGAGATGCGCGAGGGGCAGAAGCGCCGCAGCGAGCGCAAGTTCTTTCCTGGCTACGTGCTGGTGCAGATGGAGATGGACGACGATACCTGGCACTTGGTGAAGGACGTGCCCAAGGTGCTCGGTTTCATCGGCGGGACCAGCGACCAGCCGGCGCCGATTTCCGACAAGGAGGCCGAGGCGATCCTGCAGCGCGTGCAGGAGGGTACCGAGAAGCCGCGGCCCAAGGTGCTGTTCGAGCCCGGCGAGGTGGTGCGCGTCATCGACGGACCGTTCAACGATTTCAACGGTGTAGTGGAAGAGGTCAACTACGACAAGAACAAGCTGCGTGTCGCAGTCATGATCTTCGGTCGTTCGACACCGGTCGACCTCGACTTCGGTCAGGTCGAGAAGGGCTGAGTTTTTCAAACGGGGACGGGCGCCGGTCCGTCTCCTGGACATGCCGGGGAGCCGAGAGGCGCCAGTACCCGCAGGAGTAAAATCTGATGGCCAAGAAAATAGAGGCGTACATCAAGCTGCAGGTGCCAGCACAGGACGCCAATCCCAGTCCGCCCGTCGGACCCGCGCTGGGTCAGCACGGTGTCAACATCATGGAATTCTGCAAAGCCTTCAATGCACAGACCCAGAGTCTGGAGAAGGGCATGCCGGTTCCCGTCGTCATCACCGTGTACAGTGACCGCAGCTTCACCTTCATTACCAAGACCCCCCCGGCGGCGGTGCTGCTGAAGAAGGCGGCGGGTGTCGCCAAGGGCTCCGGGCGACCGAATACCGAAAAGGTCGGCAAGGTCGATCGTGCCCAGCTGGAAGAGATCGCCAACATCAAGATGCCCGATCTCACGGCGGCCGACATGGACGCGGCGGTGCGT
>DROT01000064.1 GCA_011321775.1 Gammaproteobacteria bacterium | reverse complement strand
GCTTGCTCACGGCCAGTTCACCGCGTTCCGCACGCGCCTCGTAGTCGAGATAGCGGTCGCGAAATGCGAGGCCGGTAAGTTCGTGCAGTTCCGGTACCTCCTCGGGCGAGAACAGTGTCCACATGCCGTCTTCCATCACCCGCTCCATGAACAGGTCCGGTATCCAGCTGGCGGTGTTCATGTCATGGGTTCGGCGACGCTCGTCGCCGGTGTTCTTTCGCAGTTCCAGGAATTCCTCGATGTCGATGTGCCAGACCTCGAGATAGGCGCACACCGCGCCCTTGCGCTTGCCGCCCTGATTGACGGCGACCGCTGTGTCGTTGGCCACCTTGAGAAAGGGAACCACCCCCTGGCTTCGGCCGTTGGTGCCGCGGATGTGGGCGCCGAGGCCACGCACCCGTGTCCAGTCGTTGCCCAGGCCGCCGGCAAACTTGGACAACAGGGCATTGTCGCGGATGGCGCTGTAGATGCCTTCGAGTTCGTCCGGCACCGTGCTCAGGTAGCAGGAAGACAGCTGCGGTCGCAGGGTGCCGGCATTGAACAGGGTGGGTGTCGAACTCATGAAGGAAAAGCTCGACAACAGATCATAGAATTCGATGGCGCGCGCCTCGCGGTCGATCTCGTGGATGGCAAGCCCCATGGCCACACGCATGAAGAAGGCCTGCGGCAGTTCGAAACGCACGCCCTCGGCGCTGTGGATGAAATAACGGTCATACAGGGTCTGCAGGCCCAGATAGGTGAAGCGGCGATCGCGCTCCGGGCGCAGGGCGGCACCCAGCCGTTCGAGGTCGTAGCGGGTCAGTTCGGGGTCCAGCAGCTGCAGTCCGGCGGCGCGGTGGATGTAGTCGGCGAAGCAGGCTGCGTAGCCGTCGCCGCCGTCCGCCGGCGGATCCAGTTCGAGAAAATCCCGGGTTTCGGCGTGCAACTTGTCCAGCAACAGTCGCGCCGCCACCAGCGAGTAATCGGGTTCGACCTCGATCAGGTTGCGCGCAGCCATCATCAGCACGGTGCCGAGATCCTGTTCGGAGATGCCGTCGAACAGGCCGCGCAGGCAGTCGTTGAACAGGCGTTCGGCGTCGACGTCTGCCAGCCCTTCGCAGGCAGCGGCGATCCTCGCCTGCAGGGCAGCGAGATCGAGCGGACGTCTGCGGCCGTCGCCGGTGGTGAAGTACAGTTCGCGTTGCTGCGTTACGGCATCCGCCGATTGCCGGGTGCGGGCACGCCGGCTGGCCTGGCGTTCGCGATAGAGTACATAGGCGCGCGCGACCTTGTGTTCCCCGCTGCGCATCAGCTCCAGTTCCACGTGGTCCTGGATATCCTCGATGTGCACCACGCCACCGTCGGGGGAGCGGCGGAACAGCGCCTCCTGGACCCCGTGGGTCAGCCGCGCCACGGTTTCGTGGATGCGGCTGGAAGCGGCTGCCTGCCCGCCCTCGACGGCAAGAAATGCCTTGGTCAGGGCGACGCTGATCTTGCTGGCGTCGAAGGTGGTGATCTTGCCGTTACGGCGGATCACCCGGTAGGCATCGCCGCGACGGCCCGGGCTCCGGTTGCCGGCGGTTTTTTCGGCCGGCGGTGCGGCAGTGGCAAGGGGGGCGGGTCGTTGGTCCCGTGGTTCTGTGTGCATCGGTGCTCCTCATCCGGTGGTGGTTCGGGGCCCGGGAGGCGCACAGGGAGTGGAGCGGTATCGCCGCGCTGCGACGGAGTACGTTTCCACCCGTGGTCCTGACGCGAGACCCGGGTCACGGAACCCGTCCGGGTTCCGCCGCTCCCAGGTATTCGGACTCGGGGGCGAGATCCCTGCGGATCGCCTCGGGTCACGGCTTCCCGTCCTTGCGGACAGTGCCCGGCGCCTTGCGCCAGTGACCTTCGTTCCCCCATACCGCTGCGCGACAGTCCCGGATTCTCACCGGGTTCCCTGTGGCACGACACACAATATGTAGTGTATGTGCTGGAGCGTATCTACAAGATAGCGGATAACGGACGGTCAGGCAAGCGGTTTGGAGGCCGTGCTGCCGCGACCGGCGGTCAGCGCTCCGACGGGCGCCCGAGCAGGGTGTCGAGAGCGGCATTGATGGCCTGCAGGCGTACACCGTCGCCGCCCCGGTCGGGATGGTGCTCCATCGCCAGGCGCCGCCAAGTGGCCTTGATGGTGGCGTCGTCCACCGGATCCTGCAGGCCGAGTTCGGCAAGAGCGCCTTCGCGTCCCTCGAGGCCGGCGAAGCGTTTCCAGAAGGAGGCGATCAGGCGGTCGACGTCTGCCGCACTGGTGCTCTCGAGGTTCGACCAGTCGAGGTAGTACGCCCGCAGCGGGTCGCCGGTTGCGAGGGCGGCTTCGCCCGGCGACCAGGGCAGGCGGCGGATGCACAGCGGCTCGATCTGCAGCTGCGCCGCGCCCATGGACATCAGTCGCTCCGCGAGCCGGTAGAGGGCGTGAAAGAGGATGAAGTGGGCGCGGAAGAGTTCGGCGGCCGTGGCCGGAGGCGGCGGCAGGAAATCAAAGAAACCTTCCGCCCGGAGCGCGCCGAGCAGCTGGTATTCGCCCAGCCCGTCGGGGTGGGCGTCGAGTTCCCGCTCGATGGCCGAAAACAGCGAGGGCGGCAGTGAAGGGGTGTGCGCCGGCATGATGGCCGATGGTAAGCGAGGAAAGGACAGGGGGACAGTGTTGCCGCTCAGGCGCCACTGCCGTCCCCCGTGTTCCGGGTCGCCATGTCGATGAAATCCCCGACCGAGGGCAGCGGCCGCTCGGCCGCGCGCACCCCGGCGTACAGGGTGCCGGACAGCCCGTTGCGGCCCAGCGGTCGGGCGCTCACGCGTCGCCGCTGCAGCGGTTCGCGGATCACCCAGTCGGGCAGCGCCGCCACGCCGCGTCCGGCGGCGACCAGCTGCAGGATGATGGCCGTCAGCTCGGCCTGGCGTACCACGGCCGGTTCGACGCCGGCCGGCTGCAGGAAGCGGGTAAACACGTCCAGGCGCGAGCGTTTCACGGGATAGGTGATCAGCGTTTCTCCGGCCAGGTCGCCGGCTTCAACATATTTCTTGCCGGCCAGGCGATGATCGGGCGCCATGACCAGCAGGGCCTGGTAATCGAACAGGGGCTCGAAGACCAGGTCGGCCCGTGCGACCGGGTCCGAGCTGATGACCAGATCGATGGTGCCGTTCTGAAGCGCCGGCAACGGATCGAAGCTCATCCCCAGGCGGATATCCACTTCCACCTCCGGCCAGCGGTCGCGGTAACGGTCCAGCAGCGGCAACAGCCATTCGAAACAGGCGTGGCACTCGATGGCGATGTGCAGCCTTCCGCTCGCCCCCTGGGCGATGTTCTTCAGGTCCGCCTCGGCCTGTTCCACCGCGGGCAGCACGCTGCGCGCCACCGTCAGCAGCCTGCGGCCCGCCGCGGTGAGCCCGAGCGGCCGGGTCGATCGCAGAAACAGCCGCGTTTCGTAGTAGCGCTCCAGCGACCGGATCTGGTGGGAGAGCGCCGACTGGGTGAGGTGCAGCCGGGTGGCGGCACGGGCCAGGCTGCCTTCCTCGTCGATGGCGATGAGGCTTCGAAGGTGACGCAGTTCCAGAAACATTATGAATAAAATTCAGCTTAATCTGTAAAAACATGAAATTGAAACATGTTATGCAGCTTAGCATACTGCCGTCCCGCTTCCACCCGTCACACGAAGGGATCGCCATGACCATTACACACAACCTGGGATTTCCGCGCATTGGCGCGCAGCGCGAACTGAAAAAGGCGCTGGAAGCCTACTGGACCGGCGCCAGTGACCGCGCTGCGCTGGAGCGCGCAGGGGCCGGTTTGCGGGCCCGCCACTGGGCGCTGCAGGCGGAGGCCGGCGTGGACCTGATCCCGGTGGGTGACTTCAGCTGGTATGACCAGGTGCTCGACATGAGCTGCCTGCTGGGCGTGGTGCCGCCGCGTTTCGGCCACGATGGCGGCGAGGTGGATCCGGATACCATGTTTCGCATGGCGCGCGGGCGTGCGCCGACGGGTGCACCGGTGCAGGCCTGCGAACTGACCAAGTGGTTCGACACCAACTATCATTATCTGGTGCCGGAATTCCACGCCGGACAGGATTTCAGACTCTCCGGCTCGCAACTGTTCCGCCAGGTCGAGGAGGCGCAGACGCAGGGTCACGCGGTCAAGCCGGTCATCCTCGGACCCATCACCTACCTGTGGCTGGGCAAGTGCAAGGGCGGTACCTTCGAGCGTCTGGATCTGCTGGACTCCCTGTTGCCGGTCTATGGCGAAATCCTGCAGCGGCTGGCGGTGCAGGGGGTGGAATGGGTACAGGTCGACGAACCGGTACTGGCGCTCGATCTGCCACCGCAGTGGAAGCATGCCTTCGAGTGGGCATACAGTCGCTGGCAGGGCGGCGGCGTCAAGCGACTGGTGGCGACGTTTTTCGGGGGGCTGGATGACAACCTGGGGCTCGCCTGCCGACTGCCCGTCGAGGGTCTGCACATCGATGCCGTGCGCGCTCCGGCGCAGGTCGGTGCCGTGCTTGACCGCCTGCCACCCTACAAGGTCCTGTCGCTTGGCGTGGTCGATGGCCGCAACGTCTGGCGTACCGATCTCGATCGGGCGCTGGAGGTGCTGGAGCCGGCGCGCGCGCGACTGGGCGAGCGACTGTGGGTGGCGCCTTCCTGTTCGCTGTTGCACGTGCCGGTCGACCTTGCCGCCGAGCGCGCGCTGGCCAAAGGCGTGGGTCGCTGGCTGGCATTCGCGGTGCAGAAACTCGACGAGCTGGTAGTGCTCCGCCGCGCGCTCGACGAGGGCCGCGAGGCGGTGGCCGGGCCGCTGCAGCAGGCGCGCGCCGCGCTCGAAGAGCGGCGCGGTTCGCCCGAGGTTCACCGCCCCCAGGTGAAGGCACGGCTGGCGGCCGTAGCGGAGGACGACACCCGTCGCAAGCGGCCGTGGCCGCAGCGGGCGGCGTTGCAGCGCGCCTGGCTGAAGTTGCCCCTGTTTCCGACGACCACCATCGGCTCCTTTCCGCAGACGCCGGCCATCCGCGCGGCGCGGCGCGACTACCGTCGCGGGGTAATGGGCGAGGCGGAGTACCGTGAGCGCATGCGTGCGGAAATCGCTGATACGATCGCCCGCCAGGAACGGCTGGGACTCGATGTGCTGGTCCACGGTGAGCCCGAGCGTGCCGACATGGCGGAATACTTCGGTGAATGGCTCGACGGTTTCGCGATTACCGGCAACGGCTGGGTGCAGTCCTACGGTTCGCGGTGTGTGAAACCACCGATCATCTACGGCGATGTCGAACGGCCGGAGGCCATGACGGTGGAGTGGATCCGTTTCGCCGCGTCCCGCAGCGAGCGGCCGGTAAAGGGCATGTTGACGGGTCCCGTCACCATGCTCAACTGGTCTTTCGTGCGTGACGACCAGCCGCGTGCCGACACCTGCGATCAGATCGCGCTGGCGCTGCGCGACGAGGTGCTGGACCTCGAGCGCGCCGGCATACGGGTGATCCAGATCGACGAAGCCGCACTGCGCGAGGGCTTGCCCTTGCGCCGCGCCGACTGGCCTTCCTACCTGGGGCGTGCCGTACGCGCCTTCCGCCTGAGCGCAGCGGGCGTGGCCGACGATACCCAGATTCACACCCACATGTGCTATTCGGAATTCAACGACATTATCGAATCCATCGCCGCCATGGATGCCGATGTGATTACCATCGAGACCTCGAGGTCCGACATGGCACTGCTGGAGGTGTTCGAGCGCTTCGAATATCCGAACGAGATCGGCCCGGGCGTCTACGATATCCATTCACCGAATGTGCCCGAAGTCCGCGACATGGTGGCGCTGCTGCGCCGTGCGGCGCAGCACATTCCGGCGGAGCGCCTGTGGGTCAACCCCGACTGCGGCCTCAAGACGCGTGCCTGGCCGGAGGTCGAGGCGGCGCTGGCGAACATGGTGGAGGCGGCGCGTATACTGCGCCGGGAAATGACCTCCGCCGGCATCGCCGCGTCCTAGGAGCCTGTCCGAGTGATGATGGACCTGCTGCGAGCGCACCACAGCGGCCGCTGTGCCACGCTCTCGCTACGGCCCCCCTTACTCGGACAGGCTCCCGAGCAGCATACAGGGAGATTCCGCTGCCGCCTTCGTGCCGCATGGGGATCAGCCCGTCTCCGCTCCCATCCACTCGACCAGGATTGCACGGACCTCGTCGATGCCGGTTTTCTTCAGTGCCGAGAACAGTTGCACGCTGGCCTCGGGGTGGATCTGTGACAGTTCCCGGCGCACCTTCAGCAAGGTGTTGGCGGCTGGCCCCCGCTTGAGCTTGTCGGCCTTGGTCAGCAGCAGGTGGGCCGGCAGGCCGGCGTCGGCGCACCACTCCAGCATTTGCCGGTCGTGGTCGGTGAGCGGGTGGCGCACGTCGGAGAGCACCACCAGGCCGCGCAGCGACCGGCGCACCTGCAGGTATTCCGCCAGCGCCCGCTGCCAGCGCTCCTTCACCGCTTGCGGCACCTTCGCGTAGCCATAGCCCGGAAGGTCGACCAGGCGCAGCCGCCGGTCGTTCAGGCCAAAGAAATTGATCTGCCGGGTGCGCCCCGGGGTCTTGCTGGTGCGCGCCAGCGCGCGTTGCCCGGTGATGGCGTTGAGGGCGCTGGACTTGCCGGCGTTGGAGCGCCCGGCGAAGGCCACCTCGGCCCCCTCGTCGGCGGGGGCGAGACGGACTTCCGGGACGCTGGTAAGGAAGGAGGCTTGGCGGAAATCGATGTTCATTTAACCATTTTCTCACAGTTTCACAAGCCGTTGCGGTTGACCCGCCCTGCACCCGCTGGTATACAGGTGGGCTCTTTTCGGGGGTGGTGGTCTGCAAGCGGGCCAGTTCCTGTTCCACAGCGTTTCGGAGATCGATCAAAGATGAACAAGTGCCTTGTTTTTGCAGCAGTTATTTCGTTGGCCAGCAGTATCTCCACGGCCATGGCGGCGGGCGACGCGGGCGCCGGCAAGACCAAGTCCGCGGCCTGCGCCGCCTGTCACGGTCCCGACGGCAACAGCGTCAACCCGGACTGGCCCAAGCTGGCCGGACAGGGTGCGCCCTACCTGCAGAAACAGCTCGCTGACTTCAAGGGCGGCAAGCGCACCAACGCCACCATGGCGCCCATGGCCGCTCCCCTGAGCGATCAGGACGTGGCCGACCTGGCGGCCTATTTCTCCAGCCAGAAGGTCAAGATGGGTGCGGCCGACGAGGCGCTGGTCGATCTCGGTCAGAAGATCTACCGCGGCGGCAACCAGGCCAGCGGCGTGCCGGCCTGCATCGGCTGCCACGGTCCCACCGGTGCCGGCAACCCGGCGGCGAAGTTCCCGTCCCTGAGCGGCCAGCATTCCAAGTATGTCATGAACCAGCTCAACGCCTTCAAGTCCGGGGCGCGCAGCAACGATCCCAACAAGATGATGCGCGACATTGCCGGCAAGATGACGGCGGACGAGATCAAGGCGGTGGCTTCCTACGTACAGGGGCTGCACTGAGCGCGGTAGTCGCGACGTCCCGCGGGTGAAAGGGCGGTCCTGTGGCCGCCCTTTTCTTTGCTGCCCGGCGAGCTTCCCCTTGCGCAGGTCCCGCCATCCAGTCGGCTGATCATGAAACCGTCCGCATCCAGGCATAGCCGGCAGCTTTCCGCTGCCGCGGTGCTGTTCGAGTTTCTCGGCTCGATGAACCTGGCCATCACGCTGCTGGTGGCCATAGCCGTTGCCTCGGTGGTGGGAACGGTGCTGCAGCAGAACCAGCCCTACCAGGACTATCTCATCAAGTTCGGCCCCTTCTGGTTCGACGTCTTCAAGCGGCTGGGGCTCTACAACGTCTACGGTTCGGCCTGGTTCATGGCCATCCTGGCCTTTCTGGTGCTCTCCACCAGCATCTGCATCCTTCGCCACACGCCCAACATGTTGCGCGAAATGCGCAACTATCGCCTGAATGTGCAGCGCCGGTCGCTGGCCTCCTTCCACCTGCGGCGTGAGTGGGAAACCACCATGCCAGCGGCCGAGGTGCAGCGCCTGCTGGGCGGCTGGTTGTCGGCGCGCGGCTACCGCTACCGCACCCGGGAGGCGGAGGATCAGCGGGTGATGGCCGCCATGAAAGGCCGTTTCAGCAAGCTGGGCTACTTCTTCACGCACATCGCCATCGTGGTGATCTGCGTGGGGGCCCTGTTCGATGGCAACCTGCCGCTCCGGTTGCGCGAGGCGGCCGGCAAGCTGAAGCCGGAGACGCGCGATCTGCCTGCGGCCGAGGTTCCGGCCATCAGTCGCTTGCCGGTCGACAATCCCTCCTTCCGCGGCTCGGTGAGCATACCGGAGGGCAGTTCGGCCAATGTGGTCTTCCTGCGGCTGCGCGAGGGCTACCTGGTGCAGCCGCTGCCGTTCACCGTCGAGGTGAAGGACTTCCGCATCGAGCACTACGCCACCGGTCAGCCGAAGTCCTTCGAGAGCGACCTGGTGATCCGCGATCCGCAGCGGGAGGCGCCGCTGGAACGGACCATTGCCGTGAATCATCCGCTGATCTACCGCGGTTATGCCATCTACCAGTCGAGCTTCAGCGACGGCGGCAGCGGTCTCCACATCGCCGCCTGGCCGTTGCGACCGGCGGCCGGCGAAGCACAGCGGATCGAGGGGAAGGTGTTCGAGAACAGTACCTTGCAGACGGCCCAGGGGCCCATGACCCTGGAATTCACCGATTTCCGGCTGTTCAACATCAACCCCGTGCCGGATCGGGAAGGCCACCGCCGGCACAAGAACTTCGGTCCGAGTTTCAGCTTCAAGCTGCGCAATGCGACCGGCCAGGCGCGGGAGTACGAAAACTACATGTCGCCGGTGGAGTTCCAGGGGCGGCGCTATGTCCTCACGGGCATGCGTACGTCGCCGGCGGAGCCGTTCCGCTACCTGCACATCCCGGTCGATGACCGCGGCAGCGTGCAGCGCTTCCTTCGTTTCAACGCCATGCTGTACGACGGAGAGCGGGTACGGAAGGCGGCCGAGGACGCCACCGACCGCAGTTTCGAGCGTCTGGGTGTGAACCGGCCCGAGGTGCGCGGGGACGTGGTGCGCTCCATGCAACGACTGGTCGAGCGCTTTCGGACAGGCGGTTTCGGCGCCGTTGCCGCGCTGGTCGACGAGCGGGTTCCGGCGGATCAGCGGGAGCAGGTGACCGAGGCCTATATCAAGGTCCTGCGGACCATCCTCGGCGAGTTGTATCTGGAACTCCTGGACACGGAAGGGGTCCACACCGGGCAGGGTGCAGGCGACGCCGAGCGGCTGTTTCTGCGTGATGCGGTGGCGGCGATCGATGCACTGGGGGCCTACGGTTCACCCTTCTACCTGCAGTTGACCGGGTACGATTTCGTCCAGGCTTCGGGCCTGGAAATCACCCGGGCGCCGGGCAAGAACGTGGTGTATTTCGGTTTTGCGCTCCTGACCGTGGGCGTGTTCCTGATGTTCTACGTTTCCAGCCGCCGCATGTGGTTCTGGATCGAACGCCGGAACGGAGTCACCCGGGTGCTGGCGGCCGGCATGGGCAGCCGCCATCCACATGATTTCGAAAGAGAATTCAGCCTGCTCAGCGAGCGGCTGGGGCAGCACTGGAAGGTGTTGGAAGGCGGCTGAGGAGAATCATCGCCAGGACCGGCGCCAGGGGTGCACGGCTGCTGGTATGATCGTCACCGGAGCCGTGGCACCGCAGACAGAGGAAGCTTCATGTCGGTTACACCGCAGGACCTGCTGAAAGGACTGGAAAAGCCGCCCTTGTGGAAGACACTGGGCGTTTTCGACGTCCTGTGGGCATTGCTGGTGCTGGCCGGCGCCGTTTTCTCCTGGCTTCGTTATGGCGCCTCGATGGACGACTACGAGGCCGCCATCCTGTTGGCCTCGGGCCTGGCGCTGATTGCGCTGGGATGGGCGTGGAAACCCTTGCGCGTGCTGACGCTGATGGTGGCCGCGCTGAGCCTCTTCGCCATCTGGCGCTACGGTGACTCGCTCAAGCTCGCGGACAGCGATTTCTTCCTGCGCTTCCTGGTGTCCGGACAGTCGGCGGTCATGTGGATGAGCGCCCTGTTCATCGCCGCGACGGCGGCGTACTTCATCGCCCTGTTCATGCGCTCGGAATTCATCGGGCGGGTCGCCGCCGCCATGACCTGGTCGGCGGTGGCCATGGGGCTCACCGGCCTGATGGTACGCTGGCGCGAGTCCTACCTGATGGGCAGCGATATCGGCCACATCCCGGTCAGCAACCTGTACGAAGTGTTCATCCTGTTCAGCCTGCTCACGGCGCTGATCTATCTGTACTACGAAGGTCGTTACCGCACCCGCGCCCTGGGGGGCTTCGTGCTGCTGGTGATCTCGGCGGCGGTAACCTTCCTGCTGTGGTATGCCTGGTCGCGGGGGGCCGACCGCATACAGCCGCTGGTGCCGGCGTTGCAGAGCTACTGGATGAAGATCCACGTGCCGGCCAATTTCATCGGCTACGGTGCTTTTGCGCTGGCGGCCATGGTGGGGGTGGCGTGGCTGGTGCGCGATCGCGCCGTGCGTCGCCATCCCCACGGTTTCATCGCTTCGCGCCTGCCCGAAGCCGGGGAGCTCGACGACCTCATGTACAAGGCTGTCGCGCTCGGCTTCGCCTTCTTCACCGTGGCGACCATTCTCGGAGCCCTGTGGGCGGCCGAGGCGTGGGGCGGCTACTGGTCCTGGGATCCGAAGGAAACCTGGGCGCTGATCGTGTGGCTGAACTATGCCGCCTGGCTGCACATGCGCCTGACACGGGGCTGGCGCGGTGCGCCGATGGCCTGGTGGGCGGTGATCGGCCTGTTCGTCACCCTGTTCGCCTTCCTGGGCGTCAACATGTTCCTGTCGGGCCTGCATTCCTATGGTGAACTCTAACGGAGATCGAGAATGAAACACTGGTTTACACTGCTGTCACTGTTGCTGCTGATGCCGCTGGCACACGCCGGTTTCGACGAGGGTATCGAATATCGCGAGTTGGCCTCCCCGCAGCCGGTGGACGGCAAGGGCATCGAGGTGCGCGAACTGTTCTGGTACGGTTGCCCGCATTGCTACCATCTCGAATCCGAACTCGACAAATGGCTGGAAAAGAAGCCGGCGGACGTCGATTTCGTACGCATGCCGGCGGTACTGGGTCCGAGCTGGGAACTGCTGGGGCGCGCCTACTACGCGGCGCAGATGCTGGGGGTGCTGGATCGCATCCATCAGCCGCTGTTCGACCGTTTGCACAAGGACAAGAAACCGATCCGCACGGTCGATGAACTGCGCGCCTTCTTCGTCGAGCAGGGGGTCCCGGCCGAGGACTTCGACAAGACCTATGGGTCCTTTGCCGTCATCACCCGCACCAACCGCGGCAAGCAGGTGCGCGAACTCTATGGCGTCAGCGGCGTGCCGACCCTGATCGTCAACGGCAAGTACGTCGTGACCGCGCGCATGGCGGGTGGCAACGACAAGATGCTGGAGGTGGTGGACTACCTGGTAGCGAAGGAGCGCAAGGCGGCCGCGAAAGACGCCGTGCCCGCGGCTGCGAAGCAGGCCGCGCAGTGACGCGCTGCCGCCGCGTTGCCCTGCCGTTGTGCCGTGAGGGTTGCACCCCCGCTCCATGAACGCTGCGCAGCTCTTTATACAGTGCCTGGAAAACGAGGGTGTGGAGTACATCTTCGGGGTGCCCGGCGAGGAAAATCTGGACATCATGGATGCCCTGCTCGATTCGCGCATCCAGTTCATCACGACGCGCCACGAACAGGGGGCCGCGTTCATGGCGGACGTCTATGGTCGCCTGACGGGTCGTGCCGGCGTCTGTCTTTCGACCCTGGGGCCGGGTGCCACCAACCTGGTCACCGGCGTCGCCGATGCCAACATGGACCATGCCCCGGTGGTGGCGATCGCCGGCCAGGCGGGTACCAACCGGCTGCACAAGGAGTCGCACCAGGTGCTGGATCTGGAACTCATCTTCCAGCCGGTCTGCAAGTATGTCTCGCGGGTGCTGTCGCCGGACGTGATTCCGGAGGTGGTGCGCAAGGCGTTCAAGATCGCCCAGTCGGAGAAGACCGGCGCCAGCTTCATCGAACTGCCGGAAGACGTGGCCAAGGCGCCCGCGGTGGCGCGACCGCTGCCGGTCAACCAGCCCTATCCGCCGGAGCCCCCGCAGCAGCAGGTGGAACGCGCCGCGCGGCTGATCTCGGAGGCGCGCAATCCCATGATCCTCGCCGGCAACGGCGTGGTGCGGGCCGGTGCCTGGAAACACCTGTCGGATTTTGCCGAACAGCTCAATATACCGGTGGCCAACACCTTCATGGCCAAGGGAGTGACACCGTTCCGCAACCGTACCACGCTCGCCAGTGCCGGGCTGCAGGCCAATGACTACATCAGCTGCGGTTTCAGCCGCGCCGATGTCATCCTGTGCGTGGGCTACGACCTGGTCGAATATCACCCCTACCTGTGGCACCCGACCCGGGACCGCACCATCATCCACATCGATCGTACACCGGCGGAAGTGGACGAGCACTACAATGTCACGGTGGGGGTGCTGGGCGACATCAAGCAGAGCCTGATCCGCATCGCCGAACTGACCACGCCGCACCAGGGACACCTCATGCGGCCGTTGCGCGAGGCGCTGATCGCGGAGATGAACCAGCACCGCGATGACCGAGCCTTTCCCATCAAGCCACAGAAGATCATCTGGGACCTGCGCACCGTGCTGGCGCTCGACGACATCGTGGTCTGCGACGTCGGCGCCCACAAGATGTGGATGGCGCGCATGTTCCGCTGCGAGTATCCCAACACCTGTATCATCTCCAACGGCTTTGCCAGCATGGGCATCGCGGTTCCCGGCGCCATTGCGGCGAAGATGGTGGCGCCGGACCGTGCCGTGGTGGCGGTCACCGGCGACGCCGGCTTCCTGATGAATTCGCAGGAGATCGAGACCGCCATGCGCCTTGAAATCCCCATTGTCATCCTCATATGGAATGATGGAGGTTACGGTCTGATCGAATGGAAGCAGCTGAACTCCTTCCAGCGCACCTCGCACGTCGACTTCAACAATCCGGACTTCGTCAAGTATGCGGAGTCCTTTGGCGCGCGCGGTTACCGCGTCACCGCGGGCGACCAGTTGCAGGATATACTGAAGCAGGCGCTGCAGCAGCCGACGGTCAGCATCATCGACTGCCCCGTCGATTACAGCGAGAACCTCAAACTCACGGAACAACTGGGCAACCTCGTGTGCCCCATCTGAACAGCATGCCGAAATCAGCACAGGCCACAAAGGTCCAGCCGGCCCACCGAAAGACCTTGAGGCTGCTCAGTTACAACATCCAGATCGGCATCAAGACGCGCCGCTACGGACAGTATCTGACCCACAGCTGGAAGCACCTTCTGCATCATCCGCAGCGCTTCGACAACCTGGATCGCATAGCCCGCCTGATGAGCAACTACGACGTGGTCGGTATCCAGGAAGCCGATGCCGGCAGTGCACGCAGCGGTTTCGTCAATATCACCCAGTACCTGGCGGCCGCTGCCGGTTTTCCCTACTGGGACGACCAGACCAACCGCCGCATCGGCCGGCTGGCGCAACACAGTCTCGGCGTGCTGAGCCGTTACCGCCCCACGGGCATCACCGAACATCGGCTGCCGGGCCGCATCCCGGGGCGCGGCGCGCTCGCGGTACGGTTCGGGGACGGCGAGGAGTCACTGGTGATCATGATCGTGCATCTGGCACTGAGCCGGCGCGGTCGTCTGAGTCAGCTGGATTATCTGGGCGATCTGGTGAACGATTACCGCCACGTGGTGCTCATGGGCGACATGAACTGCCGTTCCGACAGCGACGAAATCGAGCTGCTGCTCAACAAGACGCTGATGAAGGAACCGCTGCACGGCATGAATACCTTCCCCAGCTGGCGCCCCAAGCGCAATATCGACCACATTCTGGTGACGCCCACGGTGGAAGTGGAGCATGCCGAGGTGCTGGACTACCCGCTCTCGGATCACCTGCCGATTTCGATGGAAGTGGTGTTGCCGGACAGCGTCGAGCTGAACGGCTGAGCCTGCAGTATCTCCGGAGAAGCGCGTGGATCCCGACAACGATTCCGGCCAGAGCGCCGAGTGGAAGAAGAAGTACTTCGAGCAGCTCGAGCTCTACGAGCGCCAGGAAAAGGAATGGCGCGAACTCGACCAGCTGTTGCGCAAGGCCGTGTCGCGCCTGGCCCTGGCGGCCGACGGCCTGGACAAGGCGCTCGACGAGCAGCTGCGCGATCTGCGCGCTGCCGTGCGCGACCAGGAGGATACCGCGCGGCTGCGCAGCTGTATCGACCGGATGTCGCGAACCCTGGTGCGTCTGGATCAGCGCCAGGGGGAGGAAAAGCGCAAGGCAACGACGCCCGCCGACGATCGGCCGGGGCTGTTGCGACGGCTGTTCGGGGGGAGCGGCACCGATCGTCCGGAAGCGCAAGCCTCGGGCGATGCCACCGATCATATCCGGGAAATTCTCATCCGCCTGCTGGAGCGCTTGTCCCTGCCGGACGACCTCTCGCCCGCTCCCTCCGCTGTGCGCGAGCGTATCGAGGCGGTGCGAAGCGGTGATTCCTGGGATGGCGTGCTGGAACAGATCTCCGACCTGGTACAGGCGATCCGGAGCCGGACCCAGAAGGAAAAGCGCGGCATCGAGGACTTTCTGGTGCAGCTCACCGAACGTCTGCAGGAGGTGGACCGCCAGCTGCAGGGCAGCGAGAAGTACTACGACGACAGTCATGCTTCCGGCGGCGAACTCGGCAGCGCCGTCAAGAAGGAGATGGACGACATCGGCGACAGCATGCGCCGCGCCACCGACCTGCAGCAGCTGAAACAGGTGGTGGAGAGCCGCATCAACAGCGTGCTCGAGCGCATGGATCGTTTCCGCGAGGCCGAGCAACGTCGCTATGACGAGGCCAAGCAACAGATCGCCACCATGAAGGAACGCCTGCGCGGTCTGGAAGGCGAAGCGGACCAGTTGCGTTCGCAGGTCAGCGAGGAACGCAGCCAGGCCGTCACCGATCCGCTCACCGGCATCCCCAACCGGCTGGCCTGGGAGGAGCGACTGGAACAGGAGCTGGTACGTTACCGGAGGTTCGGCATGCCGCTGGTGCTGATGGTGTGGGATATCGACCATTTCAAACAGATCAACGACCGCTTCGGCCACAAGGCGGGCGACCGGGTGTTGCGCACCATCGCGCGCACACTGGCCGGCGGAGTGCGCCAGACGGACTTCGTGGCGCGTTACGGCGGCGAGGAATTCGTGCAGTTGATGGTGGGTTCTTCGCTGGACGATTGCCTGATGGCGGCGAACAAGTTGCGCGAGAAGATCGAGCAAACCGGTTTCCACTTCCGCGACCAGGCGGTCACCATCACCACGTCCTGCGGCCTGGCCGAACTGGGTGGTGAGGAGAGCGCGGGCGAGTGGTTCGAGCGCGCGGACAAGGCGCTCTACCGCGCCAAGAAAGCCGGCCGCAACCGCTGTGAGGCGGCACGTTGAATCGATAACCGTTAGAAACTATTCAGCTTCATGAGCGTGGTCCGTGCCTCTGACCGAATTGACCGCGCCTTGAAATGGGCCGAATTTTTCGGAAAAAGCCGGCCGTTGTCTGAGCGCAGCGAGTTTAGGCCGGCCCGGAAAATCCGGCCCATTTCAAGGAGAAAAGCGGTCACCTGAGGGAAGAGGCACGGACCACGCTCATGAAGCTGAATAGTTACAACTGTAGATTCAATGACCAGTCGTCAGAGCATAACTAACTGAATTGTATATTAAATATATAACCCTATAAAATTACATTCAGCATTATAATTCTAACCCGCCCGCCTCCCGAGCCACCGCCAGCAATAGTGCTTCATATATATTTGGAGTAAGCTATACTTATCACATGTCCGAACTGCGTAAACGCAAATATGCGCGCACCCGCCTGGCGCTGGCCACGGCACTCTCGGAGGCCTTGACCCGGCAGCCCTTTTCCGAGGTCACCACCCGCGCCCTGTGTCGTGAGGCGGAGGTTTCGGAGGCGACCTTCTTCAACTATTTTCCCCACAAGCAGGATCTGATGGCCTATCTGGCCCACCTCTGGCTGCTGGAGCTGGGCTGGCATACGCAGCGGGCCGCCTCGGCCGGACAGGGGCTGGCGGTGATCGACCAGCTGTTCGCCCAGACGGCGAAGAACTGTGCCAGCCGGCCGGGGGTATTCCGGGAATTGCTGGTGTGGATCGCGCGCGGCGGTAACATCGATCCGCAGCTGGAGATCACGCCCTTCGAGAAGCAGCTGGCCTTCCCCCGGCTGGAAGGCATCGATACCACCCCCGTGAAGGGCATCGACAGCTGGCTGGCCACCCAGATCGAAGCCGCCATCCACAGCGGCGAACTGCCACCGAACACCGTCCCCCCGCTGTTGCTGGCCGCCTTGCTGGCGATTCTGCTGGGCGTCCCCCTGACCATGCTGTCCTCCGATGCGGCCAGGATCGCGCCCATGTACCGTCAGCAGCTGGCGCTGCTGTGGGCCGGTACCCGTACCCTGTCGCGGGGCCAGGGCTGACACATCGAGGGTTCGATGAGGTCCCCGGCGCCCGAGCGCGCATCCATGCCGACACCGCACAGCCACATGGAACTGGTCGATACCCACTGTCACCTGGATCTGGACGCCTTCGAGGCCGATCGTGGGCAGGTACTCGAGCGTGCCCGTGCCGCCGGCGTCACCCGCATGGTGCTGCCCGCCGTGGATGCGGCGCACTGGAACGGATTGCTGCGTTTGTGCCGCGACCAGCCCGGCCTGTTCCCGGCCCTGGGCCTGCACCCGGTATTCCTCGACCGGCACGGGGCCGGAGATGTCGCGGCGCTGGAGCGGGCGGTCGAACGGCACTCGCCGGTGGCGATCGGCGAGATCGGCCTCGATTTCCTGCTGCGCGAGCTCGATCGGGCGCGCCAGCAGCAACTGTTCGAGGCGCAGCTCGAGGTGGCGCGCAATGCCGGGCTGCCGGTGATCCTGCACGTGCGCAAGGCCCATGATCAGGTGCTCGCCACCCTGCGGCGCATTCCCGTGGCCGGCGGTACCGCCCACGCCTTCAACGGAAGCCTGCAGCAGGCGCACCAGTACCTCGACCTCGGTTTCCGCCTCGGTTTCGGTGGCATGTTGACCTACGCGCGTTCCACGCGCCTGCGACGACTGGCGCGGGCGCTGCCGCCGCAGGGCCTGGTGCTGGAGACCGATGCGCCGGACATGACGGTCGCCGCCCATCACGGCGAGCGCAACAGCCCGGAATATCTTCCATACTGCCTGCAGGCGCTGGCAGAGGTGCGTGACGAGGAGCCCGAAGAGCTGGCGCGCCAGACCACGGAAAACGCCCGCGCGGTGTTTGCACTGCCATGAGTGGTTCCGCCTGGCAGCAGCGGTTTGCCGGTATCGAACGCCTCTATGGTCGCGAGCCGGCGCAGCATATCCGCGCCATGGATCTGTGTGTCGTCGGCATGGGCGGGGTCGGTTCCTGGGCGGTGGAGGCGCTGGCGCGCAGCGGCGTGGAACGGCTCACGCTCATCGACTACGACGAGGTATGCCTGAGCAACGTCAACCGTCAGGTACACGCCGGCGAGCGCAGTGTCGGCCGCAAGAAGATCGACGTGATGGCCCGCCGCGTGCGGGATATCAATCCTGCCTGCCGCTGCCGGCGGGTGGACGATTTCATCACCGACCGGAACCTGTTCGAACACCTGCCGGTGGAAGCGGGATTCGACTATGTCATCGATGCCATCGACAGCATCCGCTTCAAGGCGGCGCTCATCTACCACTGCCGGCGCAACCGCATCCCGGTGATCACAACCGGTGCCGCCGGCGGCCTCACGGATCCGACGCGGATCATGGTGAAGGATCTGTCTCGCACCTACAACGACCCGCTGGCGGCCAAGGTGCGCGCGCGTCTGCGCACGGAGTACGGTTACAGTCGCAATGCGCGGCGTTACTTCGGTGTCGAATGCGTGTTCTCGGCCCAGCAGCAGGTGTACCCGAAAGCGGACGGCTGCGTGGGTCACGAGAAGCCCGGAGTCCACGGCGTCCACCTGGATTGCCGCCTGGGCTACGGTTCGGCGAGTTTCGTCACCGCGACCATGGGCTTCGTGGCGGTGTCACGGGTGATCGAGAAACACCTGCGCCGTTGCGCCCGTCGGGAACAGAAGCGCTGAGCATCGCCAGGCGCGGATCAATCCCGTCTAGCGCAGGCGCGTCATGCGAAAGCGGGTCTTGAAGCGTTGCAGCAGGGAGGGGATTTTCTCCGGCTCGCCCTCGTCGCCGGCCCGTTCCCTGCCGAGCGACATTTTTGCACGTCGCCAGCTGAGCAGCTGGTTTTCGGCCAGACAGGTGGGCGGTCCCAGGGGGTCTGCCCCCAGGGTGCCAACCAGTTCCTCGAGGTACTCGCTGTTGCTTACCTGTTCGAGCTTGACGCGCGCCCGCTTGAAACGTTCGGCGATATTCAGGCGTTCCGCCTCGTCGGCGTAATCGGCATCGTCGAGGAACTGGCGCAGATTGCTGATGTGGCGCTCCCACAGCTCGATGTCGCGCAGCTGCTTGATCTGCAGCCGTTCGCGGTACCAGTCGGACTGCAACAGCTGTTCGCGCGTGAACATGGCACGGAATTCGGGGTGGTGGGCGTCCATGCCGCGGTAGCTGCCGCTGGCCATGATGTGCAGCAGCGCCTGCAGCGGGGGACAGGCGTCCTCGATGCTGCCGTCGTCGATGTACTGTTGCGCCACCCGCTGCTGGGCTTCGACGATGTTGTCGATACCGTCGATAAACACCTCCAGGCCCTGGGTCTCCGGCTTCAGGATCTCCTCGGTGAACACCGCGTGCGGGTTGTCGAAGATCTTGCCGAAGAAGCCGTGCACGAAGTGGTCGGTGATACGGTAGCCCAGGCGGCTGGCCAGCACCTTGCGGCCTTCATGCTCGAAGTCCTCCAGCGGTTCCAGGTAGCCGTGCTCGATCAGATAGGCGGGGTCGCGCTGTTCCGGTTCCAGTCGTGCCCAGATCTCCG
>DROT01000063.1 GCA_011321775.1 Gammaproteobacteria bacterium | reverse complement strand
GCGCAGGGCCAGCAACACTTCGGCCCTGTCATTGAGGATGGCCGCGGCCGCGACCTGCAGGAAGCCGCCACCCTCGGGCTCAGGTGCGGTATTCGGCATTGATGCGAACGTATTCATGGGAGAGATCGCTGGTCCATATGCGCTCAATGGCCTCACCACGGCCGAGCCGGATGCGGATGAGGATTTCCTCCTGTTCCATGACCCGCTGACCGTCCTCCTCGCGGTAGCCCGGCGCCCGGCCTCCCGCGGTGACGATACACACGTCGCCGAGAAAGATATCGATATCCTCCACCACCAGCCCGGGGAGACCGGAGCGACCGACGGCGGCCAGGATACGCCCCCAGTTGGGGTCGCTGGCGAACAGTGCCGTCTTGACCAGCGGCGAATGCGCCACGGTATAGGCGACCGACAGGCATTCGGCGGCGTCGCGCCCTTCCTCCACCTCGACGGTGACGAACTTGGTGGCTCCTTCGGCGTCGCGCACGATCAGCTGTGCCAGCCGCTCGCATACCGAGTTCACGGCGATACACAGCCGGCGATAGCCCTCCTGCCCCGTCTGCAGGACTTCCGTCCCCGACTGCCCGGTGGCCACCAGCACACAGGCGTCGTTGGTGGAGGTGTCGCCGTCGACGGTGATGCGGTTGAAGGAGCGTTCCACCGCCTCGCGCAGACAGGCCTGCAGCGCGGCGGCGTCGACGGCGGCGTCGGTGGCGACATAGGCGAGCATGGTGGCCATGTCCGGCCGGATCATGCCGGCGCCCTTGCTGATGCCGGTTATGGTGACCGGCCGTCCGTCGAGCTCGATCTGTTCCGATACACCCTTGGCGACCGTGTCGGTGGTCATGATGGCGTGCGCGGCGGCCTCCCAGCCCCCGGGGGAGAGACGCTCCAGCGCCCCGTCCAGCGCCCCCTCCAGGCGATCGACCGGCAACGGCTCGCCGATGACACCGGTAGAGAAAGGCAACACCTGTTGCGGCTCGCAGCCGGCGCGGCCGGCCAGCAGGGCACAGCTCCTGCGCGCGTCCGCCAGTCCGGCTTCACCGGTACCGGCATTGGCGTTGCCGCTGTTGATCAGCAGGAAGCGCGGCGCCTCCCGCGACAGGTGCTCCCGCGCCACGATCACCGGCGCGGCACAGAAGGCGTTACGGGTGAACACCGCGGCACAACGGCTGCCCGCGGCGAGTTCCATGAGCACCAGGTCGTCGCGGCCACGATAGCGGATGCCGGCGGCGACCGCGGCCAGGCGCACGCCGGGGACCGGCAACAGTTCGGGGAGTCGTGAATAGCCTACCGGCATGCGTGTGGCGTCCCTTGATGCAACCAGCCGGAGCCGCGCTTCTCAGCCGCCAGGCCGGCCGCGGCTCCTGCGGGAAGACCCGCTTCAGGTCAGTTTACCGTGGCACTGCTTGTATTTCTTGCCCGAACCGCAGGGACAGGGCTCGTTGCGACCGATCTTGCGGCCGTCGCGGACGAAGGGGCGCGCCTGGGCACGCTCCTCTTCCGCCAGGGCGGCTTCCTCGTCCTGGCCTTCCGGAATGGCGCTGACCTCTTCGTGATGGTACTGAAGGGGCGCCGTGCTGCGTCGCTGTTCCTCCACCGCCTCGACGTCTTCCTCGGCGCGCACCTGCACCTTGGAGAGGATACCGACAACGTCGAACTTGATCCGGTTCAGCAGGTCGTTGAACATCTGGAAGGCTTCGCGCTTGTACTCCTGCTTGGGATCCTTCTGCGCATAGCCGCGCAGGTGGATGCCCTGGCGCAGGTAGTCCATGGCCGCCAGGTGTTCCTTCCACGTCTGGTCGAGCACCTGCAACATGACGGCCTTCTCGAAGTGCCGCATGGTCTCGGCACCGGCGTAGGCCTCCTTGTCCTCGTAGACCTTCTCCAGTTCCCGCACGATCTTCTCGCGCAGGGTCTCTTCGTGCAGATCGTGGTCGCTCTCCAGCCAGCCCTGGATGTCGAACTTCTGACCGAACTCGGTCTCGATGGCCGCCTCCAGCTCCGGGATGCGCCATTGCTCGTCCATGCTGCCCGGCGGGATGAAATTGTCGATGACCTGGTTGACGACGTCGCTGCGAATGGCCTTGATGGTGTCCGACACGTCATCGGTGGCCATGAGTTCGTTGCGCTGCTCGTAGATCACCTTGCGCTGGTCGTTGGCGACGTCATCGTATTCCAGCAGGTTCTTGCGGATGTTGAAGTTGTGCGCCTCGACCTTGCGCTGCGCATTCTCGATGGCCTTGCTGACCCAGGGGTGCTCGATCGCCTCCCCCTCCTGCATGCCCAGTTTCTGCATCAGGCCGGCTACGCGCTCGGAGGCGAAGATGCGCATCAGGTTGTCTTCCAGCGACAGGTAGAAACGGCTGGAACCGGGGTCGCCCTGGCGCCCGGAACGGCCGCGCAGCTGGTTGTCGACGCGCCGCGATTCGTGGCGCTCGGTACCGATGATGTGCAACCCGCCGGCCTCCAGCACCGCCTGGTGGCGCTGCTCCCATTCCTTGCGCACGCGCGCCACCGTGTGTTCGTCGGCGTCTTCCAGCGCGTCCAGCTCGGCCTCCAGGCTGCCACCGAGGACGATGTCGGTACCGCGACCGGCCATGTTGGTGGCGATCGTCACGGCACCCGGACGACCGGCCTGGGCGACGATGTGCGCCTCGCGCTCGTGCTGCTTGGCGTTCAGCACCTGATGGTCGATCTTCTCCCTGTTCAACAGTTTCGACAGGTATTCCGAGGTCTCGATGGAGGTCGTTCCCACCAGCACCGGCTGGCCACGCTTGCGGCAGGCACGGATGTCCTCGACCACGGCATCGAACTTTTCCTTGACGGTGAGATAGACCAAGTCGCCCATGTCCTTGCGGACCATCTCCCGGTTGGTGGGAATGACCACCACTTCCAGACCGTAGATCTGCTGGAACTCCATGGCCTCGGTGTCCGCCGTGCCGGTCATCCCGGAGAGCTTGTGGTAGAGGCGGAAATAGTTCTGGAAGGTGATCGAGGCGAGCGTCTGGTTCTCGTTCTGGATCGGCACCCCTTCCTTGGCCTCCACGGCCTGGTGCAGACCTTCGGACCAGCGCCGGCCCGGCATGGTACGCCCGGTGAATTCGTCCACGATGACCACCTGGTTGTCCTGCACGATGTAGTCCACATCGCGCTGGAACAGCACCAGCGCCCGCAGCGCGGCGTTGAGGTGGTGCATGAGGGTGAGGTTGGCGGCGTCGTAGAGGCTCTCGCCCTCCTTGATCAGGCCCTGCTTCTCGAGCAGTTCCTCGATGTGCTGGTGGCCTTCCTCGGTCAGGTGGATCTGTTTCTGTTTCTCGTCCACGCTGAAGTCGCCGGGACCGTCTTCCTCCTCCTGCCTGACGAGCTTGGTCACCAGATCTTTCATCACCAGGTAGAGTTCGGAGTTGTCGTCCGTCGGCCCGGAGATGATCAGCGGGGTACGCGCCTCGTCGATGAGGATGGAGTCGACCTCGTCGACCACCGCGGCATTCAGCTCCCGCTGGACCTTCTCCTCGATACGGAAGGCCATGTTGTCGCGCAGGTAGTCGAAGCCGAATTCGTTGTTGGTGCCGTAGGTGATGTCGGCGTCGTAGGCCGCCTTCTTTTCCTCGTGCGACATGCCGGCCACCACGACGCCGGTCGTCATGCCCAGAAATTCGTACAGCTTGCCCATCCAGGCGGCGTCGCGCCGCGCCAGGTAATCGTTGACGGTCACCACGTGCACCCCCTTGCCGGGGATGGCATTGAGGTAGCAGAACAGGGTCGCCACCAGGGTCTTGCCTTCGCCGGTACGCATCTCGGCGATCTTGCCCTCGTGGAGCACCATGCCGCCGATCAGCTGCACGTCGAAATGGCGCATGTGCAGCACCCGTTTCGACGCCTCGCGTGCCACGGCAAAGGCTTCCGGCAGCAGCTGGTCGAGGGTCTCGCCGTCGCCGTGGCGGCGCCGGAACTCGTCGGTCTTCGCACTCAGCTCTTCGTCGCTGAGCGCCTCCATGTCCGGCTCCAGCGCATTGATCTTGTTTACATTTTTTTGAAGGCGCCGGAGAATCCGGTCATTGCGGGTACCGAAGACCCTGCTTAGAAGCGATGTAACCATGTTTGAGCGGGTAGTGGGGTGGATTGCAAAGGATGGATGATACCGCATTACGCGGTCTGGAGCAGGTTTTAAATCGGCTGCCGTGAAGTTTCAGTGAAGGGTGCGGACGCTCTCTGCAGGGGCACCGGTCAGCGCGCCGCGACGGTGCTGCCGCGCCGCAACCGGACCGACGCCATGGGATTGACCTGGCGGCCGTTCTTGAGAACCTCGTAATGCACGTGGGGGCCGGTCGAACGGCCGCTGGATCCCATGAGGGCGATGGTCTGTCCTGCCTCGACCTCGTCTCCCACCTTCACCAGAATTTTCTGGGCGTGGCCGTAGCGGGTAGCGTAGCCCCCCCCGTGATTGATCTCCACCAGATTACCGTAGCCGTAGCGCTTGCCGGCCCAGGTCACGACACCCGCCGCCGTGGCGACGATGTCGGAACCGAGCTTGCCGGCGAAGTCGATCCCCTTGTGCATCGCCCGGTGACCGGTGAACGGATCGGTACGCATGCCGAAATAGGAGGAAAGCCAGCCCTGGCGGATCGGCCGGCCGGTCGGTGAAACGTCGTTCTTCAGGCTACTGTTGCTGACCAGCTGTTCCATGACCTCCAGCTGACGCTCGCGATCGTCGATCTGCAGCGCGAGATCGTCCAGGGCCTTGAGGAAATCGGCCGAACTCAGCGACTGCCGGATCGACGGGTCCGCGGGGCCACCGCGGGCCGGGAGCTGATCGAAATCGAAGTCGAACTTGTCCAGCCGGGCGGTTTCGCTGAGGCGCTGCCCCAGCGCCTCCATTCGCAGCACCTGGGCCTGCATCTGGCCCAGCCGTACGGCCAGCGCGTTGAGCTGGTTCTGCGCCTGTTCACGCGCGCGTGTCAACTCGTGTTTCTGCTCTTCCAGCGCCGCGCGCCAGTGGGGCTGTTCCTCTGCCCGGGGCGCGGAAGCGGCCACGGCCATCGCCCGATGGCCGAGATAGTAGCCCAGTCCACCGACCGCAGAGAGCACCGCCGCCAGCAACAACAGGAGCGGCACCCAGAAAGACGGGTGTCCCAGCTGGATGCTGCCGGTTTTTCCCGAGCCGGTGGTATAGAGCAGAAAATTCATTTACTGTAATCACCAATACCATTCAGACGGTTAGCTGGCCGCATGTCCCGGGAAAACCTCCGCCGTTGCTCCGCTGTACTCGACGATGCCTCGGGGCCGTTGCTGCAACGCGCCCGCAAGCTGCAGCGCCTGGAACAGGCCACCCTCGACTTGCTGCCACCGGATCTGGCCGCCCATTGTAGGGTCGTGAACCTCCGGAATGAAACCCTGATCCTGGCGGCCGGTTCCGCGGCCTGGGCAACCCGCCTGAGATTCGCCATCCCCGATCTCATCAAGCAATTCAGATGCCAACACGCTCTCGAACTGCGCGCCATCGAGGTGCGCGTTCAGAAAAATCCCTTTACAACACAAACGGTTGAGTACAGGAAGCCGGTACTCTCGGGTGCCAGCGCCGAGTTGCTGGCACAGACCGCCCGTGGCATCGACCACCCCGGTCTGCGGGAAGCCCTCTATCGTTTAGCGTCCAGAACGGGCAAATCCTGAGTCACTGGCCGCAGCGGTTACAGGGACGATTGCAGCTGTGGCGGTGCCAGCCAGCGCGGCGGGGCGGCCTCGTTCTCGAAGGTGACGATTTCCCAGGCATCCTCGCGAGCCAGCAGGGCCCGCAACAGGCGATTGTTCAACTCGTGCCCGGATTTGTGTCCGGTGAATGCGCCAATCAGGCTGTATCCCAGCAGGTACAGGTCACCCACCGCATCCAGAACCTTGTGCCTGACGAACTCGTTGTCGTAGCGCAGGCCGTCCGCGTTGACCACCCGATAGTCATCCAGCACCACGGCATTGTCCAGGCTGCCGCCGAGAGCGAGATCATTTTCACGCAAGCGCTCGATATCACGCATGAAACCGAAGGTCCGCGCACGGCTGACCTCGCGAACGAAGGAGGTCCTGGAAAAATCGATCTCCGACTGTCGCGAGCGGCCCCGGAACAGGGGATGGTTGAAATCGATGGTGAACCCTACCTTGAATCCCTGGTAGGGGGAAAAACGCGCCCACTTGTCCCCCTGTTCGACCTCGACCGGTTGCAGTATGCGCAGAAAACGCTTGGCCACCGACTGCGACTCGGCACCCGCCGACTGGATCAGGAACACGAAGGGGCCGGCACTGCCGTCCATGATCGGCACTTCCGCAGCGCTCAGGTCGACGATGGCATTGTCGATTCCCAGCCCCGAAAATGCAGACAGCAGATGCTCCACCGTCGCGATGCGCACACCGTCGTGGACGAGGGTGGTGGACAAGCGGGTGTCCCCGACATTGTCCAGCACGGCGCTGATCTCCACCACCGGATCGAGATCCACGCGCCGGAAGACGATGCCAGTATCCGGTGGTGCCGGCCGCAAGGTGAGCTGCACCTGCTCCCCGCTGTGCAGGCCGACCCCCTTCGCACGAATGGTATTCCTTAGCGTTCGCTGGTAGATCATGGTGTCGGCGGACGTCCTCCACGCCCGCCAGCGCCTCTTTTGGTAGTTAAACAGGCCGTTGTATTTTTGGCGCAGTCTAGCACACTCCGCCGGCACGGCAGAAACTCCGGCAGCGGACGCAGCGCGCGGACACCGCCCGCGCGCCTCCCCCGGTCTCCGTCGTCCGCCGCCCCCGTCCTGCCGTCGCTACCGCCGTCAATCCGCCTGGCGACGCAGGAACGCGGGGATATCCAGATAGTCCATGTCTTCCGCACCGGCCGCCGGCGCAACGGGTTCGCCCGCCACCTTGCGTCGAATGACCGCCGGCTTGTCCAGTTCCTCGTAGTCGACCTCGCCGCGGCGGTTGCGCTGCACCAGCTTGACCGGTTCGGGTTTCTCCTCTACCTGCGCTACCTCTCCACCCAGACCGGTGGCAACGACCGTCACCCGCAGATCGTCGTGCATCTCGGGATCGATGACGGTTCCCACCACCACCGTGGCGTCACCGGACGCAAACTCCTTCACGGTGTTGCCCACTTCCTCGAATTCACCGATGGACAGGTCCAGTCCCGCGGTCACATTGACCAGGATACCGCGTGCACCCATGAGATCGATATCCTCGAGCAGCGGGCTGTTGACCGCCGATTCCGCGGCCTCGCGCGCACGGTCGGCACCGGAAGCGGCGCCCGACCCCATCATGGCCATACCCATTTCAGACATCACCGTGCGCACATCGGCAAAGTCCACGTTGATCAGGCCGGGACGGGTAATCAGCTCGGCGATTCCCTGCACGGCCCCCTGCAGCACGTTGTTGGCGGCCTTGAAGGCACTCAGCAGGCTGACGTCCTTGCCCAGCACCGACAGCAGCTTCTCGTTGGGGATGGTGATCAGCGAATCGACATACTGACCGAGTTCCTGCAGGCCACGCTCGGCGACCGACAGGCGCTTGCCGCCCTCGAAGGGGAAGGGCCGGGTCACCACGGCAACCGTCAGTATGCCCAGCTCCTTGGCGACCTGGGCCACCACCGGTGCGGCGCCGGTACCGGTACCGCCGCCCATGCCGGCGGTAATGAACAGCATGTCGGTTCCCTCGATCACCTCGTGGATGCGATCGCGATCCTCCATCGCCGCCTGCCGGCCGATATCGGGGTTGGCGCCCGCCCCCAGTCCCTTGGTGATGCTGCTGCCCAGCTGCAGCGTGGTACGGGCACTCATGTTGGTGAGCGCCTGCGAATCGGTATTGGCGCAGATGAACTCCACTCCCTCGATGTCGGCCTCCACCATGTGCTGGACCGCGTTGCCGCCTCCACCACCGACCCCGAGCACCTTGATGACCGCGTTCTGGCTGTACGAATCCATTAACTCAAACATTATGACTTCTCCTCTCTATCATTCAGCACTTTGTCTTCACGACCCCTGGAGCCCTGCAGCCCCTAGAAATTTCCCTGAAACCAGCTCTTCATCCGCTCCCATACTCCGCGTATTCCACGTCCAAAGTCCGCATCGAACGCACGCTGCGCCCGGTTCTGGTTACCGAACAGCAGCAGACCCACACCCGTGGCGTAGATCGGGTTGCGCACCACATCCACCAGTCCCACCACGTTCTGCGGGACACCCAGCCTCACCGGCATGTGAAACACCTCCTCGGCGAGATCCACCAGCCCCTCGATCTTGGAACTGCCGCCGGTGAGCACCACACCGGCGGCGATCAGATCCTCGAAACCGCTGCGACGCAGTTCCGCCTGGATCAGCGTCAGCAGCTCCTCGTAGCGCGGCTCCACCACCTCGGCCAGCGTCTGGCGGGCCAGGCGCCGTGGCGGCCGGTCGCCGACGCTGGGCACCTCGATGTTCTCGTCGCTGGCCGCAAGCTGGGTCAGCGCACAGGCATACTTGATCTTGATCTCCTCGGCATACTGCGTGGGGGTGCGCAGGGCCACGGCGATATCGTTGGTCACCTGGTCGCCGGCGATGGGGATCACCGCGGTATGGCGGATGGAGCCATCGGTGAACACCGCGATGTCGGTGGTCCCACCGCCGATATCGACCAGGCATACACCGAGGTCCTTCTCGTCCTCGGTGAGCACGGAGTAGCTGGACGCCAGCTGTTCGAGAATGATGTCGTCGACCTCCAGACCGCAGCGGCGCACGCACTTGATGATGTTCTGCGCCGCGCTCACGGCGCCGGTCACCATGTGCACCTTCGCCTCCAGGCGCACGCCGCACATGCCCACCGGTTCGCGGATACCGTCCTGTTCGTCGATGACGAACTCCTGCGGCAGGATGTGCAGGATCTTCTGATCCGCCGGGATCGCCACCGCGCGCGCTGCATCGATGACACGCTCGACATCACCGGGCGTGACCTCACGATCGCGGATGGCGACAATCCCGTGCGAGTTCAGGCTGCGGATGTGGCTGCCCGCAATGCCGGCGTACACCGAGTGGATCTGGCACCCCGCCATCAGCTCGGCCTCCTCCACGGCGCGCTGGATGGAGTGAACGGTCGATTCGATATTGACCACCACGCCCTTCTTGAGCCCTTTCGAGGGATGGGCGCCGATACCGATGATCTCGATACCGCCATCCGGCATGATCTCGCCGACGATGGCGACCACCTTGGAAGTGCCGATATCGAGGCCGACGATCATGTTTTTTCCTGTCTTCCTGTTCATCAACCACTGCCCCTGGCATTCATGCCGTCGACCTCGCGCAACACCGCAAAGCCATTGCTGTAACGCAGATCCACCGACACCACGCGCCCGCTTCCGGTGGCCAGCAGCGCCGGATACATGCGTACGAAACGAGCCAGCCGCTGCGCCGGCTGCCTGCGGCCCATCTCCACTTTCAGGCCATTGCTGAGATGCAGGTGCCAGGCACGGCGCGCGTCGAGCTGCAGATCGACCACCGACAGGTTCAGCGGCTTCAGCAGACGCTGCATGTGACGGTACATGGCCAGCACCCGCTGCTCGTGTCCCTCGGGGCCTTCGAGGTGCGGCAGCGCCGGCAACGCCGGCGGTTCCTTGGGCGCAAAGCGCTGTGCCTCGCCATTGAGGAACGCGTACTCGCCCCATCGGGCCACCGGCCGCTGCTCTTCCACCACCACGACCAGCTGATCCGGCCACACGCGCCGCACCGAGGCGCGGCGCACCCAGGGCAGGTCCTGGATACGCGCCTGGATGGCGCCCACATCCATGGCAAAGAAACCTGCGTCCACCAGCGATGCCAGTTCCCGCTGCAACTGGCCCTGCTGCAGATGCTGGAACTGCCCCTCGATCTCGACCCGCCTCACCGGCCACTGGCGCGGGTCGTCCATCCAGTTCACCAGCAGTGCCAGGCCGGCGGCACTGCCAAGCAGGGTCGCCAGCGCCAGCGCCGGTTTCACCCAGCCGAAGGCGGGTGCCTTTTCCTGTCTGCGCTTGCGCCCCGGCGCCGCCCGTCTGGCCGCCATCGTCAGTCCTGCCCCGTCCGGCTGGTTTCCAGGATGCGCCACACCAGCTCCGGCATGTCCCAGCCGTGTTGCCGCGCCGCCATGGGCACCAGGCTGTGGTCCGTCATTCCCGGTACCGTGTTCACCTCGATCAGCCACGGCCTGTCACCACGGTCGACGAGAAAATCGACCCGCCCCCAGCCGCTGGCCCCGGTTGCCTCGAACGCCTGCAGCGCCAGTTGCTGCAGTGACGCTTCGCGTTCGGGCGCAAGACCGCAGGGACAGTGATAGCGCGTAGTGTCGGCCTCGTACTTAGCCTCGAAGTCGTAGAAGTCCCGCGGCGTCTCCAGACGGATCAGCGGCAGGACGGTAGCGGCCACGATCGCCGCCGTGTATTCACGGCCTTCGATCCAGCTCTCGGCCATCACCAGGCGATCGAATCCCCGCGCCAGCTGCCAGGCCTGCTGCAGATCGGATTCGCGCGTCACCTTGGTCATGCCGATACTCGAACCCTCGTGCACCGGCTTGAGTATCATCGGGAAACCGAGTTCCTGTGCAGCGGTGCGCAGGTCGCTCTCGCCACGCAGCACCACGAAGGCGGGCGTCGGCAGATTTATCCCTTGCCACAGTTGCTTGGTGCGCAGCTTGTCCATGGTCAGCGCGGATCCGAGTACCCCGCTTCCGGTACAGGGAATCCCGAGACATTGCAGCAGTCCCTGGATCACCCCGTCTTCACCGCCACGACCGTGCAGCATGTTGAAGGCGCGTGCGAAAGCACCTTCACCGAGTCGACGCACAAAGTCTTCCTCGCCGGTATCCAGCATGTGGGCATCGACACCACGACGCTGCAGCGCCTCCAGCACCGCCGCACCGCTGCGCAAGGAGATCCCGCGTTCTGCCGACCTGCCACCCGCCAGTACCGCCACCTTTCCGAAATCCTCCGTTGCCATTGCCGCCTAGCCGCGCTCGAACTCGCCAACGATGCACACTTCCGTCTGCAGACGGATACCCTTTTGCTGCTGCACCTGCTCCTGGACGTAGCGAATCAGCGCCTCGATGTCCGCCGCACTGGCACCACCCAGGTTGACGATGAAATTGGCGTGTTTTTCCGACACCTGGGCCTTGCCGATACGCTCCCCCTTGAGACCGCACTGCTCGATCAGCCGGGCCGCGAAGTCATGCGGCGGGTTGCGAAACACCGAACCACAGCTGGGCAGCCGGGTCGGCTGGCTGGCCGAACGCTGCGCCAGCAAGCGCCGGATCCGGTCCCGGGCCGCGGCGCTGTCCCCCGGCTGCAGCTGCAGTTCGGCCGCCACGAACCATTCATCCTCCGGTCCCTGCACGCTGCGATAGGCGACCCGAAACTCGTCCACCGCGCGCCGGTGCAGGCCGCCATGACGGTCCAGCGTCTCCACGAACGCCACCAGCGACCAGGTTTCACCGCCGAAGGCACCGGCATTCATGGCCAGCGCGCCGCCCACGGTGCCGGGGATGCCGGCCAGGAACTCGGCACCGGTGAGCCCGGCGCTGGCAGCAAAACGAGCCACCCGGGCACAACTGGCACCGGCACCGGCCCGCACCCGCCCCTCTTTCAGCAACTGCAGTTCGTCCAGCCCGCCATAGGGGAGAATGACGGTACCGCGGATGCCGCCGTCGCGAACCAGCAGGTTGCTGCCCAGACCGACCCAGGTCAGCGGTTCCTGCGCCGGCAGCGTGGACAGGAACAGGCGCAGGTCCTCCAGATCTGCGGGCCGGTAACAGCGATCCGCCGGACCACCGACCCGCCAGCTGGTGTGTGCAGCCATCGGCTCGTTCGTTTTCAACTCCCCCCGCAGCGGAGGCATGGACTCGGCCGTCATCATGGCTTGCACTTGACCCCGCGTGGCGCCACGGCCGCCCGTGGTGCCGGCCCGGCGGCCGCCTCCCGCTGCCGACGCAACGGCCGGGTTACCAGCGCCCGACTGCGCAGCGGTTCACCGCAACCCATGTGAATTCGTGGTTTGGTGCTGTCGCTCATGCCCTTCCTCCCGTCTTTGCTTTCCCGACTACTTCGGGCAGCCGTGTAGCCACTCCGCCGATGGAACCGGCGCCCAGGGTCAACACCACATCGCCCGCCCGTACGATATCCCGCAGCACCCGCGGCAGTTCATCCACTTCCCCGACGAACACCGGTTCCACACGCCCGCGACCGCGGATTGCGCGGCACAGCGCGCGACCGTCGGCACCCGCGATCGGCGTCTCGCCGGCTGCATACACCTCGGTCACCGCCAGCACGTCAGCGTCGGCCAGCACCCGGGCGAAATCGTCGAACAGGTCCAAGGTGCGCGAGTAGCGGTGTGGCTGGAAAGCCACCACCAGGCGGCGCTGCGGCCAGCCGCTGCGCACGGCCGCGATGGTGGCCGCGATCTCCCGCGGGTGGTGACCGTAGTCGTCGATGAACAGGACCGAGCCATCACCCGCGTCCACTTCGGCGTTGACCTGGAAACGGCGGCCTATCCCGGCAAAGGTCTCCAGTGCCCGCTGGATCGCCTGGTCGCCGACCTCGAGCTCGCGCGCCACGGCAACGGCGGCCAGCGCATTCAGAACGTTGTGGTAACCGGGCAGGTTGAGCACGACCTCCAGCGGATCATGCCCCGCCTGGTGCACCTCGAAGTGCATCTGCAGTCCATCCTGACGGATAGCGAGCGCACGCACGTCGGCGTCTTCGGAATCGATGCCATAGCTGCGCACCCGGCGACTGATCTGCGGCAACACCTCGCGCACGGTAGGATCGTCCAGACACAGGACCGCCAGCCCGTAGAAAGGCAGGTGATGCAGAAACTCCACGAAGGTCTGGCGCAGACGCTGGAAATCGCCTTCATAGGTCGACAGGTGGTCGGCATCGATGTTGGTGACGATGGCCATCATGGGCTGCAGGTACAGGAAGGAGGCATCGCTCTCGTCCGCCTCCGCGACCAGGTACCGGCCGCTGCCCAAACGGGCGTGGCTGTTGGCACTGTTCAGGCGCCCGCCGATGACAAAGGTCGGATCCAGTCCGGCCTCGGCCAGCAGGCTGGCCACCAGGCTGGTGGTGGTGGTCTTGCCGTGGGTGCCGGCCACCGCGATGCCGTAGCGGAAGCGCATGATCTCGGCCAGCATCTCCGCCCGCGGCACTACCGGGATACGGCGTTCGCGTGCGGCCCTGACCTCCGGGTTGTCCTCGTCGACGGCGCTCGACACCACCACCACGTCGCAGTCGTTCACGTGTTCCGCCCGGTGACCGATCCAGATCTGCGCCCCCTGCCCGGCCAGGCGCCGGGTGACGACGTTGTCGCGCAGATCGGAGCCGCTGACCCGATACCCCAGGTTCAGCAGCACCTCGGCGATGCCACCCATGCCGGCGCCGCCGATGCCGACGAAATGGGTGCGGCGGATGCGGCCCATGGCTTCGGGCTGCGGTGAATTTGGCTGGATCGCCGTCATCATGCCGCTTCCCTCCAGCCGGCGGCCTGCAGGCAACAGGCCGCCACGCGCGCCGTCGCATCCGGAAGCGCGCGCGCCCGCGCGCTGCGCGCCATGTCGCGCAGCCTTTGCGGCTGCTGCAACAGCTCCAGCTCACGCGCCAGGCGCGGCGGTTCCATCTGCGACTGGGGCAACAGCACGGCAGCGCCGGCGTCGACCAGATAGCGGGCGTTGGCGGTCTGGTGGTCATCGACCGCGTGGGGATAGGGCACCAGAATCGAAGCCACGCCGGCGGCGGCCAGCTCGGCGACGGTAAGGGCACCGGCACGGCACAGGACCAGGTCGGCCCAGCGATAGGCCGACGCCATGTCCTCGATGAAGGCCTCCAGACTGGCTTCCACGCCGGCCACGCGGTAGGCACGCCTGGCCTCTTCGATCAGGCGCAGACCGGTCTGGTGACGCACTTCCGGCCGCTTCTCCGCGTCGATCGCCGCCAGCGCCAGTGGCAGGCACTCGTTGAGCGCCGCGGCGCCCAGACTGCCGCCCACCACCAGCAGGCGGGGACGGCGACCCTCCATATCGGGTTCAACGAAAGGCAGTTCGGCGATGTCGCGGCGCACCGGGTTGCCGGTATGTATCGCCCTCGGCAGGCTGCCCGGGAAGCCCTCCAGCACCGGCCGCGCCAGGTGCGCCAGCAGTCGGTTGGTGAGGCCGGCGACAGCATTCTGCTCGTGAATGAGCAACGGGCGCCGCAGCAGCCAGGCCATGGCGCCGCCGGGGCCGGTAACGAAGCCACCCATGCCGAGCACCGCCGCCGGGCGCAGCCGGACGAGCACCCGACCGGCCTGCAACAGCGCCGCCAGCAGCATGAAGGGCGCCGTGAGCCGGCTCAGCCATCCCTTGCCACGCAGGCCCCGGACCCGGATCCAGTGCATCGGGATCCCGCTGGGCGGCACCACTCTCGCCTCCAGACCCGCGCGCGTTCCCATCCAGGCGACCGGCCAGCCGCGCGCACGCAATTCATCGGCCACGGCCAGCGCCGGGAACACGTGCCCGCCGGTGCCACCGGCCATGATCAGGATGGGCCGCCGGTTGCTCATCGATTCCTCCGGCGACGTCTGGCCGCGGCGCTGCCGGAGGCCGGCACGCTGTTCACGGTGCAGCGGGTTTCGTAGTCGACGCGCAGCAGGATGGCGATGGCGACGCAGAACGCCAGCATACTGCTGCCACCGTAACTCATCAGCGGCAGGGTCAGCCCCTTGGTCGGCAGCAGGCCGGTGTTGACGCCCATGTTGATGAGCGCCTGCAGTCCGATCCAGGTGCCGATGGCATAGGAAAGATAGGCGGCGAACGGCTTGCCGTCGGCCTCCGCGACCGCTGCGATGGCGTAGGCGCGGTAGACGATGAAGCCATACAGCGCCAGCAGCACCAGGATTCCCATCAGGCCCAGCTCTTCCGCGAACACCGCAAACACGAAGTCGGTGTGCGCCTCCGGCAGGTAGAAGAGCTTCTGGATACTGGCACCGAGACCGACGCCGAACAGGTCACCGCGACCGATGGCGATCAGCGACTGGGTCAACTGGAAGTCGGTGTCGAAGGGGTCGTTCCAGGGATCGACGAAGGCCGTCAGCCGCTGCAGGCGATAGGGCGAGGTAATGGCCAGCAGGGCAAAGGCGGCGCCGGCGAGCGAGATCAGGCCGGCAAATTTCCACAGCCCGACGCCGGCCAGGAACAACATTACCAGCACCGTCGTCATCAGCACCACCGTGGCGCCGAAATCCGGCTCCGCCAGCAACAGCACGGCGGCAATACCCAGCAGTCCCAGCGGTTTGACGAAGCCCATGCGCGTCTCGCGCACGCTTTCGCCGTGGCGCACCAGGTAGCCGGCCATGTAGATGAAAGCCAGCAGTTTGGCCGGCTCCGAGACCTGCAGCCGGAAGATACCCAGGTTGATCCAGCGCGTGGCACCGTTCACCTCACTGCCAAGCCCGGGCAACAACACCGCCAGCAGCAGCAGGATGGCGAACAGGATGCAGGCGCGGCTGCACTGTTCCCACCACGCCAGGCGGATGCGCAGCACCAGCAGTCCCAGCCCGAGTCCGGCCGCCAGGT
>DROT01000062.1 GCA_011321775.1 Gammaproteobacteria bacterium | reverse complement strand
GCGTGTAGCTTTTCATCGTGCTCCTCTTTCTTGCCGGTTAGAGGGATCACTGATGCTACCGCAGCTTGCCCTCTTTCCGTCAGCTAGAGTTGCACTTACGAGTTGAATTCAGACCGGAAAATCCGGCCCATTTCAAGGCGCGGTCAATTCGGTCAGAGGCGTCCCCCACCTGCGCTGATCCGAATCGTTATGCCAGGCCCCGCAGCCGCCGTTGCTGGTGGTCGAAGCCGAAGGCACCCAGCCAGCGGCCGTCGCGGAAATCGATGCGCAGCCAGTCGGGGACGAAACGGTCCGGGTGTCGGACCGGCATCGTCTCGGTCGGTGGCGCACCATCGAGATCGGCGATATGACAGGCCTTGGTGGTGACGGCGCGAAAGCCGGTCAGCAGACCGGGCAGCACGGTGGCGTAGCCCTCGCCGCCATCGTGGCCGATGCGGCTGAAACGCACCTGTTTGCGGATCATGCAACTGAAGTAGAGCTCGATTTGTGCCACGATCGGTCGTTCGTGGTCGAGCGCCGCAATCGCGGCCTGCGAGACCTGCAGGCGTACCTCGCGTCCGAGGATGGCCGCGCCGGCCGAGTGGGAACGGCCACCCATACGCTGCTCCGGAATGTCGTCACCGATGCTCAGGCATGGCAGGCTGTCCTGACTCATGAGTATCTCCCCGGTGTGTGCGGTTGCAGTTCTTGGAAATGACAGGCGACGCCTGCGTATCGGCACCATAGGGTGCGGTGCATCACACTGTCAACCCGCGCGGATGGTTTTCCGGGCAAGGATGCTGAATAATGAACACTTTGGCCGGGGCGGCCGGTCGCTGAACGAATCGACCTTGGCGGGGTCTCTTTCAGCGGGCGTTCCGGTTACCGCGGGACGGGCCGACAAGGGGGGTAGATGGCGCAATCCATAGCCGATCTGTTACTACGCTGGCGCTGGGGGCTGGCGGCATTGATGCTCGTCATCCTGGGACTGTCGGCCAGTGGTGCCCGTTTCCTCGGCTTCTCCACCGACTACCGCGTATTCTTCTCCAGCGAGAATCCCCAGCTGCTGGCGTTCGAGAACCTGCAGAACACCTATACCAAGTCCGACAACGTGCTGTTCGTGCTGGCGCCGAAGAATGGCAACGTGTTCACGGCCCGCAACCTCGAGGCGGTGCGCTGGCTGACCGAACAGGCGTGGCAGATTCCCTATTCCATCCGCGTCGATTCGATCACCAATTTCCAGTACACCTATGCCGAGGGTGACGACCTGGTGGTCGAGGATCTGGTGATGGACACCGACCACCTGGATGCCGCGAAGCTGAAGAAGATCCGCCAGGTGGCGACCAGCGAACCGCTGCTGGTCGATCGGCTGGTATCGCCCTCGGGGCACGTCACCGGGGTCAATGTCACCATCCAGCTTCCGGGCGTCAACCAGGCGGTCGAGGTGCCCGAGGTGGTCGCCTTCAGCCGTGATCTCGCGCGCAAGCTGACGCAGCGTTACCCCGACATCGATGTGCACCTGACCGGCGTGGTGCTGCTCAACAACGCCTTCTCGGAGATGTCGAAGCACGACATGAAGACGCTGATTCCGCTGATGTTCGGCGTCATCATCCTGGTGCTGTTCCTGCTGCTGCGCTCGGCCTGGGCGACGCTGGCGACGGTGCTCGTGATCCTGCTGTCGATCGTCACCGCCATGGGGGTGGCCGGCTGGCTGGGGATACGTCTCACCCCGCCCTCCGCCAGCGCGCCGACCATGATCATGACCCTGGCGGTGGCGGACTGCGTGCACCTGCTGGTGACCTTCCTGCAGGGAATGCAGCGCGGTGAAGACAGGATGGAGGCCATGCTGGAGAGCCTGCGTATCAACCTGCAGCCGATCATGCTCACCAGCGTCACCACGGCCATCGGTTTCCTGTCGATGAACTTCAGCGATGCGCCACCGTTTCGCGACCTGGGCAACATCGTCTCCATCGGCGTGCTAGCCGCCTTCCTCTATACCATCACGCTGTTGCCGCTGTTGATGCTGCTGTTGCCGGTGCGGGTCAGGCCGGCGCGCAGCCACTCGGTGGCCGCCATGGACCGGCTGGCGGATTTCGTCGTCAACCATCGGCATCCGGTGCTCTGGGGCATGATCGCGCTGGTGGCGGTGCTCGTGGCCTTCATTCCGCGCAACGAGCTCAATGACGAGTTCGTACGCTATTTCGATCAGACCGTTCCCTTCCGCGTGGACACGGACTTCACCACCGACAATCTCACCGGGTTGTACAGCATCTCCTATTCGCTGGGAGCGGGCGGCTCCGGCGCCATCAGCGAGCCGGCCTTCCTGCGCAAGCTGGACGAATTCGCCAACTGGTACCGGCAACAGCCGGAAGTGCTGCACGTCAGCACCCTGTCCGACACCATGAAGCGTCTCAACAAGAACCTGCACGGCGACGACCCCGCCTGGTACCGGTTGCCGGAACGGCGCGATCTCGCCGCCCAGTACCTGCTGCTGTACGAGATGTCGCTGCCCTACGGCCTGGACCTGAACAACCAGATCAACGTCGACAAGTCGGCCACCAAGCTGGACGTGTCGCTGAAGAGCCTGTCCAGCAACCAGACCATCGAGCTGGAGAAGCGGGCGCAGCGCTGGCTGGCGCACAATGCGCCCGCCTCGATGCGGGTGCACGGCGCCAGCCCCACGGTGATGTTCTCCCACATCGGCAAGCGCAACATCCGCAGCATGCTGACGGGCACCTCGGTGGCGCTGGTGCTGATCTCCTTCATTCTGGTCTTCGCCCTGCGCTCGCTGCGCCTGGGGCTGATCAGCCTGGTGCCCAACCTGGTGCCGGCGGCCATGGCTTTCGGCTTGTGGGGCCTGCTGGAGGGAAGGGTGGGGCTGGGGTTGTCGATCGTGAGCGGCATGACGCTCGGTATCGTGGTCGACGACACCATCCATTTTCTCAGCAAGTACCTGCGCGCGCGGCGCGAGAAGGGGCTGTCCTCACCGGATGCCGTGCGCTATGCCTTCCATACCGTCGGTTCGGCGCTGGTGATCACCTCGCTGGTGCTGATCGCCGGTTTCCTGGTGCTCACGCTTTCGCACTTCCAGCTGAATGCCGGCATGGGCCTGCTGACCGCCATCACCATCGGCCTGGCGCTGGTCGCCGATTTCCTGCTGCTGCCGACCCTGCTAATGACCCTGGACAAGAGGTGAAATGATGAAACCCCTGTGGATGCTGATATTCCTCGGCCTGGCACCGACGCTGGCCGCCGCCCTGACACCGGAAGAGCGCGGACTGGAGATCGCCGTCGAGGCCAACCGGCGTGACACGGGTTTCCACGACTCCACCGCCGAGATGGAGATGATATTGCGCAACCGCCAGGGTGAGGAGAGTACCCGCCACATCCGCGTGCGTACCCTGGAGGAACTCGACGACGGCGACAAGAGCCTGACCATCTTCGACGAACCGGCGGACGTGCGCGGCACCGCCTTCCTGAGCTACACCCACCGCAGCGGGCCGGACGACCAGTGGCTCTACCTGCCGGCGCTCAAGCGCGTCAAGCGCATCTCCTCGCGCAACAAGTCGGGGCCCTTCATGGGCAGCGAGTTCGCCTACGAGGACCTGAGTTCGCAGGAGGTCGAGAAATACACCTACAAGTACCTGCGCGACGAGCCCTGCGGGGAGCTGCAGTGTTTCGTCATCGAACGCTATCCGGTGGACAGGTATTCGGGCTACACCCGCCAGGTGGTGTGGATCGACAAGCAGGAGTACCGGCCGCAGAAGATCGTCTACTACGATCGCAAGAACGCGAAACTGAAGACCCTGAGCTTCAGCGACTACCACCAGTATCTCGATCGCTACTGGCGCGCCCATGACATGTACATGGAAAACCACCAGACCGGCAAGAGCACGCGCCTGCTGTGGAAGAACTACCGCTTCAAGACCGGTCTCACGGAACGCGATTTCGACCGCAACATCCTCAAGCGGGTGAGGTGATTCAGGGCTGCCGGCTGCTCGCCAGCCGGCACCGCTGTTCGTAGGCCTCGCGGGCCAGGCGGACGTCCTCGAGGAACCAGGGAAGCTCATCCAGGGTCAGCGCCTGCGGGCCGTCCACCAGCGCGCGCTCCGGGTGCGGGTGGAAATCGACCAGGATCATGTTGGCGCCGGCGATGACACCCTGGGCGGTGACGTGCATGATGTCGAGCAGGCCGTCGGGGGCGCGCTCGCGCGAACCCACCGAATGCGAGGGGTCGATGCACACCGGCATGCGCGTCAGCCGCTTGACCACCGGGACGTGGGCGAAGTCGACGAGGTTGCGGTGCGGGTCGCCCATGTTGGTCTTCATGCCGCGCAGCCCGAACACCACCTTGCGGTTGCCCTCGCTGGCCAGGTACTCGGCGGCGTTGAGGGATTCCTCCAGGGTGATGCCGAAGCCGCGTTTCAGCAGTACCGGGAACTCGCGCTGGCGGCCGACGTATTTCAGCAGCTCGAAGTTCTGGGTGTTGCGGGTACCGATCTGCAGCATGACACCCGTGGGATGGCCGGTGTGCTCCAGCGCCTCGCGGATCTCCTCGACGTGGTTCTCGTGGGTCACCTCCATGGCGACTACGCGGATGCCGTACTTGCCGGCCAGCTCGAACACCCACGGCAGGCAGTCCTTCCCCAGGCCCTGGAAGGAATAGGGGTTGGTGCGCGGCTTGTAGGCGCCCATGCGGGTACAGAGCTGTCCCTGCTGCTGCAGGGCCTTCATCATCGCCTCGGTGTCCTCGCGGTTGTTGACCGCGCACAGACCGGCGAACACGTTGAGCGTGTCCTGGCCGAAACGGACGCCGTTGTATTCGAAGTGGGTGGGGCGCCGGTCGTCGCGGTGACGCCCGAGGATGCGGTATTCCTCGGAGACCCGCACCACGCGCTCGACCGCCGGCAGGCTGGCGATCTCGTCCAGCGACAGCGAGCCGGTATCGCCGATGAGGTAGACCTCGGTGAGCTTCTGCTGTTCGCCGACTTCCTGGTGTACGCGGTGACGGATGTTCGGCAACTGTCGCAGATAGTTTTCGAGTCGGCGGAACTCCTCGCTGTCGGGGTCGGTGCCGGGTGCAAGTATCAGTATCATGGTCGGTCCTGTGGGTGCGTCGTCGTGGCGGCGCATTCGGTCAAGGGGATGCCCCGGGGCAGCTGCATGGTCAGGCAATGCAGGCTGCCGCCCTGCTGCAGCAGCGGCCGGCAGGGTACCTGCACCAGCTCGCGTTGCGGAAAGCACGCCTGGATGCGCCGCGCCGCTTCGTCATCGGCGGCATCGCCGTAGGCCGGTACCAGTACCGCGCCGTCGATCACCAGAAAGTTGGCGTAGCTCGCCGGCAGGCGTCGGCCTTTCTCATCCTGTACCGGCCCGGGCCAGGGCAGCGGGACGGTTTCATACGTCCGCCCGCCGGCGTCCCGCAGCCGCTGCAACTCGCCTTTCATGGCCTCGAGTTCATTATACAGCGGATACCCGCGTTCGCTGCAGCTCTGGTACAGCAGGGTTCCGGGGCCGGCGAAGCGCGCCAGCATGTCGACATGGCCGTCGGTGTCGTCCCCCACCAGGCCGCCATGCTGCAACCACAGCACCCGCTCGCATCCCAGCAGTTCGCGCAGCCGCTGTTCCAGCCGGGTTGGTGACAGCGCCGGGTTGCGCCGCGGATGCAGCAGGCAACGACGGGTGGTGAGCAGGGTGCCCTGGCCGTCGCTGTCGATGCTGCCGCCTTCGAGTACCAGCGGCAGCCTCTGCGTCGGTGTCGAGCCGAAACAGCCTCCTGCGGCCAGCGCAGCGGTGACGGCGTCGTCGTGCTGCCAGGGGTGTTTCTCTCCCCAGCCGTTGAAACGGAAATCGAGCAGGCACGGGCGGCCGTTCGCGAGGATGCCGATGGGCCCGTAGTCGCGAGCCCAGGTATCGTTGCAGGGGGCGATGGCGGTGAGCACCCGTCGCCCGTCGGCACCCGCCCGGTGAAGGATGTCCCGGACCCTGGCGGCCAGCGTGGCGTCGTTACAGACGAGGAGCAGGGTTTCGCGCCGGCTCACTTCCAGCGCGATTCTTGTGAACACCGGTTCGACCTGTGCCAGCACCGGCGCCCAGTCGCTGCCGGCGTGCGGCCAGCCGAGCAGCACGCCACTCTGGGGTTCCCATTCGGCAGGTAGACGGCGAGCGGCAGACATGCGTCGCCATTCTAGGCGCTATGCACGGTGCAGGACAGGGGCGGGTGCTCGCTCGCGCGGGCAGACAGGGTCCTCAGTGGTGAGGCGGAACCACCGAGTGGATGACGTGATCGCCTTCGAAGTAGACGACGAAGTCCGGATACACCCAGTGGGAGATGGGCGGTTCGCCCACCGGACCCAGACGCCGGGACGGTTCTCCATAGTTCTGCAGCACCTGATCCATGGTCATGCCGTGAGCCGGGCGTGCCACCGACTGCGACGATTGCACCGATTCGACCAGCAGCGTGTCCGCATCGACGGAGGGGAGTGCCAGCAGCAGCCCGAGCGAGAGCAGGAAGGTAGAGCCGATTCGCCGCATGATGTTCACCCTTGTGACAGTCTGTTAACAACAATATATGTTTTCGGCAGGCGGCGCTTGTGATTTAATGCGCCGCTATGTTCCGGCCGCTCGCACTCGCCATCGGGCTGCGCTATACAGGCGCAAAACGACGCAACCACTTCATTTCGTTCATTTCCTCGATTTCCATCATCGGTATCGCCCTGGGCGTGGCGGCGCTGATCACGGTATTGTCGGTGATGAACGGCTTCGAGCAGGAGTTGCGCACCCGTATCCTCGGCATGGCCTCGCACGCCAGCATCAGCGGCTACCGCAAACCGCTGGCGGACTGGCAGAAGGTCGCTCGCATTGCCGCGGAACACCCGCAGGTGATCGGTGTGGCACCCTACGTGCAGGGTGAGGTGATGCTCACCATGGGCAAGAAGGTCAGCGGCGCCCTGGTCCGTGGCATCCTGCCGTCGCGTGAGCCGGCGGTGTCCACCGTGGGTGAACACATGCGCCAGGGGCGTCTTGCCGATCTGAAGGCGGGCGAGTACCGCATCATCCTCGGCAGCGAACTGGCCTACAACCTCGGCGTGCAGCCGGGCGACAGCATCACGGTGGTCACGCCGCAGGCCAACTACAGCCCGGCGGGCGTGCTGCCGCGGCTGCGGCGTTTCCGGGTCGCCGGCATCTTCGAGGTGGGGATGTACGAGTACGATCGCGGCGTGGCGCTGATCAACCTCGAGGACGCCCGGCGTCTGTTCCGCCTGGGTGATGCGGTCACCGGCGTGCGCCTCAGGCTGAAGGACCTGTTCCAGGCGCCGCGCGTCGCGCGCGAGATCGCGGCCCAGCTCGGTGGCGGACTGCGGGTGGAGGACTGGACCCGGCAGCATGCCAACTTCTTCCGCGCCGTGCAGACCGAAAAACGCGTCATGTTTGTCATCCTCACGTTGATCGTGGCGGTGGCCGCCTTCAACATCGTCTCCACGCTGGTGATGGTGGTCACCGACAAGCAGGCCGATATCGCCATCCTGCGGACGCTGGGCGCCACGCCGGGGCTGATCCTGCGGGTGTTCATGGTGCAGGGCGCCCTCATCGGTCTGTTCGGCACCCTGCTCGGGCTGGTGGGGGGCATTGCGCTGGCGCTCAACGTCGAGACCATCGTACCGGCGATCGAGAAGGCCTTCGGTGTGCAGTTCATGCCCGCCGACGTCTACTACATCAGCGAACTGCCCTCGAAACTCAACTGGCCGGACGTATGGCAGATCGGCAGCGTCGCCTTTGTGCTGAGTTTCCTGGCCACCCTGTATCCGGCGTGGCGTGCTTCCAGGGTGCAGCCGGCCGAGGCACTGCGTTATGAATGAGGCCGGCGAGGTGCTGGCCTGCTCGGGTCTGGCACGGACCTTCGACGAGGGCGGCCTCAACGTCACCGTGCTGCGCGGCGTGGATCTCTCGGTGCGGGCGGGCGAACAGATCGCCATCGTCGGGCAGTCGGGCAGCGGCAAGAGCACGCTGTTGCACCTCCTCGGGGGGCTCGATCGCCCCAGTGCCGGCCAGGTTCGCCTGGCCGGCAGGGATTTCAGCAGTCTCAACGAGGCGCAGCGCAGCCGGTTGCGCAATCGCCATCTGGGTTTCATCTACCAGTTCCACCACCTGCTGCCCGAATTCACCGCGCTCGAGAACGTCGCCATGCCGCTGCTGATTCGTGGTTCCACCTTCGATGCGGCGCGTGCGCAGGCGCTCGAGATGCTGCAGCAGGTTGGGCTCGGTGCGCGTACGGCGCACAAGCCGTCGGAACTCTCCGGTGGCGAGCGCCAGCGGGCCGCCGTGGCCCGTGCCCTGGTGAGCAGGCCCGACTGCGTGCTGGCCGACGAACCCACCGGCAACCTCGACCGGCGCAACGCCGAACAGGTCTATGCGCTCATGCTGGAACTCAATCGCGAGCTGAACACCAGCTTCGTCATCGTTACCCATGACAGCCGTATAGCCGAACGTATGGATGTCGTCCTGCGTCTGGAAGACGGTATACTCGGCGGCCAATGAACGCGCCCGTTCAACGATCAGAGGAGTAGCCCCAATGTTGTCCTATGAACGCCACCTGATTGTCGTGCTGCTGGTTGCCGTGGTGGTTCTCGGGGCCTGGATACTGGCAGTGGTGTTCGGCCTGCCGCTGCCGTTCATGGACTGAGGCCGGGGACTCAGAAGGGCCACAGCGACCAGCCCGAGTCCAGTTCGTCCTCGCACCTGGAAAGCTGGGCCCGGTAGCTCCTGGCGCGCGCCTCCACCTTGCGCGCGACCGCCATGAGCCATTTCTTCTTGCGGTAGCTCTTGCGTTTGAATCCCCCGTGCCCCTCGTGGTAGGCGAGGTACTGGTTGTAGGCATCCCATTTCGAGATGCCCAGCTTGCGGTGGGACATGGCGCCGTACCAGCCGATGAAGTCGACCACGTCGTCGAAGTCGTCGCGGTCGGCCCAGTGGCGGCCGGTAGACTTCAGATACCAGTCCCAGGTGGAATCCTTGATCTGGCCGTAGCCGTAGGCCGAGGACAGCCGTTTCCAGGGGATCACCCACAGCAGCTTGCCGCGCGGCGGCTTGGCGTCGTGGACGAAGCGTGATTCCTGGTAGATGATGGCCAGCTGGACGTGGATGGGCACACCCCATTTCTCGAAGCTGTCGTGCGCCGCCTCGTACCAGTCGTCCTTCTCGCGGAAGATCTCGCAGCTGTCGGCGATGTTCTTGGGCGGGCTGGTGGAGCACGAAAGCAGTACGCCCGCCGCCGCCAGCGACATCAGGAACACCAGCCAGAGGGTGCGCCTGCGTTCAGTCATGGCGCGAGCGGGCCTCGATGAACACCCGTTTCACCCTGGGGAAGTTCTTCTTGATCTCGCAGTCGAGCCCCGCGACCACGCGTTCGACCTCCTCGGCGCTGGCCCGGTCGTCGAAATCCAGACTGACGTTGACCAGGATGTAATCCGGGCCCATGTGCATGGTGAGGATCTCGTTGACGTGTTCCACGCAATCGACGCTGGAGGCGAGTTCGCGCACGCCCTCCACGATCCAGCGATTGGCGCTCTCGCCGATCAGCAGGCCCTTGGTCTCCCAGGCCAGCCAGCTGGCCGTTGCCGCCAGCAACAGGCCGATCAGCAGGGAGGCGACGGCATCGAACACCGGGTTGCCGGTGAGCTGGCTCAGCCAGATACCGGCGAAGGCGACCAGCAGACCGAGTACCGCTGCGGAGTCCTCGAACAGCACCACGAAGACGCTGGGATCCTTGCCGCGGTGGACCGCTTCCAGATAGCCCCATTTGCCCTTGCTGTGGCTGAACTCGCGAAAGGCGAACAGCCAGGCGGCGCCCTCGAACAGCAGTGCCAGAGCCAGCACGATGTAGTTGATGGTGGCGTCCTCGATGACCGACGGTGCCAGCAGGTGCTTGATGCCTTCATAGATGGAGACGCCGGCACCCAGGGCGAATACCAGGATGGCGACCACGAAGCTCCAGAAGTAGACCTCCTTGCCGTGGCCGAAGGGAAACTCCTCGTCGGGGGGCTTCTGCGCCTGCTTCATGCCATACAGCAGCAACACCTGGTTGCCGGTGTCGACCACCGAATGAATGCCTTCGGAGAGCATCGCCGAACTGCCGGTCACGGCGGCGGCCACGAACTTGGTGGCCGCGACCAGGCTGTTGCCAAGCAGGGCGGCGATGATGACTTTTTTGGACGAAGCGGACATACGCGGTCACAGAGCATAGCAGATCGGCCGCGCGGGGCGGACCGTCGCCGGGCGCGCGGCTGCCGGCGCATGTCCCGCGGTGCCGGCCGCAGGCAGGAAGCGGGTCAGAAATGGAGGTAGGCGCCCACGTAGGGGCCGTCCAGCTCGATATCGGCGTAGGAATTGTTGAAGTCGTCGAGGTCCAGCTTGACGGCGCGGTAGCCCGCGTCGATGCCGAGGTGCCAGGGCGTGGTATAGCTGGCGTGCACGCTGTAGTCGTACAGCGTGCTGCCCCGGTACTTGACGGCGCTGCCGTCGGCGCCGAGCGACAGGCCGGTGAGGGGCAGGTCGACACCGGTGCCGGCGTAGAGCATCGGCGCCCAGCCCGATACATCGGCGCTCTCGCTACCGGACAGGCTGCCGCTGATGCGGCCCTTGCTGTCGAGGTACTTGGCGTTGATGCCGAGGTCGAGGCTGACGACCTTGTCGAGCAGCCGGTAGTAGAGGGTGATATCGGTCTGGTCGAGTCTCACCTTGCTGCTGACGTCCTCGTTGGCCACGAAGGTGACGTCGCCGTAGACGACGGTGCGGCTCAGACGGCCGTTGGCATCGACGTCCGTGCGGGTGCGGCTGACGCGTATGTTGGGCAGAAAGGGGAGCGGATGCTCCAGCACTGCATAGAGGTAGACCAGCTGGTCGTCGTCGTAACCCAGGTCGCGATTCACGTCGATGTCGTCGCTGGAATTGCTGCTCCGGTAACGTACCGAGCCGCTGATGTCATAGTTCCAGTAGCTGGTGCCGATCCGTACGCCGAGGGTGTCGGCGCCCGCAAGGGCAGGCAGCAGGGAGAAAACCAGCGCCAGTGTCCGTGTTCTGTCCATCTCGTGTCTCTCTTCTGCAGGGTTTGGAAGGGCGTCCGGCAGAGCGCTACTATACTGTTACGGCGCCTGGACGATGCGCTGTAGTTCACGGTATCGGCAACGGGGATTTCAGGGATGAAATGCTTCTGTCTGCGCTGGCGCTGCTAGCCGGTAGCTGCGCCTTCCACAGTCTGGCTTCACTGCCGGGCACCACCGGCCTCCTGCTGGTGCCGCTGGCCGCTCTGGTCTTTGTGCGCCGGCGGCCGGCGCGCGCCGCCGGTTTCGCTGCCGCCGGTTTCCTGTGGACCTGGTGGGTGGCGGCGAGCGTCCTGGCGCAGTGCCTGCCGGCCGGGCTCGAAGGGCGGGATCTCCTGGTGCGGGGCGTGGTCACGGGCCTGCCGGAGCGGCTGCCGGGCGGGCGCGTGCGCTTTCGCTTCCATGTCGAGGCCCTGCGGGGAACGCAGGGCTGGCAACCCCTGCAGCTGGACAGCCGCATCGCCTGGTACCGTCACCCGCCGGCCCTGCAGCCGGGCGAGCGCTGGCAACTCAGCGTACGTCTCAAACGGCCGCACGGCTTTTCCAGTCCGGGGGCCTTCGACTACCAGCGCTGGCTGTTCGCGCGCCGCATCAGGGCGACCGGCTATGTGCGCCCCGATCCGGGAAACCGGAAGCTCGGTGCCGAGGGCGGGCAGGCTGTGCAGCGCCTGCGGCAGACCCTGTTACAGCACCTCCGGGATCGGGGAGTGGAAGGCGCGACGGGTGCCCTGCTGCGTGCGCTGGCGATTGGTGACCGCAGCGCCATGTCGGCGCGGCAATGGCAGGTGCTGCGGCGCACCGGCACCGGTCACCTGCTGGCGATCTCCGGCCTGCACGTGGGCCTGGTCGCCGGTCTGGTGTTCCTGCTCGGCGAGCGCCTGTGGCGCCGATTCGGTTTGCCGCAACGGTACGCGGCGCCACGGGTGGCGGCCGTGCTGGCCTTTGTCGGGGCGGGCGGGTACGCCCTGCTGGCCGGTTTCCAGGTGCCGGCACAACGCGCCCTGATCATGAGTTCGGTGGTGCTGCTCGCAGCCGCTTGCGGCCGGCGTTCGCTGGCCTGGAGGCTTTGGGCGCTGGCACTGATGCTGGTGCTGCTGGTCGATCCGCTGTCGCTGCTGGGGGCGGGTACGTGGCTGTCTTTCGGGGCGGTGGCGGTGCTCTTCTTCCTGTCGCTGGGCCGCCACGGCGCCAGCTCCCGGCTGCGCTCGCTGTTCACGCTGCAGCTCGGGCTGGTACTGGGGCTGGCGCCGTGGCTGTGGCTGTGGTTCCGGCAACTGGCACCACTGGCGCCAGTGGCCAATCTGGTCGCCATCCCCTGGGTCGGCTTCGTGGTCGTGCCGCCGCTGCTGCTCGCGCTGGTGGCCCTGCCGCTGTCTTCGCTGGCGTCCAAGCTGCTGCTGTCGTTCTCTGCGGGCGCCCTGCAGGCGCTCTGGTGGCTGCTCGAAGGGCTGGCCTCCTTTCCGGCTGCCCTGTGGCCCCTGCCTTCGCCGGCTGCCGGCTGGATTCTGCTGTTTGCCGGCGCCTGCGCCTGCCTGCTGCTGCCGCGCGCCGTGCCGTTGCGCCTGGCTGGCGTTGCCTTGCTGTGGCCACTGTTCCTGCTGCCCCCACCGAGACCGGCGAGCGGCGACCTGTGGCTGGACTTGCTCGATGTGGGCGAGGGTCTGGCCGCCGTGGTGCAGACCCGCCGTCATTGCCTGGTCTACGATACCGGCCCGGCGTTTCGCAGCGGTTTCGAGACCGGTTCCGCCGTGGTGGCCCCGTTCCTGCAGGCGCGTGGCTGGCGACGGGTGGACCGGCTGGTCATCAGTCACGGTGACAACGATCACATCGGTGGTGCCCGGGCGCTGTTTCGGGCCGTCGAGGTCGCCGGTATCGACAGCGGCGAGCCGGAGGCCATCGACTGGTCCCATGCCTCGCGCTGTCGCGCCGGCGAGGGCTGGAGCTGGGACGGCGTCCGCTTCGACTACCTGGCACCCCTTGCCCGGGTACACGGCAACAACGCCTCCTGCGTGTTGCGCGTGCAGACGTCGGACGGTCAGGTGTTGTTGTTGCCGGGCGATATCGAGGCGCCCGTCGAGCGCCGCCTGGTGCGCCAACAGGCCGGGCGACTGGCCGCACAGGTGCTGGTGGTGCCGCACCACGGCAGCCTCAGTTCGTCCACGCCCGCGTTCCTGGACGCGGTGCGACCGGCAGTGGCGCTGTTCCCGGTCGGCTACCGCAACCGTTTCGGGTTTCCCCGGGAGGAGGTGCTGGAGCGCTACCGCAGTCTCGGTGCGCGCCTGTTCGACACCGCCACCTCCGGCACGATCGAGGTGCGGCTCGAGGCCGGTGCTGCACCCGGGGTACGTGGCTGGCGGCGCCGCCGGCCCCACTACTGGGAATCGGCCGGAGCGTTCGTATTTGCGGTTAAATGAAGTATCATCGCCGCATTCGTCATCGAGACCGACAGGGAAGGAAACACTCACCGTGTTCGAACTGGTTACCGCGGGCGGTTGGCTCATGGCCCCGATCATTGCCTGCTCCATCATTGCCTTTGCCATCATCGCCGAGCGCCTCTGGACCCTGCGGGTATCGCGGGTGATACCGCGCAAGGTGGTGTCCCAGGTGTGGGATGCGGTCAAGGGGCGGCAGCTGGACATGGAGCGCCTGCAGGTGCTGCGCTCGAGTTCACCGCTGGGGCGTATCCTCGCGGCCGGGCTGATGAACCGCAACGCCAGCCGCGAGATCATGAAGGAGGCCATCGAGGACACCGGCCGCCACGTGGTCCACGAACTGGAACGCTACATCAATACCCTGGGCACCATTGCCGCCATCTCGCCGCTGCTCGGCCTGCTGGGCACCGTCATCGGCATGATCAAGGTGTTCTCCGCCATCACTACCCAGGGAGTCGGCAACCCGGCGGCCCTGGCCGGCGGCATCTCGGTCGCTCTGATCACCACTGCCGCCGGCATGGCGGTGGCCATTCCGACGCTGATGTTCTATCGCTATTTCCGCGGCAAGGTGTCGATGCTGGTCATTCGCATGGAACAGCAGGCGCTGCGCATGGTCGAGGTGTTGCACGGACAGCGCTCGCAGGAGGGTGTGCTGGAGGACTCGCTGTGAAGCTGCCCCAGTCGAAAATGGAAGATCCGGACGTCAATCTCACGCCCCTGATCGACGTGGTGTTCATCCTGCTGATCTTCTTCATGGTGTCGACCACCTTTCAGCGCGAGTCCCAGATCAAGATCGAACTGCCGGAGGCGAGTTCCGAGCCCATGGAGGAGCAGAAGGACGTGCTCGAGATACTCGTCGACCCGGAAGGACACTATTTCATCGGCGGACAGCAGGTCGTGAACACGGAGCTCGCGACCCTCAAGAAGGCGATCCTCAAGTTCCTCGGCAAGCGCAGTGAACTCCCGGTGGTGATCCGTGCCGACCGGAATACCCCGTACGAGGCCGTGGTTCGTGCCATGGATGCCACCGCGCAGCTGGGCCTGGTACACATGTCGCTGGCCACCAACCAGCCTGAAAGCGGGGGAGAGTGAAGCCGCGGGCGCTAGCGCTGTACCGCCGTCTGCTGGGCTACGCGACGCCATACTGGCGCGTGTTCGTTCTCGCCGTGCTGGCGATGATCCTGTTCGCCGCCACCGACACCGGCTTCGCCGCCCTGATGAAGCCGATGCTCGACGGCAATTTCATCGAGCGCGATCCCGCCACGGTGCGCCTGGTGCCGATCGCGCTGGTGCTGCTGTTCGTGTTCCGGGGCCTGAGCGGCTTCCTGTCGCGCTACGGCATGAGCTGGATCGGGCGGCGCGTCATCCAGGTCCTGCGCCGTGACCTGTTCCACCAGCTGGTGCGCCTGCCGGTCGCCTACTACGACCGCAACCCGGCGGGCCGGCTGCTTTCACGCCTGACCTTCGATGTCGAGCAGGTGGCCGAGGCGACCGCCAATGCCGTCACCATCCTGATACGCGACAGTCTCACGCTGCTGTTCCTGCTGGCCTACATGCTGTGGATCAGTCCCGGGCTGACGCTGCTGTTCGGGATCGTGGGCCCGGTGCTGGTGCTGTTGATCCGCCACGTCAGCCAGCGCTTCCGGCGCATCAGCCGGCGCATCCAGGAGTCGATGGGAGAGCTGACCCAGTTCAGTGACGAGGTGATCCACGGTCACCGCCTGGTCAAGGCCTGCAATGGCCAGCGCTACCAGGAACAGCGCTTCGCCGAGGTCAACGAACGCAACCGGCGCCTGCACCTGAAGATGGCCGCGGCGCTGGGCGCCAGCACGCCGGTGGTGCAGTTCATCGCCGCCTGCCTGCTGGCGCTGGTGATCTACCTGGCGACGCTGCAGTCGGTCAGCCAGCAGATCAGCGTCGGCAGCTTCGTGTCCTTCATCGCCGCCACCATGCTGCTGATGCAGCCGCTCAAGCGTCTCACCAACGTCAACGCCTCGATCCAGCGGGGCGTGGCCGGGGCGCGCAGCATCTTCGAGCTGCTCGACCAGCCGGCGGAGGCCGACGACGGACAGCGCGCGCTGCAGCGGGCCCGAGGCGAGGTGGAGTTTCGCGGCGTCAGCTTCGCCTACGAGGGCGCCGCCGGGGAGGCCCTGCGCGAGGTCTCCTTCCGTCTGTCCCCGGGCCAGCGGGTGGCGCTGGTCGGGCGTTCCGGCAGCGGCAAGAGCACCATCGCCAGCCTGCTGGTGCGCTTCTACGACCCGCAACAGGGCTGTATCTGCATCGACGGCGAGGATATCCGTACTTTCCGCCTGGCCGATCTGCGACGCCAGATCGCCCTGGTCGGGCAGGAGGCGGTGCTGTTCAACGACACCATCGCCCACAACATCGCCTACGGGCGACTTGGCGAGGCCAGCCGCGAGGACATTCTCGCCGCGGCCGGGGCGGCGCACGTGCTGGAATTCGCCGACGGCCTGCCGCAGGGGCTCGATACCCGCGTCGGTGATCGCGGCGTACTGTTGTCCGGAGGCCAGCGGCAGCGCATCGCCATCGCCCGCGCCATGCTGCAGGACGCGCCCATCCTGGTGCTCGACGAGGCGACCTCGGCGCTCGACAGCGAGTCCGAGCGGGTGGTGCAGGAGGCGCTGGAACGGCTGGCGCGCGAGCGTACCTCGCTGATCATCGCCCATCGCCTGTCGACGGTGGAGCACGCCGACCGCATCCTGGTGCTGGAGCAGGGGCGCATCGTCCAGAGCGGCAGCCACGCCGAGTTGCTGGCGGCCGGGGGGGTGTATGCCGATCTCTACCGCCTCCAGTTCAGGGACGACGCCCGGGGATGAGCCGCGCGCGGCTGGAACGCTGGCTGACCCGACGCTGGTATGGCGCCGGGGCGCCGCTGGCGCTGAGACCGCTCGCCGGGCTCTATTGCGCCGTCAGCGGCCTGCGACGCCGGCTCTACCGCCGGCATCTGCTGCCGGTGCGCTGGCTGGACAGCCGCGTGGTGGTGGTCGGCAGCATCGCGGTCGCCGGCAGTGGCAAGACACCGCTGGTCATTGCCCTGGCCCGGCGGCTGCGTGCCGCCGGCCTCGAGGTCGGCATCCTCACGCGCGGCTATGGCGGCCGGTCGCTGCGACCTCCGCGCCCGGTGCTGCCGGACAGCGACCCTTTCGAACTGGGTGACGAGGCAGTACTGCTGGCGCGCCGCAGCGGGGCACCGGTGGTCGCCGGCGCCGATCGCCATGCCGCCGGCCGGCTGTTGCTGTCGCAACACGCCTGCGATGTCGTTCTCTGCGACGACGGCCTGCAGCATTATGCGCTCGGTCGTGACCTGGAGATCGCCCTGGTCGACGCGGCCGCCGAGGGCAACGGCCGCTGCCTGCCCGCCGGTCCCTTGCGCGAGCCGCGTTCGCGCCTGTCAGGGGTGGACGCGCTGATCGGCGTCGGGGATGCGCACCCGCAGGGCTGGTCGATGCAACTGCAGACGGGACGGCCCTGGTGCCTGCAGGATTCGCGGCAGCGGCGTTCGCTGGCGGAATTTTGCGGGGAAAGGGTGCACGCGGTGGCCGGCATCGCCAGGCCGCAGCGCTTTTTCGAACAGCTGCGCCAGGCCGGGTTGGAGATCGAGATACACGCCTTCGGCGACCACCACGCCTTCGCCGCGGCGGATCTCGCCTTCGGTGACCGCAGGCCCGTTTTGATGACGGAGAAAGACGCGGTAAAATGCGAGCGTTTTGCGCAGCCGCACTGGTGGTGTGTGCCGGTCGCTGCGCGGCCGGACGCGGCTTTCGAGGACTGGCTGCTGGCGCAGCTCAAACAGGACACCTGACCTTGGACAAGAAACTGCTCGATATTCTCGCCTGCCCGGTATGCAAGGGGCCGCTGGTGTACGACAAGGAACGCCAGGAACTGATCTGCAAGGTCGACCGTCTGGCATTCCCGATACGCGACGACATCCCCGTGATGCTGGAAGAAGAAGCCCGCCAGCTGCCCGCCGAAGAAGAAGTCTGAGGTGACCTACAAGGTCGTCATCCCGGCGCGTTACGCCTCCACCCGTCTGCCCGGCAAGCCGCTGCGGGAACTGCTCGGCAAGCCGATGCTGCAGCACGTGTACCAGGCGGCCCGCGAGTCCGCGGCCGAGGAGGTGGTGATCGCCACCGACGATCCGCGCATCGAGGAAGTGGCGCGCGGTTTCGGGGCCGAGGTGTGCATGACCTCCAGCGAGCACGCCAGCGGTACCGACCGTCTGGCCGAAGTGGTCGCCAAGCTGGCGTGGCCGGACGAGGCCATCGTGGTGAACGTGCAGGGCGACGAGCCGCTGATGCCGCCGGCGCTGGTGGACCAGGTGGCCGCCGATCTGGCGGCCTGGCCCGATGCCGCCATTGCCACGGCGGCGACGCCGCTGGTGGCCGCGGGTGAGTTCTTCGATCCCAATGTGGTGAAGGTGGTCTGCGACCGCGCGGGTTTTGCACTCTATTTCAGCCGTGCGCCGATCCCCTGGGATCGGGACCTGCTGCAGGACGGGGTGCGCGCCCTGCCGGTGGGCATCGTGCCCATGCGTCATATCGGTATCTATGGCTACCGGGTCGGCTACCTGGGACGCTACGCCGACATGCGCAGCTGTCCGCTGGAGCAGGCCGAGCAACTGGAGCAGCTGCGCGCGCTCTGGTACGGCGAGCGTATCCATGTGGCGGAGGCGTTGCAGCGGCCGGGGCCCGGCGTGGATACGGAGGACGATCTGCTGATCGTGGAGCAGCTGATGCAGGCCCGACTCAACGGTGCTTCGGACTAGGAGCCTGTGTCGATTCTTCCAGCCAGCCCTCGACCACGGGATTGAGACGGCCTTCCTCGTCGAACAGGGGCAGGGTGTGGCACTCGCGGACCCGGCGGCTGGCTTCGCCGAACTGGTTGCCCTGGATGACCCGGTCCGGGCCCTCGCAGCGCAGCACCAGGGCCTTTTCCGAGTCCAGTACCTCGATCACGCTGCAGGCATGGTTCTGGTAGTGGATGTGCCTGCCGACCAGCGAACGAAGTCGTTGCAGGAGTTGTGCGTCGATCATGGCCTGCTCCCGCGCGGGACGCTTATCAGGGGCGCGCTTTTGTGGAATACTGCCTCCGGTCCCTGACTGTGCCGGTTCTTGAGAAGGTTGTGTAATCCTATGAGCAAAATAAATATTCTCTTCGTCTGCATGGGCAACATCTGCCGCTCTCCGACGGCCCAGGGGATGTTCGAATACCTGCTCGAACAGGAAGGGCTGAGTGACGAAGTGTACGTCGACTCGGCCGGAACCCACGCCTACCACGTCGGCAAGTCACCGGACGAGCGGGCGATGCGCAGCGCCGCTGCGCGCGGCATCGATCTCGGCGCCCAGCGCGCACGCCGCATCGAGATCGAGGATTTCGAACGCTTCGACTACGTGCTCGCCATGGACAGCAGCAACCTCGATGATCTCATGGCCCTGTGTCCCGAACAACATCGGGAAAAACTGGCCCTGTTTCTCGATTTTGCCGAAGAGCTGCCGGAGCGCGAGGTGCCGGACCCCTACTACGGGGGGGCGCAGGGTTTCGAACGCGTTCTCGACCTCATCGAGGAGGGCTCCCGTTCGCTGCTCGAAAGCGTGCGCGAACGCCTGTGAACCCGGCGCCGTTCAGGCGAGGAACTTGCCGCTGCTGAGGCGCTGCGCCTCCATCTTCTCGATTTCCCGTGAGCCCGAGATGACGATGTCGGGATCGGGGACGAAATCCAGCTCCGGGTCGAGGCGCTCGTAGGGTACCGAGTTCAGAATCACCTTCATGGCATTGAGGCGTGCCCGGTGCTTGTCGTTGGAGCGTATGATCTTCCAGGGCGCGTGGGTGGTGTGCGTCTTTTTCAGCATCTCGTATTTCACGTTGGTGAAATCGTCCCAGCGCTCCTGCGCCTGAACGTCGACCTCGCTCAGTTTCCACTGCCGGAGCGGATCCGTCTTGCGACGTTCGAAACGGCGCGCCTGCTCTTCCTTGGTGACGCTGAAATAGAGCTTGACCAGGATGGTGCCCTGGCGCACCAGGTCCTTTTCGAAGCCGCCGACCCCGCGCATGAAGTTCTTGTATTCCTTCTCGGTGCAGAAGCCGAACACCGGTTCCACCATGGCCCGGTTGTACCAGCTGCGGTCGAACAGCACCACCTCGCCACCCTGCGGGAAATGCTGGATATAACGCTGGAAGAACCACTGCGTCTTCTCGCTCTCGGTGGGCTTGCCGAGCGCCACCACGCGGTAGTGTTTCTCGTTCATGTAGCGCGTCACGCGACGAATGGTGCCGCCCTTGCCGGCGGCGTCGCGGCCCTCGAACAGGATGATCATGCGGTTGCCGGTCTGTTCGAGGTGCTTCTGCATCTGGATCAGTTCCGCCTGATAGGGCTTGAGTTCCTCTTCGCGCAGGTAACGGCGGAAGGCCTTTTTCCGGAGGCGCTTGAGGTTCTGATCCGCGGTTCGGCGCGGCGCCTCGACCGCCTCGTCGCCCGGCGCCAGTGCCACCACGTTACCCTGCGGTTCGGCGGCCGGGGTGCTGGTCCCGCTGTTCTGCCGCTCGTTGTCGTCTTGCTCACTCATGGTTCCCGCCTCTTGACAAGGAAAGGTTGTTGTCGTGTCCGTGAAGTCTGAACCTCGGGTGCATTCCGTACCGGCAGCTTTACCAGAAACGCTTCTTGAATGCCTTGATGCAGGTCAGATCAAAGCCGTACCCAGCGGCCGTCGCGGAAGCCTTCCAGGGGCCGGAAGCGGTTCTTGTATTCCATCTTCGGACTGCCGGGAATCCAGAAACCGAGATACAGCCAGCGGCGCCGGCTTTGCTGCGCCAGCTGCAACTGGCGCAGGATGGCGTAGGTTCCCAGACTGCGACGCGCCAGATCCGGATCGAAGAAGGTGTATACCGCCGACAGTGCATCGTCGAGGTAGTCGGTAACGGCAACCGCAGCCAGCCGGTCCTGCAGGCGCAGTTCCAGAAAACGCGTATGGCACCAGTCGCTGAGGAGAAAGCGCCGGTATTCCTGCGGCGTCGGGTTGTCCATGCCGCCGCCGCGATGTCGCCGTGCGAGGTAGTCGCGATACAGTTCGAAGTGTTCGCGGCGGTATTCCGGTCCCAGCAGCCGGCACTCCAGGTCGCGGTTGCGGTTCCAGATCCTCTGCTGGTTGCGGCTGCGGTGGAACTCTGCTGCCGGGATGCGCACCGGCGTGCATTCGGAACACGTGGGGCAGGCGGGCACGTAGAGGTCGTTGCCGCTGCGGCGGAAGCCGAACTGTGCCAGCTGCTGGTAGATCCAGGGCGACAGGCTGGCGTCGGGATCGGCGAACACCGATACCGCGTCGCGCGCATCCAGGTAGGAACAGGGGCGCGGAACGGTGGCGAAAAACCGCAGTTCCTGTTCGCGCTCGGGACGGTCCCGGTTCACGGGCTGGCGCCGTCCCAGCCATGGTCCAGGGTGTCCGCGTCGCGCCGCCAGTCGTGCACGTCCGGTGCCTGCGCGCACAGATCCTCGAGACGGGCCACGAATTCGGCACGCGCCAGCTGTTCGGCGCCCAGGCTTGCCAGGTGCGGCGAGTGCACCTGGCAATCGATCAGCCGGAAGCCCCAGGCCCGCAGCTGGCGCACCAGAAAGGCGAAGGCGGTCTTGGAGGCGTCGCTCTCGCGGCTGAACATGGATTCGCCGAAGAACACCCGGCCGATGGCCAGACCGTAGAGACCGCCGACCAGCCGTTCGCCGTTCCAGCACTCGGCCGAGTGGGCGACTCCCAGATGGTGCAGCCGGCGATAGGCCTGCGCCATCTCCGCCGTGATCCAGGTGCCGTCGCTGTCGCGACGGGGTGCCGCACAGGCCGCGATGACGGCCTCGAAGGCCTTGTCCAGGGTGACCCTGAAGCGACCGCGACGCAGCGTCTTGCGCAGGCTGCGGGAGATCTTCAGCCGTTCCGGCAGCAGCACCGAGCGCGGGTCGGGAGACCACCACAGGATCGGCTGACCGTCGCTGTACCAGGGAAAGATGCCGTGGCGGTAGGCATTGAAGATGCGTTGCGGTGACAGGTCGCCGCCCACGGCGAGCAGGCCGTCCGGCTCGCGCAATGCCAGTTCGACGTCCGGGAACGCCAGGCTGTGGTCGTGCGGCTCGATCCAGAAGGGGCGCCGGCCGGTCGTCGGGTCCGTTTCCATGGGATCATTGTAATGCAGCCGGGCGGGCGAAAATATCGCCATCGGTCACGGGATTTGCCGTTGCACGGAGCGGGCGTCGAATTGATCGGCCCCGGCTTTGCTTTACAATCGTGCCATGGATGAATCGGTACTGAGGCTGCATCCCGGTGATGCGCTGCAGCTGCAGGCCCTGCAGGGAGACGATCACCGTCTGTGTGTCAAGGTGATCGGCTATCTGCCGGGGCGCAGTCTGCTGGTCACCACGCCCACCCACCACGGCAAGGTGATGATCATGCGCGAAGGCCAGCCCTTCGTGGCACGGGTGATGGTGGGCAATCGCGTGGTCGGATTCAATACCACCATAGTACGCAGCTGCGCCCGACCCTATCCCTACCTGCACCTGGCCTACCCGCAGGAGATGGAGCAGATCGTGGTGCGCCAGGCGCAGCGTATCGGTGTGCACCTGTTCGCTTCGGTGGTCAACGACAACCCGGACTATCGGCGGGACAAGCCGCAAGCCGCCACCATCGTCGACCTCAGCACCACGGGTGCGCTGGTGGTCGCCGGGGAGCAGCTGGGGGAGGTCGGTGATGCGGTGGTGCTCAACTGTTCGGTGAAAGTGGCGGGTATCGACCGCCTGCTCGCCATCCCGGCGCTGGTCCGCAACGTACACCGCGAGCAGAGCGGCGATGTCGCCCTCAACGACGGCTACCATCACGGCCTGCAGTTCGACATCGAGGACGAGCACGACGCCGTTACCCTGCACGCCTTCGTCTACGAGCACATTGCCAGGAGCCTGTCGGAGTAGGCGTACCCCCTGTTACCGGGCTTCAGTCTTCCTCCAGGCCGTCGAGGAAGCGCTCCGCGTCCAGGGCGGCCATGCAGCCCGAACCGGCCGAGGTCACCGCCTGGCGGTAGATGTGGTCGGCGACGTCGCCGGCGGCGAACACACCGTGGACGCTGGTGGCGGTGGCATCGCCGTCGACGCCGCCCCTGACGCGGATGTAGCCGCCGTGGTGCATCTCCAGCTGGCCTTCGAACAGGCCGGTATTCGGCTTGTGGCCGATGGCGATGAATACCCCGTCGACCTTGAGTTCCTTCGTGGAGTCGTCCTTGACGTTGCGGATGCGCAGGCCGGTCACGCCGGTGTCGTCGCCCAGCACCTCGTCGAGCACGGCATCCCACTCGATGCTGACCTTGCCTTCCTGCTCGCGCTCGAACAGGCGGTGTTGCAGGATCTTTTCGGCGCGCAGCGCATCACGGCGGTGTACCAGGGTGACGTGGGAAGCGATGTTGGCCAGGTAGAGCGCCTCCTCCACGGCGGTGTTGCCGCCGCCGATGACGGCCACCGGCTTGTCGCGATAGAAGAAACCGTCGCAGGTGGCGCAGGCGGAGACCCCGCGCCCCTTGAAGGCTTCCTCCGATGGCAGGCCCAGGTACTGGGCCGAGGCACCGGTACAGATGATCAGGGCGTCGCAGCTGTAGCTGGCGGAATCGCCCCGCAGCCGGAAGGGGCGTTCGCTCAGGTCGGCGTGGTTGATGTGGTCGAACAGGATCTCGGTGTTGAAGCGTTCCGCGTGCTGGCGCATGTCCTCCATGAGCGCCGGCCCCTGCAGGCCTTCCGCCCCGGCCGGCCAGTTCTCCACGTCGGTGGTGGTCATCAGCTGACCGCCCTGTTCGAGGCCGGTGACCAGCACCGGGTCCAGGTTGGCGCGGGCGGCATAGATGGCGGCGGTGTAGCCGGCCGGGCCCGAGCCCAGGATCAGCAGACGGCAATGCTTGGTGTCGCTCATGTATAATCTCCGGATCGACCTGGATCCGGCTGGATCGAGGCCTCAGTGAAATGGTCGGGCGGCGGCGCCCGGACCCGATGGCGCGCTATGGTACGGAATGTCCATTCGGGGGTAAAGGAGCAGCGATGCACATCGGCATTCCGCGTGAAGTGAAGCCCCTGGAGGGGCGGGTGGGATTGATACCGGCCGCCTGTTCGGAACTGGTCGCGGCCGGCCACGAGCTCAGCGTCGAAACCGGTGCCGGCCGCCTCTCGGGTTACAGCGACGACGACTATCGCGCTGCCGGAGCCACGGTCGTCGACAGCGCGGAGCAGCTGTACGGCGCCGCGCAACTCATCGTCAAGGTCAAGGAGCCGGTGGAGCAGGATCTTCGCTACCTGCGCGGCGATCACATCCTGTTCAGCTATCTGCACCTGGCGGCCAACCTGTCCCTGCTCAAGACCCTGCAGGCGCTCGGCCTGACGGCGATCGCCTTCGAGACGGTGCAGGAGGACGACGGCAGCCTGCCGTTGCTGGCTCCCATGAGCGATATCGCCGGTCGCCTGTCGGTACAACTGGCGGCGCGCCTGCTGCACCAGCCACAGGGTGGCAAGGGCTTGTTGCTGGGTGGTCTGCCCGGCGCGGAGCGCGGGCGGGTGACCGTCATCGGCGCCGGCACGGCCGGCGGCAACGCCACCCGCCTGGCGGCGGCCATGGGGGCCGAACTCATGGTGTTCGACAAGAAGCGCGAACGCCTGGAGGCCATGCGCGCGCTGGGCGACAACGTCACCGCGCTCTATCCCTATCGCGATACCGTGGAGCAGGCGGTGATCGCCGCCGACGTGGTGATCGGCGCGGTGCTCATCCCCGGGGCGCGGGCGCCGCACGTGGTCAGCGCGGAACAGATCCGGCGCATGCAGGCCGGCAGCGTGGTGGTGGACATCTCGGTCGACCAGGGCGGCTGTATCGAGACCACGCGGGCGACCGACTATCGCGATCCGACCTACGTGGTCGACGGAGTGCTGCATCTGGCCGTGACCAACCTGCCGGGCGCGGTGCCGAGATCGGCTTCCCAGGCGCTGTCGGCGGCCGTTACACCGTACCTGCTGTCGCTGGCCGGCGGACGGCTCGACGAGGATCGCGCGTTGCGCCGGGGGATCAACGTGCGTGCCGGCAGCATTTCCCATCCCGCCTTGCTATCTCTGGTGGAATCCAATTAAAATATTCGAAGATTTAACATCTTAAGCGACAAACTTAGCGATAATTCTTCTTTTGGCTCAGGCGCGTAAAAAAAAGGTGGCGGAACCCCAGGGCATGCATCCGCACGTCAGCAAGGGGCTGCGCGAGGGCACCCTGTTCATGCTCTCGGCGCTGGCCGCCTATCTGGCACTGTCGTTGATGAGTTATGACGCCAACGATCCGGGCTGGTCGCACCGCGGGCCGGTAGACGCGATCCACAACTACGGCGGTATCGTCGGAGCCTGGTTCGCGGACATCTTTCTCTATCTGTTCGGTTACCTCGCCTACCTGTTTCCGCTCATGGTGGCCTTCAGCGGCTGGCTGGTATTCCGCGGCCGCACGCCCACGGGCGGCATCGACGTGCACGTACTGGCGCTACGCTGGGCCGGATTCCTGCTCACGGTCGCTACCGGCTGCGGTCTGGCAACCCTTCATTTCAGCGCAGCGGCGGGCTCCCTGCCGCTGGATGCCGGTGGCGTATTCGGCAATCTGGTGGGCCGCAACCTCGAGGCGCTGTTCAGCTTCATGGGCGCCACCCTGTTTCTGCTGGCGCTGTTTCTCACCGGGGTGACGCTGTTCACCGGGCTTTCCTGGCTGAGTCTGATGGACTGGACCGGCAAGCTGACCCTGCAGGGGATCGACTGGAGCCTGGAACGTCTGGCCGCCTGGAAAGAGGCCTTCGCCAGCCGGCGCGCGCGCCGCGAGCGCGAGGAAAAGGTCGAGGCGAAAAAGGAAAAACAGAAACTCGCGAAGCGCAAGCCGCCGCGCATCGAACCGGTCATCAAGAAGGTGGAGAAGAGCGAACGCGTGGAGCGCGAGCGCCAGGTGAAGATGTTCGAGGCCCCGCCCAACACCGAGTTGCCACCGCTGTCACTGCTGGACGAGCCGCGCAGCCAGGTGGACGGCTACTCCGAATCGGCCCTGGAGGCGCTGTCGCGACTGGTGGAGATGAAGCTGCTGGACTTCGGCATCGAAGTGCAGGTGGTGGCGGTGCAGCCGGGGCCGGTGATCACCCGTTTCGAGCTGCAGCTCGGTACCGGCGTCAAGGTCAGCCAGATCAGCAACCTCGCCAAGGACCTGGCGCGCGGCCTGTCGGCGATCAGCGTGCGCATCGTCGAGGTCATTCCCGGGAAGTCCGTCATCGGCCTGGAGATCCCCAACGAGCAGCGCGAGATCGTCAGCCTGAGCGAGATCCTCATGTCGAGCGAGTTCGACGAGGTGAAGTCGCCGCTGACGCTGGCGCTGGGCAAGGACATCGGCGGTCAGCCGGTGGTGGTGGATCTGGCGAAGATGCCGCACCTGCTGGTGGCGGGCACCACCGGTTCCGGCAAGTCGGTGGCCATCAACGCCATGATCCTCAGCCTGCTGTACAAGTCGCTGCCCAACGAGGTGCGGCTCATCATGATCGATCCCAAGATGCTGGAGCTGTCGGTCTACGAGGGCATTCCGCACCTGCTGACGCCGGTGGTGACCGACATGAAGGAAGCCGCCAACGCGCTGCGCTGGTGCGTCGGCGAGATGGAACGGCGCTACAAGCTGATGTCGGCACTCGGGGTGCGCAACATCGGCGGCTACAACCGCAAGGTGGAACAGGCGATCGAGAACGGCGAGCCGATCCCGGACCCGCTGTTCAACCCCGAGGAGGTGCTGGAGGAGAATCCCGAGGTGCCGACGCTGGAGCCCTTGCCGTTCATCGTCATCATCATCGACGAGCTGGCCGACATGATGATGGTGGTGGGCAAGAAGGTGGAGGAGCTCATCGCCCGGCTGGCGCAGAAGGCGCGCGCCGCCGGGGTGCACCTGATCCTGGCTACCCAGCGGCCGTCGGTGGACGTCATCACCGGTCTCATCAAGGCCAACATCCCCACCCGTATCGCCTTCCAGGTGTCGTCCAAGATCGATGCCCGCACCATCCTCGACCAGCCGGGCGCCGAGCAGCTGCTGGGACACGGTGACATGCTCTACCTGGCGCCCGGTACCGGCGTACCCACGCGCGTGCACGGTGCCTTCGTCGACGATGGCGAGGTGCACCGGGTGGTGGATCACCTCAAGGGGCGTGGCGAGCCCGAGTACATCGAGGAAATCCTGCATACCACCACCGATTTCCTGCCCGGTGGTGCCACTGCCGCCGACAGCAGCGATCCCGAGGCCGACGCGCTCTACGACGAGGCCGTGCGCATCGTCACCGAGACGCGGCGCGCCTCCATTTCCGGCGTGCAGCGCCGCCTCAAGATCGGCTACAACCGCGCGGCGCGCATGATCGAGCAGATGGAGGCCGCCGGTATCGTCGGTCCGCAACAGTCCAACGGCAACCGCGAGGTGCTGGCGCCACCGCCACCGGAACTCTGATGCCGCTTTCCTGCCACCGATCCCTTCGTTTCCCGTTCGCCGTCGTGGCCGCGCTGCTTCTGGCAGCCAGCGCCGCGGTCGCCGGCGATCCGCTGACGGACTATTTTTCCACCCTCGAGACCTTCCACGCCGATTTCGATCAGCGGGTCACCGACGCCAACGGCGAGGAGGTGCAGTCCTCGCGGGGAGAGGTATGGATCCAGCGGCCGGGGCGTTTTCGCTGGGATTACCGTACGCCGTACAGGCAGCTGATCGTCGCCGACGGCAGGAACCTGTGGACCTGGGACGAGGATCTGGAGCAGGCCTCGGTGCGACCGCTCGACGAGGCGCTGGGCAGCACCCCGGCGATGCTGCTCAGCGCCTACCGTCCGCTGGCGGAGCTGATGCGCTGGCAGCGGATCGACCGGGGCGACGGGCGGCAATGGTACCGACTCGAACCGCGCCAGCCGGACAGCAGTGTGCAGCAGCTGGAGATCGCCCTGCGTGACGGTCGTCTGGAGACCATCGAGGTGGTCGACGGTTTCGGCAACCATACGCGTATCCGTTTTCGCAACGGGCAGCGCAACCGATCCCTGGATGCCGGGCTGTTCAGGCTCGAGCTGCCGCCGGGAACGGACATCATCGGCGCACCGTCGTGAACGACAGCCTCGCGGAGGACGCCTTCCGGCCGCTGGCCGACCGCATGCGACCGCGCAGCCTCGACGAATTCATCGGCCAGCGGCACCTGCTGGGCGAACACAAGCCGCTGCGCCAGGCGGTGGAGCGCGGGCAGCTGCACTCCATGATCTTCTGGGGACCGCCGGGGACCGGCAAGACCACGCTGGCACGCTTGCTGGCGAAGACCTCCGGCGCGGCCTTCGTGGCCCTGTCGGCGGTGCTGGCCGGCGTGAAGGACGTGCGCCAGGCGGTGGAGACGGCGCGCCAGCGCCAGCAGCTCGAACAGCGCCAGACCCTGTTGTTCGTGGACGAGGTGCACCGCTTCAACAAGGCGCAGCAGGATGCCTTCCTGCCCTATGTGGAGGACGGCACCGTGCTGTTCGTCGGCGCCACCACCGAAAATCCTTCCTTCGAGCTCAACAACGCCCTGCTGTCACGCGCGCGCACCTATGTGCTCCGGCGGCTGGAGGAGGGCGAGCTGGTGGAAGTGTTGCGCCAGGCGCTGGACGACCGTGAGCGCGGCCTCGGGGCCAGTGATGTACGCATCGATACGGAAGGCCTGGAGCGCATTGCGCGTGCGGCCGACGGCGACGCCCGGCGGGCGCTGACGTTGCTGGAGATCGCCTTCGATCTGGCGCCGCCGGGCAGCGAGATCGGTGCGGCCGAACTCGCCGAAGTCATCGCCGGCGGCGTGCGCCGCTTCGACAAGGGGGGTGAAGCCTTCTACGACCAGATCTCGGCGTTGCACAAGTCGGTGCGCGGTTCCTCGCCGGACGCCGCCCTGTACTGGCTGGCGCGCATGCTGGACGGTGGTTGCGACGGGCTGTACATCGCCCGCCGGGTGGTGCGCATGGCCTCGGAGGACATCGGCAACGCCGACCCGCGTGCCCTGACGCTGGCGTTGAGCGCCTGGGACGTGCAGCAGCGCCTGGGCAGTCCCGAGGGCGAGCTGGCGATTGCCCAGGCGGTGGTCTACCTGGCCTGCGCACCCAAGAGCAACGCCGTCTACACCGCCTTCAACGCCGCGCGCAAGGATGCCGCCCGCCACGGTTCGCTGGAGGTGCCCGTGCACCTGCGCAATGCCCCCACGCGGCTGATGAAGGAACTCGGCTACGGCAGGGCCTATCGCTATGCCCACGATGAACCCGAGGCCTATGCCGCCGGCGAGAACTATTTCCCCGAGGGCCTGCAGGGCACGCGCTACTACCGGCCGGTGGGGCGCGGCCTGGAAGTGAAGATCCGCGACAAGCTGCAGCATCTGGCGGAACTCGACCGCAAGGCGCAGGGGCGGGACAAATGAATGCGGCCGGGGTGCGCTTCCGGTATATTGGCGCGCCATGACAGAGGTACTCGCCATCGCCGGTGGCGGCGCCGTGGGTGCGCTGCTGCGCTACTGGGTGTCCACCGGCGTCTATGCGCTGGCGGGGCGCGCCTTCCCCTGGGGGACGCTGACGGTCAACGTGCTCGGCAGCCTGGTGATGGGTTTTCTCTATGTCTGGCTGATCGAGCGCACCCTGTCCGGCTCGGCGCTGCGGGCCTTCGTGCTGATCGGCCTGCTGGGTGCCTTCACCACCTTTTCCACCTTTTCGCTCGAGACCTTCAACCTGCTGGAGGCGGGGCAGGCGGGCAGGGCATTGATGAACGTGCTGCTCAGCGTGCTGTTGTGCGTGCTGGCGGCGGCACTGGGAGCCATCGTGGCGAGGCAGATATGAGCTGGGAAACCGTGACTTTCGTACGCGTCTACCTGACCGAGGCGAACCACACCCTGGAGCCGCTGCTGAAGCGGCTGCACGACCGGGAAAAGGTACGCGGCGTGACCGTGTTCCGCGCCCAGGCCGGTTTCGGCGGCAGCGGCGTGGTGCACACCGCTTCGCTGGTCGATCTGTCACTGGACCTGCCGGTAACGGTGGAGTTCTTCGACCGCCCCGACAAGGTGGAAGTCATCATCGAACACCTGCGGGACCTGGTGCCGCCCGGCCACGTCGTGCGCTGGCAGGCCGAGATGAATCGCTGACGGAAACTTCTGACCCATGCTGGATCCAAAACGACTGCGCCGCAATCCGGAAGAGATCGCCGCACTGCTGCGGCGGCGCGGCTACCAACTCGACGTCGAAGGGCTGCGCCGGCTGGAAGGGCGCCGCAAGGAACTGCAGGTGCGCACCGAGGAACTGCAGGCCGAACGCAACCGGCATTCGAAATCCATCGGCCGCGCCAAGGCCGCCGGCGAGGATATCCAGCCGCTGCTGGACCAGGTCGCCGGGCTGGGCGAGCAGCTGGAGCAGGCCAGGGATGAACTGGAGCGCGTGCAGCAACAGCTCAACGACATGCTCCTGGAGATCCCCAACGTACCGCACGAATCGGTGCCCGATGGCAGTGACGAGAGCGACAACCTGGAGCTGCGGCGCTGGGGCGAGCCGCCGGTATTCGATTTCGAAGCGAAGGATCACGTCGACCTCGGTGCGGCACTGGGAGGCATGGACTTCGACGCCGCGGCGAAACTGTCCGGTTCGCGCTTTGCGGTGCTGCGCGGTCCGCTGGCGCGGCTGCAGCGGGCGCTCACCCAGTTCATGCTCGACGTGCATACCGGCGAGCACGGCTACCGCGAATGCTACGTACCCTACTTGGTGAACGCCGACAGCCTGCGTGGTACCGGCCAGTTGCCCAAGTTCGAGGAGGACCTGTTCGCCACCCGCGGCGACCATGGCTATTACCTCATCCCGACCGCCGAGGTGCCGCTCACCAACCTGGTGCGAGGCGAGATCCTGGCGGCCGCCGAGCTGCCGCTGCGACTGACGGCCCATACCCCCTGTTTTCGTTCCGAGGCCGGGTCCTACGGCAAGGATACCCGCGGCCTCATCCGCCAGCACCAGTTCGAGAAGGTGGAGATGGTGCAGGTCGTGGCCCCGGAAGATTCCTGGGATACGCTGGAACAGCTGACCGGCCACGCCGAGAGCATCCTGCAGCGGCTGGAGCTTCCGTACCGGGTGGTGAGCCTGTGCGCCGGTGACCTGGGTTTCTCCGCCGCCAAGACCTATGACCTCGAAGTCTGGCTGCCGGGACAGCAGACCTATCGCGAGATTTCTTCCTGCAGCAACTTCCTGGACTTCCAGGCGCGGCGCATGCAGGCACGCTATCGCAACCCGGACAGCGGCCGGCCGGAGCTGGTGCACACCATCAATGGTTCCGGCCTGGCGGTGGGACGTACGCTGGTGGCGGTGATGGAGAACTACCAGCAGGCGGACGGGTCGATCGTGGTGCCGGCAGAGCTGCGACCCTACATGGGCGGGTTGGAGCGTATCGGCGCCGAGAAACGGCCAAGGGCGTAACCGGCCACGGAAAACACGGAGAGCGTTCCGTCCACTGCGATGCCCGCTTCCGTCGGAGGGGCGGTCAGTCTTCGGCTGCTGCCACGCTGTTGTCGAAACGTTCCGAACTGCGCTTCATGCGCTTGACGATGTCTTCCAGTTCGCCGGCATAGCGGTTGATTTCCTCCATGACCGCAGCGTCGATGGCCGATTCGATGATCAGGTGCAGCTTGTCGAAATGGCGCGCACCGATGGCCCTGGCCTGTTCCTCGCCGAGCAGTTCGCGGAAGTGCTGGACGGCCGCTTCCGCCTGGGTGGACTGAAGTCTGGTCATTTCCCCTGCGCTCCCTCGTCGTCCTTCCTGCGGGCATCGATGCTCAGCAGTCGTTCGCCTTCCTCGTAGATGTTGGCGGCCGAGCCGACGATCAGCGGATCCGGTTCCAGGCGGATGTCCGGATTCTTGTTGGGGTAGGGGATCTGGCTGAGGATGAAGCGCATGGCGTTGATGCGCGCGCGCTTCTTGTCGTCGGACTTGATCACCGTCCAGGGGGCGTCGGCGGTATCGGTATAGAAGAACATGGCTTCCTTGGCTTCCGTGTACTCGTCCCACTTGTCCAGCGAGGCCATGTCGATGGGGCTCAGCTTCCACTGCTTGAGCGGGTCCTTGCGGCGCGCCTGAAAGCGGCGGAACTGCTCCTCGCGGCTGACCGAGAACCACAGCTTGAACAGGCGGATGCCGCTGCGGGTCAGCATGCGTTCGAGTTCCGGCGCCTGGCGCATGAATTCGAGGTATTGCGCGGAAGTGCAGAACTTCATGACCCGCTCGACGCCGGCGCGGTTGTACCAGGAGCGGTCGAACATGACGATCTCGCCGGCGGTGGGGAAGTGGTCGATGTAACGCTGGAAGTACCACTGTCCCTGTTCCGCCTCGGTGGGCTTCTCCAGGGCCACCACGCTGGCGCCGCGCGGGTTGAGGTGTTCCATGAAGCGCTTGATGGTGCCGCCCTTGCCGGCGGCGTCCCGGCCCTCGAACAGGATCATGATGCGCTCGCCGCTCTCCTTGACCCAGTTCTGCATCTTGATCAGCTCGATCTGCAGCAGTTCCTTCTTCTTCTCGTACTCCTTGCGCGACATCTTGCGGGTGTAGGGATAGTTGCCGCGCCGGAAGATCTCCGCGCGGCTGAGCTTGCTCACGGATTTCCCGGATTTGCCTTTCTTTTTCCCGGAACGGGAAAGCAGGTCCTTGGAGGGTCGTTCCAGCATCGGTCGTGCTCCTGAAATGAATTTATCCAGTATACTGGAATCCCTATCGGCAGGCATTGACAGGAGTCAAGTTCAGTGCCCGTCCGTGCTTTCCGGAACGATCTCGATGAGGGTCTCGTCGGGGTTGACGCTGTCGCCGCGGGCGACGTGGATGGCGCTCACGGTACCGGCGAGCGGTGCCTGGATCTCGGTCTCCATCTTCATGGCCTCGGTCACCAGTACCGGATCGCCGGCCTCCACGCGCTCGCCGGGTTCCACCAGGACATCGACCACGGTGCCCGGCATCGAGGTGCTCACATCACCGGGGCCCGATACCCGTGGCCGCTTGCTGCCCCTGGGCGAGGTGCCGCCGCCGGCCGCACTCTCCTCGAGCACCGACAGGGTCTCCACCAGCACCTCCTCCGGCACGCCGTCGACCGTCATGTAGAAGGGGCGTTCGTCCTGGGTATGATGGCCGGTGCCGGTGATGCGGATGTGATGGGTTTCGCCGTGCAGGGTGACGTTGAACTCCGTGGGCCTGGGAGCGGGTTCCCCGGCGACCGGCAGCGGTTCCAGCGGTTCGGGAGTGAGGGTGCCGGCGGCGCGCTGTTCGAGGAAGTCGCGGCCGAGGTCGGGGAACATGGCATAGGTGAGCACGTCCTCGTCGCTGCGCGCCAGTTCGCCGATTTCCGCGCGCAGGCTGTCCATCTCGTCCTTCAGCAGGTCGGCGGGGCGCTGGTCGATGACGTCCTCGTTGCCGATCGCCTGCTGGCGAACGATGTGATTGACCGGGCCGGGGGCGCGGCCGTAGCGCCCCTGAAGATAGAGTTTCACCTCGTTGCTGATGGTCTTGTAGCGTTCACCGGAGAGCACGTTCATCACTGCCTGGCTGCCGACGATCTGCGAGGTGGGCGTGACCAGCGGCGGGTACCCGAGGTCCTCGCGCACCCGCGGGATTTCCTGCAACACCTCCTCGATGTGCTTGAGCGCGCCCTGTTCACGCAGCTGGGTATAGAGGTTGGAGATCATGCCGCCAGGTACCTGGTAGACCTGTACCCGGGTATCGAGACCGGTCAGTTCACTCTCGAACTGGTGATATTTCCTGCGGATCTCCTTGAAGTAGAAGCCGATGTCCTGCAGTGCCCGCAAGTCCAGGCCGGTATCCCAGGCCGTGTCGCGCAGGGCGGCCACCATGGTCTCCGTGGCCGGGTGCGAGGCGCCGCCGGCAAAGGCGGAGATGGCGGTATCGATGTGTTCGCAGCCGTTCTCGATGGCTTTCAGCTGACTCATCTCGGCGGTGCCCGCGGTCGCGTGGCAGTGCAGGTGCACGGGTACCGGTACCGCCCGGCGCAGCTTGTCGAACAGTTCTGCGCTGGCCATGGGGGTCAGCAGCCCGGCCATGTCCTTGACGGCGATGCTGTCACAACCGATATCCGTCAGCTGGCGGGCCATGTCGACGAAGCCGGGAATGCTGTGCACCGGGCTGGTGGTGTAGCAGATGGTGCCCTGGGCGTGCTTGCCGCTGTCACGTACCGCGGCCACCGCCGTCTCCAGGTTGCGCACGTCGTTGAGGGCGTCGAAGACGCGGAATACATCGATGCCGTTGTCGGCCGCCTTGTGCACGAAGGCCCTGACCACGTCGTCCGAGTAGTGGCGGTAGCCGAGCAGGTTCTGGCCGCGCAGCAGCATCTGCAGGCGCGTGCCGGGGAGGGCGGCGCGCAGGCTGCGCAGGCGCTCCCAGGGATCTTCCTTGAGGTAGCGCAGGCAGGCGTCGAAGGTGGCGCCTCCCCATACCTCCAGCGACCAGTAACCGATGGCGTCGAGGCGTTCGCACACGGGTAACATGTCCGCCGTGCGCATGCGCGTGGCGATCAGCGACTGGTGCGCGTCGCGCAGTATGACATCCGTTATCCTGACTCTGGGCATGGCGGTTTCCTGTAGGTCCTGATCAACCCGACATATCCGGTTGCCGGTTTAATAGCCGGCCTGCGCGGCGATGGCCGCGGCGGCGACGGCCGCCAGCTCGCGGGCCGGGCGGCTGGTGGTGTAGTTCACCAGTTCCGGGTGGTCCTCGACGAAGCCGGTATCGAAGCGGGCGGCCCGGAATTCCGGCACCTTGAGCAGTTCGAGATAGTAGGGGATGGTGGTCTTCACCCCGTAGACGCCGGTGTCCAGCAGTACCCGCCGGGCGCGGCTGACCAGTTCCTCCCAGTCCAGTGCCCAGACCGTGATCTTGGCACACAGGGAATCGTAGTAGGGCGGAATGGTGTAGCCGCTGTAGATGGCGGCGTCGGTGCGTACACCGGGACCGCCGGGCGCGAAGTAGCGGGTGATGCGCCCGAAACTGGGGAGGAAGTCGTTCTTCGGGTCCTCGGCATTGATGCGGAACTGCATGGCGATACCGCGGCGCTCGATCTCGTGCTGTTCGAACAGCAGTGGCAGTCCGTTGGCGATGCGGATCTGCTCGGCGACGATGTCGATGCCGGTGATGTTTTCGGTGACCGTGTGTTCGACCTGCAGACGCGTATTCATCTCCATGAAGTAGAAATGCCCGTTGTTGTCCAGCAGGAACTCGACGGTGCCGGCGTTCTGGTAGCCCGCCGCCCGGGCCGCGCGTACCGCACAGTCCCCGATCTCGGCGCGCTGGGTGTCGTCCAGCTGCGGCGAGGGGGCGATCTCGATCAGTTTCTGGTGGCGTCGCTGGATGGAGCAGTCGCGCTCGAACAGGTGTATCACGTTGCCGTGTTCGTCGGCGAGGATCTGCACCTCGATGTGGCGTGGCCGGTCGATGCATTTTTCCAGGAAGACCTCGGCGCTCCCGAAGGCCTTGCGTGCCTCCGAAAGCACCCGCTGGTAGTTGTGTCGCAGTTCGCCCTCGTGGTTGCAGCGACGGATACCGCGGCCGCCGCCGCCGGAGGTCGCCTTGAGCATGACGGGGTAGCCGATGTCCCTGGCCACGGCCAGGGCCTCGTCGAGGTCGGCAAGACTGGCATCGCTGCCGGGGACCACGGGTACGCCGGCGGCCTGCATGCAACGCCGCGCCTCGATCTTGTTGCCCATGCGGCGGATCACCTGTTCGTCGGGACCGATGAACTTGACGCCGCGGCGCGCGCAGATGCGCGCCAGCTCCGGGTTCTCCGACAGGAAGCCGTAGCCGGGGTGTAACGCCTGGCAGCCGGTGGCGAGCGCCAGGTTGACGATGCGATGGGCGTTGAGGTAGCCGGCGACGGGGTCGGGGCCGATGCTGTAGGCCTCGCTGGCTTTCTTGACGTGCAGCGCATGGCGGTCGGCCTCGGAGTAGATGGCCACCGATTCGATGCCGGCCTCCTGGCAGGCGCGCACGATGCGAACGGCGATCTCGCCGCGGTTGGCTATGAGGATCTTCTTGATCAAGCGTCACCCGTCCCCGTGCGCCCGGCGTCGCAGATCCGCCGGGGCCTGGCGCGGCGTGACCACCGGGAAATCCCAAAAGAGCTTGTTTTTGTACGCAAATTTTATCGTCCTGTCAACCGGATGAGGCGCCGATTGGGGCGCTAAGGTGCGGTTTTTTCAATGGTTTGGCTTTGACACCGGGCACGGTCGCCCGGTATCATGGTCGGCTTATGTTGGACTGTCTTCCGGAGTATCTGGAGCCCGCCCGGCTGGCCGACGCGGGGCGATCGTTTCGCGGTAGCGTGGCGGTCGCGCAGCTGGAACGCGTGCGGCCCGAACTCGCACAGAGCACGGGGACGCTCGAGGTGGAGATGCGTTTCCGCCTCGACGAGCGCCGCATCCGCGTGCTGGAAGGACGGATCGGTGGAACGCTCAGCCTGGTGTGCCAGCGTTGCCTGCAAGCGCTTCGCCTGCCACTGGAGCTGGAGTTCCGCCTCGGCATCGTCGCCGACGAGGTCGAAGCCGGGCGCTTGCCGGCCGGTTATGAACCGCTGCTGGCGAACGGGGAGCCGTTGCGCAGCGTCGATCTGGTCGAGGACGAGGTGTTGCTGGCGCTGCCGGCGATCGCGGTGCACGGGGACGCGGAGCCGTGCAGCAGCGGTTACCGCAACCGGCCGCTGCCCCAACCCGACAGTCCGTTTGCCGTATTGGAAAAACTGAAGACTCGTACCACGAGTTGAATCTGCAGGAGAGTATCATGGCGGTTCAGAAAAGCCGTAAGACCCCGTCCAGGCGTGGAATGCGTCGCTCGCACGACAGCCTGAAAAGTGCCACGCTGTCGGTCGAGCAGACCACCGGGGAGACCCATCTTCGTCACCACATCAGCCCGGACGGCTATTATCGCGGTCGCAAGGTCGTGAACAAGGATCTTGACTGATCTGCATTGCCCGCTGCGCGCCTTCGCCGTGAGCGCGGGGCGCAGCGCGCCGGTGCCGCATGTCTGACCGGCTGACCATAGCGCTGGACGTGATGGGGGGCGACCGGGGGCCGGAGGTGGTCCTGCCGGCGGCCCTGCGCGCCCTGGCCGCGCGTGAAGACCTGCATCTGCTGCTGGTGGGCGACGAGGACATCGTCCGTGCCCGCCTGGAAACACTGGGCGCGGCCGGCGAGCCGCGCCTGCAGGTTCGCCACGCCTCGCAGACGGTCGACATGGACGAGCCGCCTTCGCGGGCGCTGCGATTCAAGAAGGACTCCTCCATGCGGGTGGCGATCAACGCCGTCAAGGAAGGGCAGGCGCAGGCCTGCGTGAGCGCCGGCAATACCGGTGCGCTGATGGCGACCGCGCGCTACGTGCTGAAGACGCTTCCCGGCATCGACCGACCGGCGATCTGCACCTCGCTGCCGAACATGGAAGGGGGCCATACCTGGATGCTGGACCTCGGCGCCAATATCGACAGTTCGGCGGAACACCTGTTCCAGTTCGGGCTCATGGGCTCGGTGCTGGCGCAGGCGGTAGACGGTAACCGCGATCCGCGCGTCGGCCTGCTCAACGTCGGCGAGGAAGAGATGAAGGGCAGCGAGACGCTCAAGGCGGCCTCGGCGCTGCTGTCCTCCGCGTCGCTGAACTATGTCGGCTTCGTCGAAGGGGACGATATCTTCAGCGGCACGGTGGACGTGGTCGCCTGTGACGGTTTCGTCGGCAATATCGCGCTCAAGAGCACCGAGGGTGTGGCGCGCATGATCTCCCATTTCATGAAGCGCGAGTTCATGCGCAATCCGCTGACCCGGCTGGCCGGGCTGGTGGCCATGCCGGTGCTCAAGGCCTTTCGCCGGCAGATCGATCCGCGGCGCTACAACGGCGCCAGCCTGCTCGGTCTGCGGGCCTCCGTCATCAAGAGCCATGGCGGTGCCGACGCGCTCGCCTTCGCCAACGCCATCGGCGTGGCGGCCGTGGTGGCGGAACAGGACGTTCCCCGGCTCATCAGTTCACGCCTGCAGGCGATCCTCGAACAGAGGCAAGCGGTATGATCTATACGCGCATCAGCGGAACCGGCAGCTACCTGCCGGACAAGGTGCTGACCAACCAGGACCTGGAGAAACTGGTCGATACCAGCGACCAGTGGATTCGGGAGCGTACCGGTATCAGCACCCGCCACGTCGCGGCCGAGGACCAGACCACGGTGGACCTCGCCGAGTATGCCTCGCAGCGCGCGCTGGAGGCGGCCGGTCGTGACGCCCAGGACATCGATCTCATCATCGTCGCCACCACCACGCCGGACCGGGTGTTTCCGAGTACCGCCTGCCTGTTGCAGAAGCGGCTCGACCGGCACGGCTGTGCCGCCTTCGACGTGCAGGCCGTTTGCACCGGTTTCGTCTATGCCCTCAGCGTGGCCGACAAGTTCATTCGCACCGGCAGTGCCCGTTGTGCCCTGGTGGTCGGTGCCGAAACGCTCACCCGCCTGCTGGACTGGAACGATCGCAGCACCTGTGTGCTGTTCGGCGACGGTGCGGGTGCGGTGGTGGTGGAAGCCAGCGAGGAACCCGGCATCCTGTCCACCCACCTGCACGCCGACGGCGCCTACGAGAACCTGCTGTCGGTCAAGGGCGGCATCAGCCAGGGGTACGACAGCCTTCGGGATGGCAACGGCTACGTCACCATGAAAGGCAACGAGGTGTTCAAGGTGGCGGTCAACACCCTGGGACGCATCGTCGACGAGACCCTGGAAGCCAACAACCTGGAGCAGAGCGACATCGACTGGCTGATTCCCCACCAGGCCAACATCCGCATCATCCAGGCCACCGCCAAGAAGCTGCGCATGTCCATGGATCACGTGGTGGTGACCGTCGGTGAGCACGGCAACACCTCGGCCGCCTCGGTGCCGCTGGCACTCGACGTCGCCGTGCGCGACGGTCGCATCCAGCGCGGCGAGACGCTGCTGATGGAGGCCTTTGGCGGCGGTTTCACCTGGGGATCCATTCTTCTCAAGTACTGAACAGTCTGCCCATGAACAGTTCCAGCTCTTCCTTTGCCATGGTCTTTCCCGGTCAGGGCTCGCAGTCGGTCGGCATGCTCGCCGATCTCGCGGCGCACTATCCACAGGTGCGCGACACCTTTGCCGAGGCCTCCTCGGTGCTCGGCTATGATCTCTGGGACCGGGTCGCCAACGGCCCGGCCGAGCTGCTCAACCAGACCAGCTGCACCCAGCCGGCCATGCTGGCGGCCGGGGTCGCCACCTGGCGCTGCTGGCAGTCGCGCAGCGACGCGGTGCCGCGACTCATGGCCGGTCACAGCCTGGGCGAGTACAGCGCGCTGGTGTGCGCCGGGGCGCTGGCGTTCGCCGATGCCGTGGCGCTGGTGGAGAAGCGTGGTCGTTTCATGCAGGAAGCGGTGCCGGAGGGGACCGGGGCCATGGCGGCCATCCTCGGTCTGGAGGACGAGCGCGTGCAGGAACTGTGCGAACAGGCAGCCGGGGACGAGGTGCTCAGTGCCGTCAATTTCAACTCGCCGGGCCAGGTGGTGATCGCCGGACATGCGGCTGCGGTGGAGCGCGGCATCGCGCTGGCGAAGGAGGCCGGTGCCAGGCGCGCGCTGCCGCTGCCGGTGTCGGTCCCTTCGCACTGTATCCTGATGAAACCGGCCGCCGAGGCGCTGGCTGCGGAGCTGGCGGCGATCGAGATCCACACACCGTCCATCGAGGTGCTGCACAACGTCGACGTGGCCGTCCATGCGGATGCCGCGGGCATCCGCGAGGCGCTGGCGGCGCAGCTGTACCGGCCGGTGCGCTGGGTGGAGACGGTGCGCGCCATCCACGCGGCGGGCATTCCGCTGGTGCTGGAGGCGGGACCCGGGAAGGTGCTGGCCGGTCTCAACAAACGCATCGACAAGACCATGGTGGCGGTTCCGTTACAGAACGCCGCGGATATCGACCAGGCGCTGGCTGCCATCGCCTGAACAGGAGGGAGAAGCGCACCATGCCACTGAAACAGGAAATCGCGCTGGTTACCGGCGCCAGTCGCGGAATCGGCCAGGCCATCGCCGCCACGCTCGGACGGCAGGGGGCACGCGTGGTCGGGACCGCCACCACGGCGAAAGGGGCCGCCGCCATACAGGCGCAACTGGATGAAGACGGTGTCGAGGGCCTGGGCCTGGAACTGAACGTCACCGAAACCGGGTCCATCGAGGCCCTCATGGCGGCCATCAAGGATCGCTTCGGTGCCCCGAGCATCCTGGTCAACAACGCCGGCATCACGCGCGACAACCTGCTCATGCGCATGAAGGACGACGAGTGGAACGAGGTCATCGACACCAACCTCAACTCGGTGTTCCGCCTCAGCAAGGCCTGCCTGCGCGGCATGATGAAGGCACGCCACGGACGCATCATCAATATCGCTTCGGTGGTGGGTGCCACCGGTAATCCGGGGCAGGCCAACTACTGCGCCGCCAAGGCGGGCATGATCGGTTTCAGCAAGGCGCTGGCGCGCGAGGTCGGTTCGCGCGGCATCACCGTGAACGCGGTGGCGCCGGGATTCATCGATACCGACATGACGCGTGCCCTGCCGGAGGAACAGCGCACCCAGCTGGTTCGCCAGATTCCGCTCGACCGCCTCGGCAGTGTCGACGACATCGCCGCCGCCGTCGCCTTCCTGGCCTCGCCGGCGGCTTCCTATATCACGGGTGAAACCCTGCACGTGAACGGCGGCATGTACATGGCCTGAGTGATGCTGCCGCGAGCGCCGGTGTGTCGCCTGGAGGCGCTGATAAACGGCATGAGCTATACAGGCTAGTCTCATGTTTACGTGCAATAAAATATCTGTTAGCGTGCGCCAGGCCCAGCGGCTGTCGCGCCTGGCAGCGCGGCTACTGCGGATGCCCTGGAAAGACGGATGGCAACTGGATTGGTCAACCGCTTTTCACTAGAATACCCGCGCAGCCTGGACCGATTACAACCTGTACTATTAACTGAGGACATTTCAGCAATGAGCAATGTTGAAGAGCGGGTCAAGAAAATCGTCGTCGAACAGCTGGACGTCAGCGAAGATGCCGTGACCAATGAAGCATCCTTCGTGGACGACCTCGGCGCGGACTCCCTGGACACCGTCGAACTGGTCATGGCGCTCGAAGAGGAATTCGAGTGTGAAATCCCTGACGAGGAGGCCGAGAAGATCACCACCGTCCAGCAGGCGATCGACTACGTCCAGGCACACCTCGGTTAAACGCCGCCTTCCCCACGAACCGGGCGTCGCCCCCCGCAAGGGGGCGCCGCGCCCGGCTTCCGTTCCCTCCCATACGTCTGTCAACGGACCGGAGTAGCATCAGTGTTGCAACGTCGAGTCGTGGTTACCGGCCTGGGCATCGTGTGCCCGGTCGGGCTTACCGTGGATGAGGCCTGGGCCAACATCACCGCCGGTAACAGTGGTGTTCGTCCGGTTACGGCCTTTGACGTCTCCGAATTCCCGGTGCGTTTCGGCGGCACCATCGAGGGTTTCGACGTTGGCGAGTATCTGAACAAGAAGGAAGCCCGCAAGATGGATGTATTCATCCATTACGGCATGGCGGCGGGCATACAAGCGATGGCGGATTCCGGTCTCGAGGTGAACGAGGCCAATGCCGAACGCATCGGCGTCACCATCGGTTCCGGTATCGGTGGCCTGCTGGGCATCGAGAAGAACTACGAAGCCTACCGCAACGGTGGTCCGCGCAAGATCTCGCCCTTCTTCGTGCCCGGGAGCATTACCAACATGATCTCCGGCAACCTCTCCATTCGCTACGGGCTCAAGGGTCCCAACCTGGCGATGGTCACGGCCTGTACCACCGGTACCCACAGCATCGGCGAGGCCGCGCGCATCATCGCCTACGGTGATGCCGACGTGATGTTTGCAGGCGGTGCCGAGATGGCGACCACGCCGACCGGGCTGGGTGGCTTTGCCGCGGTGAAGGCCCTGTCACGGCGTAACGAGGATCCGCAGGCCGCCAGCCGGCCCTGGGACCGCGATCGTGACGGCTTCGTGCTCGGCGACGGCGCCGGGGTCCTGGTGCTGGAGGAGTACGAGCACGCCCGTGCCCGTGGTGCCCGCGTGTATGCCGAGATGGTGGGTTTTGGCATGAGCGGCGACGCCTACCACATGACCCAGCCGGCCCAGGACGGTGAAGGTGCCGCACGCTGCATGCGCAATGCCTTGCAGGACGCCGGTCTGAACGCCGACCAGATCGACTATGTCAACGCTCATGGTACCTCGACACCGACCGGTGACGTGGCCGAGGTGCGTGCCATCAAGACCGCGCTGGGGCCACAGGCGCAGCGGGTCGCGGTCAGTTCCACCAAGTCGATGACCGGACACTTGCTGGGTGCTGCCGGTGGGGTCGAGGCCGTGTTCACGGTGTTGGCGATCCGCGACCAGCTGGCGCCGCCGACCATCAACCAGTTCAACCCGGACCCGGAGTGTGATCTCGATTTCGTGCCCAACGAGGCACGGCCGATGAGGATCGAGGCGGCGATGTCGAATTCCTTCGGCTTCGGCGGCACCAACGGTTCCATCATTTTCCGCAGACCGGCCTGAGGCAGGCTTCCCGCCTTTCATCGAAGGGGATGATCGCTATCGTTCAGGCCACCCGGTCCGCGAACATCCAGTGACCGCCGCCAAGCCGTTCACCCAAGCCGCTTCCCGTCACCTGCAGCAACAGGCGATCGCCGCCGACTTCGATCTGCTCGACCTGCACGCTTCCGATCCCGGGCGTTATCCGCATTTGCTCGAGAGTGCCGCCCGGGGACCTGCGGGGCGCTTCGATATCCTGTTTGCCTTCCCCGGTGAAGTCCTCGAACTGCGTCAGCTGGAGGGGGGCGACGATTTCCTCGAGCGGCTGGACGATCACTGGCGCCGGGAATACCGCGCGTCTCCCGGTCCGCTGCCTTTCCAGGGCGGCTGGTTCCTGTACCTCGGCTATGAGCTCGCCGGCCAGATCGAGCCCTGTCTGCGCCTGCCGGCCGCGGCCGGCGGCCTGCCGGTGGCCAGCGCGACGCGCTTTCCCGCCGCCATCGTTCACGACCACCAGCGTGGCCGGCGCTGGCTGGTGGCCGAGCGGTCGCAGCAGCTGCAGGCGATGCTCGAAGACATCGAGCGTCTGTCGCCACCGGTCCCGCCACCGTCGAACACCGGCCTGGAACTCGAAGAGGAGGACCCGGAGCGCTACCTCGAGGCCTGCGGACGTATCCTCCGTTATATAGAGGAGGGGGATGTATTCCAGGTCAACCTGTCGCGTGGCTGGCAGGGTGTCTGGCCGTCGGAACTCGAGACGCACGCCCTGTATCGTCGACTGCGGCTCGCCAACCCGGGCCCGTTCAACGCCCTGGTCAGCTGGGGTGATCGAGCCCTGCTGTGTTCCTCGCCCGAACGCCTGGTGGAAGTGCGCGGCGAGGAAGTGCAGACGCGCCCGATTGCCGGTACCCGGCCGCGCAGCCCCCGCCGGGGCGCCGACCGCGCCTACTCGCAAGAGCTGCTGCGTCATCCCAAGGAGCGCGCCGAGCACGTCATGCTCATCGACCTCGAGCGTAACGATCTGGGACGCATCGCCGTTCCCGGCAGTGTCGAGGTGAGCGAACTGATGACGCTCGAATCCTACGCCACCGTGCACCACATCGTGTCCAACGTGCGCGCGCGCCGGCGCCCCGGGGTCACCCCCGGCCAGGTGATACGCGCCGTGTTCCCCGGCGGTACCATCACCGGCTGTCCCAAGGTGCGGTGCATGGAGATCATCGCGGAACTCGAAGGTGTCGGGCGCGGTGCCTACACCGGCGCCATCGGCTACCTCAACCGCGACGACAGCATGGACCTCAATATCCTCATCCGCACCCTGGTCCGTGACCGGGATCGGATCACTTTCCGTACCGGTGCCGGCATCGTCGCGGACTCGCTACCGGAGCGTGAACTCGAGGAGACCCGGGCCAAGGCCCGCGGCCTGCTGCGGGCCTTGCAGGGAGAGTCCTCGTGACGCTGATCGCCTGTCGCGTCGACGGACGGGCCGAGACCCGCATCAGCGTGCTCGAACGCGCGTTGCAGTATGGTGACGGCCTGTTCGAGACCCTGCGCGTGTGCGACGGACGCCCGCAACACCTGCAGCGGCACCTGACACGTCTGCAGGCCGGTTGCGAGCGGCTGCGGATCGGCGGGGTCGAGCGCGGGCCCCTGGTCGACGAGATCCGGGAACTGGCTGCGGGGGTCGATACGGCCGTGCTCAAGCTCATCGTCGGTCGCGGCCACGGGGCGCGCGGTTATGGCATCGAGGGTTGCGGTCCGCCACGGCGCATACTCTGCCTGCATCGCTGGCCGCAGTGGCCGGCGGAACGCGAACGGGGGATCCGCGCGCGCATCTGCGAGACGCGCCTGTCGCCGCAGCCGCTGCTGGCCGGCATCAAGCACCTCAACCGCCTGGAGCAGGTGCTGGCGCGCGCCGAGTGGAGCGATCCGGCCATTGCGGAAGGGCTGATGCTCGACCGCAACGGACGCCTGGTGGAGGGGACCATGAGCAACGTCTTCCTGGTGCACGGCGACACCCTGGTGACACCACGGCTCGACGCCTGCGGTGTCGCCGGCGTCATGCGCTCGGTGTTGCTGGACTGCGCATCCGCGCTGGGCATCACCACCGAGGTGCGGGCGGTCGAGGCACGCGAACTGCGGGAGGTCGATGAACTGTTCGTATGCAACAGTCTCATCGGCCTGTGGCCCGTCATCGAACTCGACGGTCGCTCGTTGCCAGCGGGGCCCCTGGGGGCACGCTTGCAAAGTCAGCTGGAGGATGCGGATAATCCCGTGGAGACCAACTGGTACCCCGAGTGAACGACGACTCCCGCAACAAGACACCGGCCGATATCGGCTTCCGCCTGCTCGGCCTGCTGCTGATCGTCCTCAGCTTCGTGTCCGCGTGGCTGATCATGGATTTCCAGAACTTCCGCCAGGCTCCGCTGGACCTTCCGGAGGCCGGCATCGATCTGGTGGTGAAACCGGGAAGCACGCTCAGAAAGATCGCCCGGGAACTGCAGCAACGAGGCATCGTGCGGCAACCGCTCTACCTGGTGCTGCTCGGTCGCTACCTCGGACACGACGCCCGCATCAAGGCGGGCGAATACCACCTGCAGCCGGGTCTCACGCCGGAAGCGCTGCTGCAGCAGCTCACCGAGGGCAAGGTGGTGCAGCACGGCTTGACCCTGATCGAGGGGGAGAACTTCGGCGAGATGATGCAACGCGTGGCATCCGACCCGGTGCTGGAACATCGCCTCCCGGCACTGGATGCCGACACGGTAATGAACGCGATCGGCCACCCGGGCGAGCACCCGGAAGGGCGTTTCCTCCCCGAGACCTACCATTTCCCGCGCGGCACCAGTGATATCGAATTCCTGCGACGCGCCTATGCGGCCATGGAGGAATTCCTGCAACAGAACTGGCCGCAGCGCGACAAGGGGTTGCCGCTCGCCTCGCCCTATGAGGCGCTGATTCTCGCCTCCATCGTCGAGAAGGAAACCGGGCTCCCCGAGGAACGTCCGCGTATCGCCGGTGTGTTCATACGGCGCCTGCAGAAAGGCATGAAGCTGCAGACCGACCCCACCGTGATCTACGGCATGGGGGACGACTACAAGGGGGACATCCGTTTCCGCGACCTGCGCCGGGATACGCCCTACAACACCTACACCCGCAACGGCCTGCCACCGACGCCGATTGCCATGCCCGGCAAGGGAGCCATACAGGCGGTGTTGCATCCGGCGCCGGGCAAGGAACTGTATTTCGTTGCCCGTGGCGACGGCAGCCACCAGTTCTCGGCCACGCTGAAGGCGCACAACCGTGCCGTCGACCGCTACCAGCGCAAGAGAAAGCGATGACGCAGCAGCCAGCCAGGGGACGTTTCATTACCCTCGAGGGCGGGGAGGGTGCCGGCAAGTCCACCAACCTCGACTATATCCACGAGCGCCTGCAGGCGGCGGGCGTGCCGCTGCTGCTCACCCGCGAGCCCGGGGGAACGCCCCTCGCCGAGAAGATCAGGACCCTGCTGCTCGATCCCGACAACCGGGACATGGCCAGCGATACCGAGCTGTTGCTGATGTTTGCGGCGCGCGCCCAGCACCTGCAGGAGCGCATACTGCCGGCGCTGGAAGAGGGCACCTGGGTGTTGTGCGATCGTTTTACCGATGCCACCTACGCCTACCAGGGTGGCGGACGCGGTGTGGATCCCGGTCGTATCCGGGTACAGGAAGACTGGGTGCAGCGCGGCTTCCAGCCCGACCTGACCATTCTCTTCGACGTGCCGGTGGAGATCGGCATGCAGCGCGCGGGCGCGCGTGGTGAACTGGACCGCTTCGAGCAGGAGCAGGCCACCTTCTTCCAACGCGTGCGCAGCGCCTATCTGCAGCGCGCCCGCGAGCACCCCGGGCGTTTCCGCGTCATCGACGCCGGCCGCGGACTGGCCGAAGTGCAGCAGCAGCTGGACGCCGTGATTGCCGAACTGCTCGACGGCCGCGGGCATCTCCCGGGGGCGAGGGGAAATGGCTGAGACCGCGCTGCACGAATGGTTGCAACCGCAGTGGCAGCAGCTCCTGCGGGCGATCAGGCAGGGGCGTCTGCCGCACGCGCTGCTGTTCGCCGGCCCCGAGGGCATCGGCAAGCGCCGCCTGGCCGACGAGCTGGCTGCGGCGCTGCTGTGCGAGACGCCGGACGGGCGCGGCCATGCCTGCGGACACTGTACGGCCTGTGGCTGGCTGAAGGCCGGATCGCATCCCGATCTGCTGGACCTGCAGCCGGAGGAAAGCGGCAAGGCCATCAAGGTCGACCAGGTGCGGCAGGTCTGCACCGAACTGGCCATGACCAGCCACGGCGGCCGTTACAAGGTGGCCATCGTGCACCCGGCCGAGGCCATGAATGTAAACGCTGCCAACAGTCTGTTGAAGACCCTCGAGGAACCGACGGCCAATACCCTGTTGCTGCTGTTGTCGGCTGCACCGGGGCGCCTGCCGGCCACCATCCGCAGCCGTTGCCAGCAGCTTCGTTTTCCGTTGCCTGCAACGGCAGCCGCCGTGGACTGGTTGCAGCGCCAGGGTGTCGAGCCGGAACGCGCACGTCATTGCCTGCATCATGCCGGCGAGGCGCCGCTGGCCGCCCTGCGGCTGGCGCAGGAGGATGCCGATGACTACGAGGCCCAGCTCGGGCAGCTGCAGCAGCTGTTCGCCGGCAGGCTGGACCCGCTGGAACTGGCACGCGAATGGGCGGCGGGAGACGAAGTGCCGTATCTGCAGCGCTGGTCGGCATGGATCGGCGACCTGGTACGCTGGCGACAGGCCGGCCGACGCCCGCCCGACGAGGCGGTGGTGCGGATGTTGCAGCAAATCGCAGAAACGGTAGACTGTCGGCAGTTGTTCCTCGTTTCCGACCGTATCGGCGATGCCCTGAACAGCATCGGTTCCGGTCTCAACCGGCAGTTGCTACTGGAGGACCTGCTGATCTCCTGGGCACGGATGGCGCGGCGTGGCGATGGCAGTACCCGACAGGTGGCAGGTAAGCAGGCATAATGGCAATGAAACCCGGCGGAGCACGACAGGGTATCCTGTCGCTCACCATCAAGGACAAGAGTGCGCTGTACGCGGCCTACATGCCGTTCGTGAAGAACGGTGGGCTGTTCATTCCCACCAGCAAGAGCTACCAGCTCGGTGACGAGGTGTTCATGCTGCTGACCCTGATGGACGAGCCGGAAAAGATCCCGGTGGCGGGCAAGATCATCTGGATCACGCCCAAGGGGGCCCAGGGCGCCCGCGCCGCCGGTATCGGCGTCCAGTTCAGCGACAGCGACGGTGGCGCCGCGCAGAAGAAGATCGAGACCTACCTCGCCGGCGCGCTCAGCGCCGACCGCCCCACCCATACCATGTAGGCGGCCCCGGGCCGCTCACCGCCATGCTGGTCGATTCCCACTGTCACCTGGACATGCTGTGCGCGCAGCAGCAGCTCGATATCGCCGACGTCATCGCCGAGGCGAAGGAGCAGGCTGTGGAGCACATGCTGTGCGTCAGCGTCAGCCTGGAACGCTTCGCTCCCATGATGGAACTGATCGAACCCTGGCCGCAGGTCTCGGCCTCGGTCGGCGTACACCCGGACGGCCGGGACGTGGAAGAACCGGGGGTGGAACGGCTGGTCGCGCTGGCGCAGTCTGGGCGTATCGTCGCCATCGGTGAGACCGGCCTGGACTATTTCCGCAGCGAGGGTGACCTGGAATGGCAGCGCGAGCGCTTCCGCTGCCACATCCGCGCCGCGAGACAGGTCGGCAAGCCGCTGATCGTGCATACGCGCGCGGCCCGCGAAGACACCCTCGCCATCCTGCGCGAGGAACAGGCGGGGGAGGTCGGCGGGGTGATGCACTGTTTCACCGAGGACTGGGATACCGCCCGGGCCGCCATGGACCTGGGATTCCATATCTCGTTCTCCGGGATCGTCACCTTCAAGAACGCCGTGGATCTGAAGGACGTCGCGCGCAAGGTGCCCGCCGAGCGCATGCTGGTAGAGACCGATTCCCCCTACCTGGCACCGGTGCCCAGACGCGGCAAGCCCAACCGGCCGGCGTGGGTGCGCCACGTGGCCGAATACCTCGCCGAGCTGCGCGGCGAGCCGCTGGAACGGCTCGCCGACTACACCACGCGCAATTTCCATCGGCTGTTCTCGCCGGCGGCGCGATAAGCCGCCCTGGATGCCAGCCCGGGGCCTGGCGCTCCCGGGCGTGCCGGCACGAGCTTTCTCCACTATCAAGTCTCCCCTGCGGCGGTCGCTAAAGTGCGGAGCCGGTCACGGAATCTCCGGGTGTGTGTCGCATGATGGCGAGGCTGTCGCGCCGTCCTCGTTGCCGACGTGGCCGGCGGGCGTCAGGAAGACGCGGGGACACCCAGGGAGCGCGTCCCGGGACGCTTCGGGTCACCGGAGTCTTGCTTAACGAACGAGCCAGAGGTCCATCCGTGGAAAGAAGAAAAGCAAAACGCAATCAGGTACAGGTCGAACTCGAGATCGCCCAGCCGGGTGCCGGGCGCTGCCACGGCTACGCCGAGAACATCAGTCGCAACGGCGTGTCGGTGGTGCTGTGGGAAGGGGATCTTCCCGCGCAGCAGCGTTCCGTGATCCTCAACTTCCGCATATGGACCGGTGCCGAGACCATCCACCGGCGCATCTGCGCGCGCGTGGTGCGTCGTTCGGGCGAGGATCGTATTGCCCTGCGCTTCGCCGAACACGACTTCATGGCGGAGGCGGTCATCCAGGATCTGATGTTCTACCGCAACCGCGACCGTCGCCGCGAGGTGCGCAGGCCACTGGACGTGAGTGCGCACGCGCCGCTCACTACCAGCAGGCTGTCGCGACCGCTGTAGCCGGCGCTCAACGTTCCCGGTAGAGGGACTCGATCTCGGTTTCGAAGCGTGCCTGGATCTCGCCGCGTTTCAGTTTGAGCGTGGGGGTGATGAGGCCGTCCTCGATGGTCCAGGGCTGCAGCTGGCAGTAGACGCGACGAATGTTGGCGTAGCCGGGGAAGGACGAGATCCGTCGCGCCACCCGTTCCAGTACCACCTCCCTGGCACGCGAACTCCGGCAGGCCTCCGGGTCGTCCGGATCCAGGCCCAGCTCCCGTGCCAGCCTGCGCCACGGTTCCGGTGCAAGTACCAGCAAGGCCGCCAGAAAGGGGCGGTTGTCACCCACCACCATGGCCTGTTCGAACAGCGGGTCCATGCAGATGGCCATCTCCATGTCGGCCGGTGGCACCTTTTCGCCGTTGGCCATGACGATGATTTCCTTCAGGCGCCCGGTGATATACAGCTGGCCGTTGTCCAGACGCGCCTTGTCGCCGGTATGCAGCCAGCCATCCCCGTCGATGATGGCGCGGGTCGCAGTCTCGTCCCCCCAGTAGCCCAGCATCACGCCGGGACCCCGTACCAGCAGTTCTTCCTGCTCACCGATACGTGCCTCGATACCCTCGAGCAGGCAGCCCACGCTGCGGGGGTCGTTGTTTTCCAGCGGGTTGACGCTGATCACCGGACTGGTCTCGGTGAGGCCATAGCCCTGGATCATGGGCAGACCGAGGCCGATGAACAGGCGTGCCACCTCCAGCGGCAATGGCGCGCCACCGACCACGGCCAGGCGCAGTCGTCCACCGAGTCTCGCCAGCACCTGGTCGGCCACCAGTTTCTTCAGCAACGGCCACAGCAGCAGGCGTGGTGACCAGGCAGCGCGTCCCTGCCCGTGTTCGAAGCGCTGCCAGCCGGTATCCACAGCGAGGCGGAACAGGCGCTGCGCCAGCGGCGGTTTGGCCGCCAGGCCGGCGTGTATCTTGTTGTAGACCCGTTCGAAGATGCGCGGCACGGAGATCAGCACCGTTGGTCGTACTGCCAGCAGGTCGTCGGCCAGCAGCGCAATGGAGCGGTTATAGGCCACCGTGGAGCCGGCCATCATCGGCAGGTAGTAGCCGGCGGTGCGTTCCAGGGTGTGTGACAGCGGCAGGAAGGAGAGGAAGAGCTCGTCAGGTTCCACGTGAACCCTTTTCAGGCTCTGGAAGGCGTTCCAGAGAATGTTGTGATGGCTCAGCATCACCCCCTTGGGACGGCCGGTGGTGCCCGAGGTGTAGACGATGGTGGCGAGCGCGTGCGCATCGCCCGCCTGCGGCTTCAGCTCCCCTTGGTCGGGCAGCCAGGCTCCGGCGCTCACCAGCCGCGCTTCCTCGCGACCGGCGGTGTCCACCGGTTCCAGGCTGACGATGCGTTGCAGTCCGTCCAGCTGCTGCCACACGGGCTGCAGGCAGTCGTAGTGCTCCTGTTCGCCGATGAGCAGGAGTCTGACGCCGGCATTCTGCAGGATGTAGGCGACGTTCTCGGCCCGGTCCTGAGTGTACAGCGGCACCACCACCAGCCCGTTGGCCAGCGCCGCCTGGTCGAACATCACCCACTCGGGACCGTTCTTCAGCATCAACGCGACGCGTTCACCGGGTTGCAGCCCCTCGCGTGCCAGGGCCGCCTGCCAGCGACCCACGGCCGCGCCGACCGCCGCCCAGCTCAGATCGCGCCAGCATTCGCTGTCCTCGTGCCAGTAGCGGTAGGCGACTTCGTCGGGAGAGCGTTGCACGCGCTGTTGCAACAGCCCGGCGAGGGTGCCGGCCTGCTGCGGTGAGATCGGGTTGCTGACCATGGTCATGCTCCGGATTCCGGGTTGTGGGGCGGCTGATCGCCAAAGCCGATGATCGTTTCCCAGCCGACATCCGGGTGGAAGCGTTCACCGTAGCGCTTTTCCAGCTGCTGCAGCCGTTGCAGCAGGGTGTCGGCACCGCTGGTCTCGATGTAGTGCAGCGGACCGCCTCGAAAGGGCGCGAAGCCGGTGCCGTAGACCATGCCGGCATCGAGCAGGTCGCCGTCCTCGACCACGCCCTGGTGCAGGCAGGCCACGGCCTCGTTGAGCATCCGCAGGATCATGCGGTCACCGACGTCGGGATTGTCGCGGTGTTCCCGGGGAACGGCCGGCTTCAACGCCTGGCCCCGGCGGTAGCGGTAGAAGCCCTCGCCGCTCTTGCGTCCCAGGCGGCCGCTTTCGACCAGCTGTCGCAGCCGCGTCGGTACCTCGGTTCCCAGGTGTTCACCGAGAATCCCGGCCACGTGCAGACAGATGTCGAGGCCGACACGGTCGGCGAGTTCGATGGGCCCCATGGGCATGCCGAAGTCCAGTGCCTGGCGGTCGATCTCCACCGCCGGTACGCCTTCGCTCTCCAGCTCCACGGCTTCCAGCAGGTAGGGCATGAGGATACGGTTGACGAGAAAGCCGGGGGTGCTGGTGACCGGCAAAGGCAGGCGGTCGATACGGCGGGTGAAGCCGATGGCGCGGTTCACCACCGTGGCATCGGTGTCCCGGTCGCGCACGACCTCGACCAGCTGCATCTTGGCCACCGGGTTGAAGAAGTGCAGCCCGACCAGGCGGGCAGGGTCCTGCAGGGCGCTGCGCAGCTCCTGCAGCGGAATGCTGGAGGTGTTGGTCGCCAGCACCGCTTCCCTGCCCATGCGCGGTTCCAGTTCGCGGTACAGCGCGCGCTTGGCATCGGCATCCTCGAAGATCGCCTCGATGACGACATCGGCATGTTCCACGCCGAGACCGCGGTGATCGGGTATGAGGCGATCCATAGCTTCCTGGATCGGGCGCCGTCGTTTCAGGCGCCGCCGGAACAGCGTGGCGGCGCGTCCGATCGCCGGGGCGATGCGTTCGGGCGACTGGTCGGAGAGGGTGACCCGCAGTCCGCGCAGGGCACACCAGGCGGCGATGTCACCACCCATGACCCCGGCACCGACCACGTGCACCCGCGCCGGGCGGAAGTCGGAAGTGCGCCCCAGCGACTTGAGCCGCTCCTGCAGCAGGAACACGCGGATCAGGTTCTGCGCCGTCGGCCCCATGATGAGATCGGCCACCGAGCCGGCCTCGGCGTGCAGCATGGCGCGCTCGTCGTCGGCGTGCTGCTGCCACAGGTCGATCAGCGACCAGGGGGCCGGGTAGTGGTCGCGGCGTGCCTTGCGCCCGACCTTGCGGCGCAGAACCCGGGCCAGCAGCGGTCGCGCCCAGCGGTGGTTGCCGAGGGCGGCGAGCTTTCCGGGACGGTGGCGGAAGGGCGGGTCCAGTACCAGTGCCCGCGCCGCCGTGTGCAGGTGTCGCTGCGGTTGTACGTGGTCCACCAGTCCCAGGCGCCGGGCCGTGCGGCCGTCGACGCTGCGGCCGCTGAGCATGAGATCCATGGCGGCCAGCGGTCCGATCAGGGCCGTCAGGCGCACCGAACCGCCGAAACCGGGGTGGATGCCGAGCCGGACCTCCGGCAGACCGAGGCGGGTGGCGGGATCGTCGCGTGCTACCCGGTAGCGGCAGGCGAGCGCCAGTTCCAGGCCGCCGCCGAGGCAGAATCCGTGGATCAGCGCGACGGTCGGAAAAGGCAGGGCCGCGAGCCGGTCGAACACCGCCTGGCCGCTCTCGATGGCGGCCAGCGCCTGGTCGTGGGTTTCCAGGCGGGTGAACTCGCGCACGTCGGCGCCGGCGATGAAGCCGTTCGGCTTGTCCGAGAGAATGACCAGGCCGCGCGGCGGGTCCTGTTCCAGCCTCAGCAGTTCCTCGTAGAAGGCCTCCAGCACCTGCGCCGACAGTACGTTGGTACCGCTGTCGCGTTTGTCGAAGTGCAGCCAGGCGATGCCTTCCTCGTCGAGGACGGTATAGAGATCCCGGTCCTTGCGCTCGCCGTTCATGCCCCTGTCCTCTCGACCAGCATGGCGCCGCCCTGACCGCCGCCGATGCACAGGCTGGCCATGCCGCGCCGGCCGTCGGTGCGCTCCAGGGTCCTCAGCAGGTGCAGCACGATGCGGGCGCCGCTGGCGCCGACCGGGTGTCCGATCGCCACGGCGCCGCCATCGACGTTGAGACGTTCCTCTTCTATGGGATCGAAGGCGCTCTCCAGTCCCAGTTCCTCACGACAGTAGCGGCTGTCCTTCCAGGCCTCCAGGCAGGCCAGCACCTGGGCGGCGAAGGCCTCGTTGATTTCCCACTGGTCGACGTCGTCGCTGGCGAGCTGGTGGCGATGCATGATCGGCGCCATGGCGTGTACCGGTCCGAGTCCCATCTGTGCCGGGTCCAGCGCCGCCCACTGACTGTCGACGATACGTCCCAGCACCGGCAGCCGGTATTTTTCCACCGCCTGCGCCGAGGCCAGGATCAGCCAGGCGGCACCGTCGGTGATCTGGGCGCTGTTGCCGGCGGTCACCTTGCCGAAGGGCTTGTCGAATACCGGCTTGAGGCGAGCCAGTTTGTCCGCGCTGCTGTCCTCGCGCAGGCCGTCGTCGCGCTCGTAGCAGTGGCCGCGCGTGTCGTAGAGGGGTTCGATCTCGTCCAGGTGCCCGTCGTCGACCGCCTGCGCCAGCCGCCGGTGGCTGCGCAGGGCGAAGGCATCCATGGTTTTGCGGTCGATACCGAAGCGGTGCGCCAGCACCTCCGCGGTTTGTCCCATGTTGAGTTCCACGATCGGATCGGTGAGGCCGCACAGCAGGCCGATGACCGGTTTCAGGAACGCCGGCCGGAAGGCGGCGGTGGCGCGCAGCCGGGCACCGGCGCTGCGGGCGCGCGAAAAGCCGGCCAGCCACTTCACCATGGCCTCGCTGAACAGTACCGGCGCGTGGCTCATGGCTTCGGTACCGCCGGCGAGCACCAGCTCGCTGCGACCGGCGGCGATGTCCTGCGCGGCACAATCCAGCGCCTGCAGCCCGGAGGCGCAGTTGCGCTGCACCGTGAACGCCGGTACCCGCTGGCCGCAACCGAGTCGCAGCGCGACCACCCGGGCGATGTTCACCTCGTGCGGCCCCGCCATCACGCAGCCGAGAATCACCTGGTCGAAATCCTCGGGTCCGAAGGGCTGGCGCAGCATCAGGCTGCGTCCGGCCTGCAGCGCGAGATCCGAGGCGGCAAAGGGCCCGGGCCTGCCGCGCGCCCGCAGGAAGGGCGTGCGACTGCCGTCGACTACGAAGACCGGCCGGCCTGTTGCGAGGGGGTTGGCTTGTGCTGCCATGAGTGTTCTTCCTCCTTCCAGTAGTCGGCGGGGAACTCGTCCACGCCGATGACCCGCCGGCGCGCGTCAACCGCGGCCCGTACCGCGTCGGCTTCGCGTGCCTCGATGAGGCCGGCGCTCACGGCCGCGTCCAGACACTGTTCCGGATCACCGCCTGCAAGTTCACCATTGCGCATGGCT
>DROT01000061.1 GCA_011321775.1 Gammaproteobacteria bacterium | reverse complement strand
CGGCCAGATGGTGGCCTCCATCCTGTCGAAGAAGCTGGCCGCCGGCGCCACCCACCTGCTGATCGACATCCCGGTCGGCCCCACCGCCAAGGTACGCCACCAGCTCGATGCCCTGCGCCTGCGCAAGCTGTTCGAGTTCGTCGGCGACCGCATCGGCCTGCACCTCGAGGTGGTCATCACCGACGGCCGCCAGCCGATCGGCCGCGGCATCGGCCCGGTACTGGAGACCCGCGACGTCATGCAGGTGCTGGAGAACCGGCCGGAGGCGCCCCGCGACCTGCGCGAGAAGGCATTGCAGCTGGCCGCCCGGGTGCTGGAATTCGATCCGGACGTGCGCGGCGGCCAGGGCTACGCACTGGCGCGCGACATCCTCGACTCCGGGCGCGCCCTGGAGCGCATGCAGGCCATCATCGAGGCCCAGGGCAAGGCCGAAACCACTCCGCAGGTCGGACACCTGTGCCGCAAGATCCCCGCCCCGGCCAGCGGCCGCGTCAGCGCCATCGACAACCTGCAGATGGCGCGCATCGCCCGCCTCGCCGGCGCCCCCATGGACAAGGGTGCCGGCGTCGACCTGTACCGGAAACTCGGCGACAGCGTCGAACAGGGCGAACCCCTGTACGCCATCCACGCCGAGTTCCGGGCCGACTTCGACTTCGCCTGCGAGGCCGCTGCCGGCAACAGCGGTTTTACGGTAAGCTGAGGACCGGCAGGACGGTCCGTCGATTCGATGGCCACGGAATCACACGGAAGGGGAAAACGCCACGACCCGGAACCGGTCCGGTGGTACGACAACAGCCCCTTTGGCTCCGCGTCGGTCCTGTCCTGTCATCTCTACGCACACCGGAGTGACGCAGCAGGAATGACGCCAGGAAAACATTTCCGTGTGATTCCGTGGCCATGAATCGATAACAAATGGAAAGCCTCATGACTACAGACACCCGCGCCGGCCTGTTGCTGGGCTTTCCGGAATATCGCGAACAGGCGCGCGCGCTCGCCGCGGCGGCCGGACTGGTCTACGCCGATGTCCGCATCCACCACTTTCCCGACGGCGAGAGCCGGGTACAGCTGCCGCCGCAACTGCCGGCCGAGGTCACCCTGTGCCGTTCGCTGGATCATCCCAACGCCCGCCTGGTGGAGCTGGAGCTGGCGGCGGCGACCGCCCTGCAGCTGGGCGCCCGGCAGCTGACCCTGGTGGCACCCTACCTGTGCTACATGCGCCAGGACATCGCCTTCCATCCCGGCGAGGCCGTCAGTCAGCGCATTGTCGGCGAGCTGCTGGCGCGGCGCTTTCACACCCTGATTACCGTCGACCCGCACCTGCACCGCGTGCACCGCCTGGACCAGGCGGTACCGGTGCCCCGTGCGGTATCGCTGTCGGCGTACCGGGCCATGGCCGACTTTCTGCTGCAGCGGTTCGACCGGCCCTTTCTGGTCGGTCCCGACGCCGAGTCGGAACAATGGGTCCGGGCCATCGCCGCCGTTCACGGTTTCGACTACCGCGTCGCCCGCAAGGAACGCCGTGGCGACCGCGATGTCCGCATCCGTCTTCCGGCGGGTGATTATGGCGACCGCCAGCTGGTGCTGGTCGACGACGTCGCCAGCACCGGGCGCACGCTCGAACAGACGGCGCTGCAACTGCGCGCCCACCGGCCGGCCTCCATTTCGGTACTGGTGACCCATGCCCTGTTCGTGGATGATGCGCTGGAACGGCTGCGGCGGGCCGGCATCGACAGGGTCTACAGCAGCGACAGCGTGCCGCACCCCAGCAACCGCCTGCCCCTGGCGTCGCTGCTGGCGGGCGCGCTGAGCCAGACCGCGGGCCCGGCCGCGGAAACGGAGAAGACACAATGATCAACGACCGCATTGCCGGCATCCTCGACCGGATTCGGGCGCTGGAGGACGAACTCCAGGAAGAAGTGGAGAAACGCCGCGAGGAGCTGAGCTACGAGATCGAGGACCGCAAGGTCCGTTTCAGCGAAGGCATGCGGCGGCTGCACCGCCAGTACCGTACCGGGCTGTTCGAGTTCCTCGCCGGCGCCCGGCTGGCGCACATCGCCAGCGCGCCCGTGATCTACGGCCTGGTGGTACCGCTGGCGCTGCTCGATCTGGCGGTCATCGTCTACCAGCAGATCTGTTTCCGGGTCTACCGCATCCCGCTGGTGCGGCGTTCCGACCACGTTGTCATCGATCGCCAGCACCTCGGCTACCTGAACGGCATCGAGAAACTCAACTGCGTCTACTGCGGCTACGGCAACGGCGTGCTCGCCTTTGCACGCGAGGTCGCGGCCCGTACCGAACAGTACTGGTGTCCCATCAAGCACGCCCGTCGGATACCCTCACCGCACAGCCGTTTCGGGCACTTCCTCGACTATGGTGACGCCGAGGCCTGGCGTCGTGAGCTGGAAAAACTGCGGCACGAATACGACGATCTGAAGCCCGCCGGATCCGTGAAGCAACCGTAGCTCGGGCCGGGCGCGGCGAAGCCCGACAGACCGCGGCAGGAATCGGCGCCACGCCGGCGCGGGCTTGCGCGGGCAACCGTGCTCATCGAGCCCCCCGTGGGCGGGTTCGGCTTTCGCCCCCCGTCAGTAGACCACCCGCACACCCTGATCACCGGCAAGTTCGCGCAGGCGGTGCAGCAACTCGTTGGTGGGGTGCACCCGCCACGCCTCGCCGAGAGTGATGTGTGCCTGGGCCGAATCACCCTGGTAGTGGATACCCACCGGGCAGCTGCCGTCGCGAAACGGGTTGAGCACCTCGGCCAGTGAGCGTACGAAACCGTTGCCGGCCTGGCGCGCGGCGACATTCACCACCAGGCGCCGGGCATAGACTTCGCGCGCCTCGTCGATCTCGTAGATGCGCTCGGCGTTCATGCGCATGCCGCCGGAGTAGTCGTCGTAGCCCAGGGTGCCCTGCACCACCAGCACCTTGTCGTTGGCCAGCAGCGCCCGGTACTGCTCGAACACGCGCGTGAACACGCGGATCTCCAGGCGCGCGCTGCCGTCGTCGAGGGTCAGGAAGGCCATGCGCGCGCCGCTCTGGGTGTTGCGGGTGCGCAGTTCCACCACCAGGCCCGCCACCACCACGCTCCGTTCCTGGGTACGCCCGCCGGCGGCGCCGGCGGTCTCCGTCATGTCCGCCAGCGGGCCGCTGACGATACTGCTGAGCTCTTCCCGAAAACGGTCGATCGGGTGGCCGGTGAGATAGAGACCGAGCGTCTCCTTTTCACCCGCGAGCCGCTGTTCCTCGTCCCACTCGGGAACCCCGACCAGTTCCCCGGCGCGCTCGGGGAGTGGTACCGGCGCGACGACGTTGCCGAACATGTCGGTCTGGCCGGCGGCGCTGTCGCGCAGGAACTGTTCGGCCGACTTCAGCGCCGCCGGCAGACCGGCCATCAGGGTGGCGCGATTCTCCCCCAGGCTGTCCAGGGCGCCGGCGCGGATGAGCGCCTCGTACACCCGCCGCGTCACCTTGCGCGACTCCACCCGCCGGCACAGGTCCAGCAGGGATTCATAGGGACCGTTGGCGAGCCGCTCCTGGATGATGACCTCGATGGCACCCTCGCCCACGCCCTTGATGGCACCGAGGCCATAGATCACCGGGCCGTCACTTCCCTCCACGGTGAAGGCGTAGCCGGAGCGGTTGATATCGGGCGGCACCACCTCCAGTTCCATGTGCCGGCATTCGTCGATCAGGGTCACGATCTTGTCGGTGTTGTCCATGTCCGCCGACAGCACCGCCGCCATGAAGGGGGCCGGGTAGTGGGCCTTGAGCCAGGCCGTCTGGTAGGACACCAGCGCGTAGGCCGCCGAATGCGACTTGTTGAAGCCGTAACCGGCGAACTTCTCCATCAGGTCGAAGATGTAGGTGGCGGTCTTCTCGTCCACCCCGCGCTCGGTGGCGCCGTCGGTGAAGATGGCGCGCTGCTTGGCCATCTCCTCGGGCTTCTTCTTGCCCATGGCACGTCGCAGCAGGTCGGCGCCGCCGAGGGTATAGCCGGCCAGCACCTGGGCGATCTGCATCACCTGTTCCTGGTAGAGGATGACACCGTAGGTCGGCTTGAGGATGGGTTCCAGGTCGGGATGGGGATACTCCACCTTCTGCCGTCCGTGCTTGCGGGCGATGAAGTCGTCCACCATGCCCGACTGCAGCGGTCCCGGCCGGAACAGCGCCACCAGCGCGACGATGTCCTCGAAGCTGTCCGGTTGCAGGCGCTTGATGAGATCCTTCATGCCGCGCGACTCCAGCTGGAATACCGCCGTGGTCTGGTAGGCCTTGAGCAGCTCGAAGGTGGGACGGTCGTCGAGCGGGATGTCGGCGATATCCAGCGGCGCCTCGCCGGCTTCGCGGCGCAGCTTGTTGATGGTCTGCAGCGCCCAGTCGATGATGGTCAGGGTACGCAGGCCGAGAAAGTCGAACTTCACCAGCCCCACCGCCTCGACGTCGTCCTTGTCGAACTGGCTGACGACGTTGACGCCCCCCGGTTCGCAATAGACCGGGGTGAAGTCGGTGAGCCGCGTCGGCGAGATCACCACGCCGCCGGCGTGCTTGCCGGCGTTGCGGGCCAGGCCCTCGAGCGAGCGCGCCAGGTCCAGCAGCGCGTGCACCTCCTCGTCGTCCTCGTACAGCTCGCGCAGCGCCTCCTCCTGTTCCAGCGCCTTTTCCAGCGTCATGCCGATCTCGAAGGGGATCAGCTTGGCGATGCGGTCGACGAAACCGTAGGGGTGCCCGAGGACGCGGCCGACGTCGCGCACCACCGCCTTGGCGGCCATGGAACCGTAGGTGATGATCTGCGACACCTTCTCGCGGCCGTAATGCCCGGCCACGTAGTCGATGACACGGTCACGCCCCTCCATGCAGAAATCGACGTCGAAGTCGGGCATGGACACGCGCTCGGGGTTGAGGAAGCGCTCGAACAGCAGGTCATACTTCAACGGGTCCAGGTCGGTGATGGTGAGCGCATAGGCCACCAGTGAACCGGCACCGGAACCGCGCCCTGGACCGACCGGCACGCCGTTCTGCTTGGCCCAGCGGATGAAGTCGGCGACGATGAGGAAATAGCCCGGAAAGCCCATGGAGATGATGACCTCGAGCTCGGTCTCCAGGCGCTCGTCATAGGGCTTGCGCCGCTCGGCGAAATCGGGCGCCGCCGGGTCGAACAGCTTCGCCAGCCGCACCTCCAGACCCTCGCGCGCCTGCTGGCGGAAGAACTCGTCCATCCCCAGGCCTTCCGGTACCGGGAAGTCCGGGAGGTAGTTCTCGCCAAAGTTCAGCTCCAGGTTGCAGCGGCGCGCGATCTCGACGCTGTTCTCCAGCGCCTCCGGCAGATCGGCGAACAGTTCCTGCATTTCCGGTGCACTGCGCAGGTACTGCTGTTCCGAGTAGCGCCGCTGCCGGCGCGGGTCGTTGAGCGTGCGCCCGTCGTGGATGCAGACACGCGCCTCGTGGGCCTCGAAATCGCCACGCTCGAGAAAACGCACGTCGTTGCTCGCCACCACCGGCACGCCGGCGTCCGCGGCCAGCTGCACCGCCGCGTGCAGGTAGTCCTCCTCGCCCTCGCGGCCGGTCCGCTGCAGCTCGAGGTAGAAATGATCGGGGAAATACCGCAGCCAGGCCTCCAGGCGCTGTCGCGCTGCGCCGGCATCGCCGGCCAGCAATGCCTGGCCGATGTCACCCTCGCGGCCGCCGGAGAGCGCGATCAGGCCGTCGCTGCGTCCCTCCAGCCAGGCGAAATCCAGCATCGGCAGTCCCTGGTGCTGTCCTTCCAGATAGGTGCGCGATACCAGCTCGGTCAGGTTGCGATAACCCTCGCGGTCCTTGCACAGCAGCACCAGGCGCGTCGGCTGCGTCGGCCGCTCGGGATCGCGCACCCACAGGTCGACACCGACGATCGGCTTGATGCCGGCCGCCATGGCCGCGCGGTAGAACTTGACCATGCCGAACAGGTTGCTCTGATCGGTGATCGCCAGCGCCGGCATGCCCGCTGCCGCGGCGGTCGCGACCAGCGGCTTGATGCGGATGGTGCTGTCGACCAGGGAGTATTCGCTGTGCAGGTGCAGATGAACGAAAGCGGGACGCATGCGGGCAGTTTCATCCTTTGCCGCCCGGGTTTCAAGGCTTGACAAGGCGACCCTCCCCTGCCGCCTTCACTTCGTCCAGGAAGTCGTCGATGTCCGCCAGCATGGCATCGAAATGCGGGTTGTAGGTCAGCCGGCGGACGATGCGGCATTCCGGCGTCTCGCGGAACATTTCACCGAGGCAGTCCTCCTCGCCGGCCTTGCAGCGGCGGTAGCGTGCCGGGTCGAGGCGGTAGTAGTGTATGCACGCCCGGTAGTCCCCCTCCGCACCGTAGTGGGGGTTGGAAGGCGCCAGCGCCGTCGCGGTATGGGCGAAGTCGTGGATGCGCTGCTGCGGCAACCGCGACGGCATCCACTTGACGCCTTGCGGCAGCGAACCGGCGGCAGCGCTGTAGTAGATCATCCTGCGCGGCGCGCACGACTGGCGCGCGAACCAGTGCAGCGTGGCCTCGCTGTCGACGGTAACGTCCGCAGCGGCGGCGGCCACGAACAGCGGGACCCGCAGCACCTCCCGGCCAGGTCCGCGGCGCCATGTCCGGATCAGCCGGTCCACTTCACAGATGGCGCGGTTGGTCAGCGACTCGTAGCGATAGCAATCGCTGTCCGGCTGCACATCGAACCAGGCGAAACGCGGCGACCAGCGCCCCATCCGCGCCAGCGGACAGGTCATGCGCGCCATGGCGGTGATCCGCAACGCCGGCGAGAACAGCAACAGGGCGCGGATGCCCGGACGGCTCTGCGCCTCCAGCAGGCTCAACAGGGCGCCGGTGGAAAAGCCCCCCAGATAGAGCTCGTCCACCTCCCGCTCCATCAGTGCACGCACCTGGCGCACGGCCTGCACCCAGTCCTGATAACGCGTCTGCAGCAGGTCCCCGGGGCGAGTGCCGTGCCCGGGCAGCTGCATGACGAGCACGTCGAAACCGCGCTGATGGAACGCCTCGGCGAGGTCGCGCATCAGAAAGGGCGAATCGGCCAGACCGTGCACCAGCAGGACGCCACGGCGCAGTCCCGTGCGTCCTTCCTGCCACAACCGGCAGGCACTGTTGCCGGCCACGATGGCCTCCCGATCCGCTCCGTCCAGGTCGGTGCGCGCCTGCTCCACGCGCCGACGCGTTTCCTCCAGGTAGGCTTCGATGCTGGCGAGCGTGGCGGGAAACGGTGCGGCCGCGGGCGACGGCCGGTGGCGCCGGCCAAGTTCACCCGACAGGGAAAACAGGCGCACGTAATTGCGCAGGTGAGCCATCAGCCGTGGTTCCGGAGCGCCACGCCCTCAGCCCTCGAGCAGCTTTCGCACCGGCGCATAGCTGCGCCGGTGCACCGGGCTGACGCCCAGCTGCTGCAGCGCCTCCAGGTGCGCCTTGCTGGGATAGCCCTTGTGGCGCGCCAGCCCGTATCCCGGGTAGCGCCGGTCCAGCTCGACCATCTCGTGGTCACGGCTGACCTTGGCAAGGATGGACGCGGCGCTGATGGCGGCGACGCGGTCGTCCCCGCGGACCACCGCACGCGCCGGCACCTCCAGCCGCGGACAGCGATTGCCGTCGACCAGCACCAGCTGCGGGGTCAGGGACAGGCCGGCGACGGCGCGCTGCATCGCCAGCAGGCTCGCCTGGAGGATGTTGATACGGTCGATGTCCTCGACTTCGGCGCGACCCAGCGACCAGGCCAGCGCGCGCTCGCGGATCTCCCGCGCCAGGGCCTCGCGGCGACGCTCGCTGAGTTTCTTGGAATCCCGCAGTCCGTCGATCGGTCGCGCCGGATTGAGGACGACGGCGGCGGCCACCACGGGGCCGGCCAGCGGTCCTCGCCCCACCTCGTCGACACCGGCCAGCCGGCTCACCGAACGCTGCAGGCGCAGCAGCTCGTCTTCTTGCTGTTCCATCGTCATGCTCCTGTTCCCGCCTGTATGACCCGGCCGGCCACCTGGCGCGCAGCGTCGCGTCGCAGTTCCCGACCCAGGGCCGCGAAGGGTTCGACCTGCCGCGCGGCCTTCGCCGGATCGAGCAATTGCAGCACGGCCGCCGCCAGCGCTTCCGGCGTGGCCGCCTCCTGCAGGAACTCCGGCACCTGCGCGCGTCCCAGCAGGTTGTTCGGCAGCGATACCCAGGGCACGCGCAGCAGGCGACTGGCCAGCGCGTAGCTCAGCGGGTGCATGCGGTAGGCCACCACCATCGGCCTTCCGACCAGGGCACACTCCAGCGAGGCGGTCCCCGACGCCAGCAGGGCGACGTCCGCCGCCGCCAGCGCCTCGGCTGCGCGACCATCGAACAGGGTGACCGGGATTCCGTCGCCGTCGAGCGCGGCAGCCGCCTCGCGGCACAACGGCAACAGGGCCGGCGTCGCCACCGGCAGCACGAAATGCAGATCCCCGCGTTCCTGCCGACAGCGACGGGCGCTCTCCAGGAACAGCGGCAGCAGGCGCTCCACCTCGCTGCGGCGACTGCCCGGCAGCAGCGCGACGACCGCTCCCCGCGCTTCGATCCCCAGTGCCCTGCGCGCCGGCGCCGGCGTCTGCGCCGCTCGTATCTCGTCGGCCAGCGGATGGCCGACAAAGCTCGCGTCGATACCGTGTTCGCCATAGAAGCGCGCCTCGAAGGGAAACAGCGTCAGCACGCGATCGACGCTGCGGCCGATCTTCGCCACCCGGTAGCGGCGCCAGGCCCACACCGAAGGACTGACCCAGTGCAGGGTAGCGATACCGGCGCGTTTCAGGCGCCTTTCCAGCCCGAGATTGAAATCGGGCGCGTCGATGCCGAGGAACACGTCCGGAGGATCGCTCAGCCAGTGATCGACCAGGCGCGCGCGCAGGCGCAGCAGGCGCGGCAGCCGTGCCAGTACCTCCACCAGCCCCATGACGGCCAGTTCCTCGGTGCGCGCCCGCACCCGGCAACCGGCCGCGCGCATCTCCGGCCCCGCGACTCCCTCTACCGCTACGCCCGGGTGCAGCGCCTGCAAGGCCCGGATCAATGCCGCGCCCAGCCGATCGCCCGACAACTCACCCGCCACCATGGCTACGCGCAAGCCCTGCTCCTGCATGTCAGCACCCGCTTCCGGTACACGCCCTGCCACCCGGGATCCGCATCAACGCACGATGCTGCGTTCACCGCTCTCCACGAAGGCCAGCAGACGCTCGACGTCCGCGCTCTGCCCCGCGAGGACGCGCAGTCTTTCCAGCGCCTGCTCCAGCGGCAGCTCCGAACGATAGAGGATCCGGTAGGCCTCCTTCAGCTGGCGGATCCGGTCTTCGTCGAATCCCCGCCGGCGCAGACCCTCCACGTTCAGGCCCCGCGGTCTGGCCTTGCCCTCGCTGACGGTGACGAAGGGCGGTACGTCCTTGTTGATGCGCGCACCGTAGGCGGTGAAGGCCTGTTCCCCGATGCGGCAGAACTGGTGCACCAGGGTGGCACCGCCGAGAATGGCGTAGTCGCCCACCTGCACGTGTCCCGCCAGGGTGGCATTGTTGGCGAATATGGTGTGGCTGCCGATGCGGCAGTCGTGGGCGATGTGCACATAGGCCATGATCCAGTTGTCGTCACCGATGCGGGTGACGCCCTGGTCCTGCACGGTGCCGCGGTTGATGGTGACGTATTCGCGGATGGTATTGCCGTCACCGATCTCGAGACGCGTGGCCTCGGCGGAATACTTGCGGTCCTGGGGTTCCTCTCCGAGCGAAGCGAACTGGAAGATGCGATTGTCGCGACCGATCCGGGTGCAGCCGGAGATCACCACATGTGGCCCGATCCAGGTGCCCCGGTCGATCTCCACGCCGGCGGCAATGATACTGTAGGGACCGATCACCACATCGGCTGCGATCCGCGCGGCGGCATCGACGACGGCGGTCGGATGAATCAGGGTGTCGCCCTCGGCCCCTGCCATGGCGCGATCAGTCCTCGATCTTCCGTTCCGTGCACATGATGACCGCGGTCGCCGCCACCTTGCCGTCCACCGTCGCGCGGGTATCGAACACCCAGATACCACGACGGGTCTTGATGAGATCCACGTACAGGGTGAGCTGGTCACCGGGCTCCACCGGGCGCTTGAAACGGGCGTTGTCGATGCCGACGAAATAGTAGAGCGAGTCACGCTCGGCATCGCGATCCTCGGTCTTGAAGGCCAGCAGGCCGGTCGCCTGGGCCAGCGCCTCGAGGATCAACACCCCCGGCATGACCGGCTTTTCCGGAAAGTGTCCCTGGAAGAAAGGCTCGTTGATGGTGACGTTCTTGAGCGCCACCAGGGACTCGCCGGGCCTGTATTCGATCACCCGGTCCACCAGCTGGAAGGGGTAACGGTGCGGCAGGGTGTTTCTGATCTCGTTAATGTCCATGTCGTGTAAAAAACCTGTTGTTATGGATTTCCGTGGTTGCCTGCCGACGCCGCTCAACGCTCGTCCTCGAGATCCTTTACCCGCCTCGCCAGCCGGTCCAGTTGCTTGATGCGCACCGCGTTCCGGCGCCACTGGCGGTTGCCCATCAGCGGTGTACCCGCCGAATAGGTGCCGGGCTGCCGGATGGAATGCGTCACCATCGACATGCCGGTGACCTGTACCCGGTCGGCGATCTCCAGATGACCCACGATACCGACTCCACCGGCCAGGGTGCAATAGCGGCCGATGCGCGTACTGCCGGAGATGCCGACGCAGGCGGCAATGGCCGTGTGCGCGCCGATCTCGACGTTGTGTGCCACCTGGACCTGGTTGTCGATCTTGACGCCCTCGCCGATGACGGTATCTCCCGGGCTGCCACGATCGACGGTGGTGTTGGCACCGATCTCGACATCGTCCCCGATACGCACGCTACCGACCTGCGGGACCTTTTCCCATACGCCGTCGACCGCGGCCAGCCCGAAGCCGTCCGAGCCGATGACCACGCCGGGATGCAGGATCACCCGCGCGCCGATCCGCGCCCTTGCCAGTACCGTCACCCGCGCCAGCAAGTGGCTGTCGGCGCCGATATGGACGCCTTCTCCGATGATACACGCGGGGCCGATACGCGCACCCGCACCGACGCGGGCGTCGGCGCCGATGACCGCAAGCGCTTCCACCCGGGCCGTCGGATCGATTTGCGCAGCCGGGTCGACCACCGCCGTCGGGTGGACACCGGGCTCGACCGTCTCTGCCGGAACGAGCAGACGTGCCGCCCTGGCCCAGGCTGCGTAGGGATGGTCGCACCGCAACAGTGCCACATCGCTGGCCACGCGCTGGTCGCGACCGACGATGACCGCTGAAGCCCGCGTAGTCTCCAGGTACTTGCGATAGCGCGGGTTGGCCAGGAAACTGAGCGCACCCGGCCCCGCCTGCTGCAGTGTCGCCAGTCGCGAGACCCTGATCTCGCCATCACCTGCCAGTGTGGCATCGATCTCGCGGGCCAGCTCCGCCAGGCTCAGCTCGACCATGCAGCGGCGGCGCTACTTGCCGGCCTTGAAGGACTTCTTCAGTTTCTCCAGCACCAGCGGGGTGATATCGACGCGTTTGCTGGAATAGACCACACCCTGTCCGAGGATGATGTCGTATTTCTGTTCCTTCGCCAGGGCAACGGTGGCCTGATACATTTCCCGCTGCAACTTGGCCAGGATCTCGTTCTTGCGGATATTGAGATCATCCTGGAATTCGTCCTGGGTGCGTTTCAGTTCGCGCTGCTTGGAAAGGATCTGGCGTTCCAGCTTGCTGCTCTCCTTCTTGCTCATGACGGCGCCGTCGCGCGACAGGCGTTCCTGCAGCTTGCGGATACTGTGCTGCAAGGATTTGAGTTCCTTTTCCCGCGGAGCAAACTCGGACTCGATCTTGCTCTGCGCCGCCTTGGCCTGGGGCGCCTCCTCCATGAGCCGTACGGTGTCGACGAAACCGACCTTGGTATCGGCCTGCGCCGCAGTCGCCGTCAGGCCGCACAGCAGCAGGGCTGCAAACATGCTGTATATGGATTTCAATGTATCTCTCCTCACATGGGTTGAATCAATCGTGGACTCCGGTCAGAACCCGGCACCCAGGCTGAACTGGAACATCTGTACCTGGTCCTCGTCCTTGTCGTTGAGCGGCTTGGCGAAACTCACCGCCAGCGGCCCTACCGGCGACAGCCAGATCGCACCCACCCCCACGGACATGCGCAGATCGCCGGCGTCGAAACTGTCGGCCCCGTCGTATACGTTACCGATATCGAAGAAGGTGCTCAATCGCAGGCTGTTGCTTTCAGTCATGAACGGTGGCGGGAAGATGATCTCCGCCACCCCGGTGGTCTTGAGGCTGCCGCCCAGCGGGTCACCATTGGAGTCCTGCGGGCCCAGGGTATTGTCCTCGAAGCCGCGCACCGAGCGCACACCGCCGGCATAGAAGTTCTCGAAGAAGGGCAGCTTGCTGAAGTCGCCGTAGCCGTCGCCGTAGCCGACATCGGTCTTGGCGTGGAAAATGAACTGCTGCGTCAGGGGGACGTACTGCTCGATGCGCAGATTGGCCTTGTAATACTCGAGCTCCGAACCGGGAATCTTGGCTTCCAGGCTGACACGACGCAGGCCGCCGGTGCTGGGGAAGATGCGCCGGTTGCGGGTATCGTAGGCCAGACTCGCGGTGGCTGCCAGACTCTTGAATCTGGTTCCGTGGTCGTCCACGAAATCGGTGATCTGGCGCGAGGCATCCCAGGCCGGTTTCAGCTTGAGATTCTGGGCCTCCAGCGAGAAGTTGAAGAAGTTGTGCTCGCTGATGGGGAAGCCGTAGCTCATGCTGGCGCCATAGGTATCGGTCGCGTAATTGGCGATATTCGCATTATCGGCATCCGTCTCGCGATAATAGCCACCGAATCCGCGGCTGACCCCGTCCACCGTGTAGTAGGGATTGGTGTAGGAAAAGCTGTACTGCTTGGTGACCGAGCTGTTGTTGATGGTGGCGCTCAGGTGACGCCCGGTCCCGAGAAAGTTCTGTTGCGAGATACTGCCGTTGAGCATGAGCCCCGAAGACTGCGAGAAACCCAGGCCGAGGGAGATGCTGCCGGAAGGCTGCTCGCTTACCGAGTAGTTCACGTCCACCTGGTCGGTGGAACCCGGTACCGCCGGCGTCTCGACGTTCACTTCCTCGAAGTAGCCCAGGCGCTGCAGGCGCGTGCGCGAGCGCTCGACCTTGGCGGCCGAGAACCAGCCGCCTTCCATCTGCCGCATCTCCTGGCGCAGCACCTCGTCGCGTGTCTTGGTGTTGCCAGCGAAATTGATGCGCCGCACATAGACCCGCTTGCCGGGATCGACGAAGAAGGTCAGCACCACCTCGCGCGTCTCCTCGTTCACGTCGGGGACGGTATTCACGTTGGCGAAGGCGTAACCCTCGTTGCCAAGGCGGTCCGATATGCGCGTTACCGTATCGGTCACCCGCTTGCGCGAGAACACGTCCCCGGCATTGATCCTGAAGGCCGGAAACAGCTCTTCCGGCGGAACCACCATATCACCCGACAGCCGTACTTCCTTGACGCGGTACTGCTTGCCCTCGGTGACGTTGATGGTGATATAGATGTCCTTCTTGTCCGGGGTGATGGAGACCTGGGTGGAATCGACGTTGAACTTGATATAACCGCGATCCTGGTAGTAGGAGCGCAGGGCCTCGAGGTCGGCCGCCAGTTTCTGCTTGGAGTACTGGTCATCCTTGGAGTAGAAGGAAAGCCAGTTGGTGGTGCTCTGCTCGAACTGGTCCAGCAGGGTCTCGTCGTCGAACACCGTGTTGCCGACGATGTTGATCTGCTTGATGCGGGCCACCACACCCTCGGACACATCGATCAGTATGCCGACGCGGTTGCGTTCCAGCGGCGTCACCGTGGTCTCGATACGCACACCGTACTTGCCGCGCGCGTAATACTGGCGTTCGAGCTCCTGCTCCACGCGTTCCAGCAGCGCCCGGTTGAAGACGTTGCCCTCGGCAAGACCGATTTCCTTGAGCGACTTGAGCAACGGCTCGGTCTCGATGTCGTCATTGCCCTGGATCTTGATACTGGCGATCGCGGGCCGTTCCTGCACCTTCACGATCAGCACGTCACCGTCGCGCGCGAGGCGGATATCTCTGAAATAACCGGACTTGTACAGGGCGCGGATGGCGTGTTCCGACTCGAGCTCGTCAAAACGGTCGCCGACATTGACCGGCAGATAGTTGAACACGGTCCCGGGCGAAATGCGCCGAAGCCCCTCGACACGGATGTCCCTGACCACGAAAGGCTCGAACGCCTGCGCCGGCAGGACCACCACCAGCATCAGCAACAGCAGTACCAGATTTCGTTTCACGCCACTCACATCCCGAACAAACGCGCCAGATCGTTGTAGAAGGCCAGCCCCATGAGCAACAGCAGCAAGAGGATACCCAACTGCTGCCCGAACTGCTGCGCCGCCTCGGACATCGGCCGCCCCAGTATCCATTCGATGGCGTTGTACAGCAGGTGACCGCCATCGAGCACCGGCACCGGCAGCAGGTTCAGTACGCCGAGACTGACGCTGACGATGGCCAGAAACTTGAGGAAACTGGAAATGCCGATACTCGCCGAATAGGCCGCATAGCGGGCGATACTGATGGGACCGCTGATGTTCTCCACCGAGGCCTGCCCCGTCAGCATGCTCCACAGGGTGCGCACCGTCAGCAGACTCATGTCCCAGGTCTTTACCACCGACTTGCCGACGGATTCGAGCGGACCGTAGCGCACCACGGTACGCATGCCGGCGCCGGCGTCGGGCGGCGGGCGCACATAGGCGCCGATCTGGCCGATGGTGCGGCCCTGCTCTTGCACGGCGCGCGGCACCAGTGTCAGTTCCACTTCCTCGGCGCCACGCTCGACCCGCACCCGCAGCGTCTCGCCGGGGTGCGCACGCACGTATTCCACCCATGCCGACCAGCTGTCGATCGGCCGGCCGTCGACTTCCAGCACGCGGTCACCCGGCTTGAAACCCGCCTTCTCTGCCGGCGCACCGGGCACCAGCCGGTCGATAACCGGCGGAATCCGTGGCTGCCAGGGCGACAGGCCGATATTCTTCAGCAGACCGCCCTTGTCCAGGGTTCCGCTCAACTGCGAGAAATCCATCTCCAGCCGGCGTTGCTGCGCATCGCTGCCCTGCACCCTGAGCTCGATCTCCTCGCGTGCCAGCGCCGCGTCCAGCAGTTCCAGGGTGACCGCATCCCAGGTCGGCGTCGGCCGCTCGTCCACGGCCTCGATCTCGTCGCCCTCACGAAAACCGACGCGGGCCGCGATCGAACCGGGTTCGACCGCCCCCACCACCGGTCGCAGGCCGGGGACACCGCTGACGAACATCAGCCAGTAGGCCGCAATGGCGAACAGAAAATTGAATCCGGGACCCGCCAGCAACACCGCCGAGCGCACCCGCAGCGGCTGACGGTTGAAACTGCGATCCCGCTCCTGCGGCGGCACGGGGCCCTCGCGCTCGTCCAGCATCTTCACATAGCCGCCGAGCGGCAGCGCGGCGATGGCGAACTCGGTGCGATCGGCACCGAAGCGGCGCACCCACAGCGGCTTGCCGAAGCCGATGGAGAAACGCAGCACCTTGATACCGAGCCTGCGTGCCACCCAGAAATGCCCGAATTCGTGCACCGCCACCAGCAGGCTGATGGCGACCACGAACGCCAGCAGGGAACTGGTGAAGGCGCTCACGAGCCCACCCGCCGCCGTGCCCGGCCGGCGATCAATTCGTGCGCACAGGCGCGCGCGGCGGCGTCATCGGCAAGAATGCTGTCGAGGGAATCCGCCGCCCGCAGCGGAACTTTCTCCAGCGTCTGCTCGATGATCTCGGGAATGCCGGTAAAACCCAGTCGGTGATCGAGGAAGGCCTGCACCGCGACCTCGTTGGCCGCGTTGAGAATCGCGGATGCCGTGCCACCCGCCTCCCAGGCCTGCTCCGCCAGCCGCAGGCAGGGAAAGCGACCCCTGTCCGGGGCCTCGAAGTCCAGCCGCGCCAGCTGCAGCAGGTCGAGCGCTTCGACGCCGGCATCGATACGCTGCGGCCAGGCCAGCGCATGGGCGATGGGGGTGCGCATGTCGGGGTTGCCCAGCTGTGCCAGGGTGGAGCCGTCGCGGTACTGAACCAGCGAATGAATGACACTCTGGGGGTGGACCACCACCTCGACCATGGAGGCGGGAAGCGAGAACAGCCAGCAGGCCTCGATGACTTCGAGCCCCTTGTTCATCATGGTGGCCGAGTCCACGGAAATCTTGCGTCCCATGTCCCAGTTGGGATGGGCGCAGGCCTGTTCCGGCGTGATCCCCGCCAGTTCCGCGAGCGGACGGGTGCGGAACGGTCCCCCGGAGGCCGTCAGCAGGATGGAGGTGACGCCATCCGGCGCGCCGCCGCCGGGCACGAAACCCGCCGGCATGGCCTGGAAGATGGCGTTGTGCTCGCTGTCGACCGGCAGCAGCACGGCACCGCCGGCGCGCACCTGTTCCATGAACAGGGCGCCGGACATCACCAGCGCCTCCTTGTTGGCCAGCAGGATGCGCTTGCCGCGGCGTGCCGCCTCCAGCGTCGGCAACAGCCCGGCGGCGCCGACGATGGCGGCCATGACGCAGTCCACCTGCTCCAGCCCCGCCACCCTCTGCAGGGCCTCGCTGCCGCCCAGGACCTGGATATCCGGCGCCTCGCGCCCCAGGCGCTGCTGCAAACGCGCGGCCGCTTCCTCGTCGGCCATCACGGCATACTCCGGCCGGTGTTGCAGACACTGCGCCGCAAGCCGGTCGACGTCGCGATTGGCCGTCAGCGCCACCACCCGGTAACGCGCCGGGTTACGGGCGATCACGTCGAGGGTACTGACACCGATGGAACCGGTGGCCCCCAGTAACGCGATTCCCTGAGGGTCGCTCACAGCTCCACCCAGCGCAGGCCGAACAGGAACACCGGCGCGGCCGCCAGCAGGCTGTCGATGCGGTCGAGGATGCCGCCGTGACCGGGGATCAGGTTGCCCGAGTCCTTGACGCCACGCTGGCGCTTGAGCAGGCTCTCCAGCAGATCGCCGGCGACCGAGAACAGCACCGTGACCATGCACACCAGCATGAAGCTCGCGGTCGCCGACGCCGGCAGGCCGAGAAAGCGGGCATAGCCGAAGGCCAGCAGGGTGCTGGCGGTGACACCGCCGATCACGCCTTCCCAGGTCTTTCCCGGGCTGACGGCCGGCGCCAGCTTGTTGCGCCCGAACTGGCGACCGGCGAAGTAGGCACCGCTGTCGGCCGTCCATACCAGCACCAGGAGGAACAGCACCCAGTGCGGACCCTGGTCGGGACGGCTGTGCAGTACCACCAGTGCCAGCCAGGTGGTGAGGCCCAGGCCGAGTCCGAGCAGGCTCTTGGCCAATCGCTGCCGGAAAGTCCCTTCGTATCCCAGCGCCGGCCGGGTGATCCAGAACAGGGCGAACAGCCACCAGCCCATCGCCAGCCACAGCAACAGGTCGACCAGCCATTCGGAAGCCGCGAACCGCCAGCAGACGGCGATGCCGGCCGCCATGAGCAGCACGTAGCCGATACGCGCCGGCAGGCCCGCCAGCGGTACCAGCGCGCTCCACTCCCAGGCAGCGGCCAGCATGGCGAATCCGACCAGCAGGGCAAACATCGACGCCGGCGCCAGGAGTACCGTGGCCACCACCAGCGGCACTAGAATCAGCGCACTCAGCAACCTCAGCTTAAGCACGTCGGGACTGCTCCACCTGCTCGCCGGTACGGCCGAAGCGGCGCTGGCGGCCGGCAAAGGAGTCCAGCGCCTCGTCGAAGGCCGCGCGGTCGAAGTCCGGCCACAGCAGATCGGTGAAATAGAGTTCGGTGTAGGCCAGCTGCCACAGCAGGAAATTGCTGATGCGCTGTTCGCCGCCGGTGCGAATGAACAGGTCCGGCTCCGGCAGGTCGTGGATACTGAGCTCGCGCTGCAGCGTTTCGACGTCGATGTCGTCGGCGGCCATCTCTCCGGCGGCCACCCGCGCGGCCAGCCTCCGCGCCGCCTCGGCCATGTCCCAGCGACCACCGTAGTTGACCGCCACGACCAGCGTCAGGCGCTCGTTGTCCGCCGTCTGGCGCTCCGCCTCCTGCATCAGTTCCTGCAGGCGTTGCGGAAAGGCGCGCCGGTCGCCGATGAAGCGCAGGCGCACACCGTTACGGTGCAGGCGGGTAATCTCCTTGCGCAGGGTGCGCAGGAACAGGTCCATGAGCAGACCCACCTCGGTCGCCGGTCGGCGCCAGTTCTCGCTCGAGAAGGCGAACAGGGTGAGCACTTCCACCCCGGTATCGAGGCAGGCCTCGACGGTACGGCGCACGGCCTTCACGCCCTCGCGGTGCCCGAGTGCGCGCGGCAGGCCGCGGCGCCGGGCCCAGCGCCCGTTGCCGTCCATGATGATGGCGACATGCCGCGGCAGTTGCTGCCGCGTGCCACGGCGCGGGGTCCGGGGTGGTTCCACTAGATTTCCATCAACTCCGTTTCTTTCTCTGCCAGCAGCTTGTCCACTTCCTTGACGAAGCGATCGGTCAGCTTCTGGATCTCTTCCTCGGCGTGTCGCGCCTCGTCCTCGGAGATTTCCTTCTCCTTGAGGAGTTCCTTGAAATCATTGTTGGCGTCGCGGCGGATGTTGCGAATGGCGACGCGCGCGGCCTCGCCCTCGGCGCGCACCACGCGTACCAGGTCCTTGCGGCGTTCCTCGGTGAGCGCCGGCAGCGGAATGCGGATGACGGTGCCGGCCGAGTTGGGATTCAGCCCCAGGTCGGAGGTCATGATCGCCTTCTCCACCACCTGCACCATGGGTTTCTCCCAGGGCGTCACGGTGAGCGTACGCGAATCCTCCACCGCCACCTTGGCGACCTGTGACAGCGGCACCTCGGAGCCGTAGTACTCCACGCGAATGTGATCCAGCAGGCTGGGATGCGCGCGCCCGGTGCGGATCTTGCCCAGTTCCTGCTTCAGCGACTCGATGCTCTTCCCCATGCGGGTACGGGCATCGGCTATGATTTCGTCGATCATCTCGGTTTACTCCACCAGCGTCCCTACGTCTTCACCCCTGACCACGCGCCCCAGGTTTCCCGGCGTGTACAGGTTGAACACCCGCAGCGGCAGACCCTGGTCACGGCACAACACCAGCGCCGTGGCATCCATCACCGCCAGCTTGCGGTTGATCGCCTCATCATAACCCAATCGGTCGTACAGCCTGGCATCGGCGTGTTTCACCGGGTCGGCGCTGTAGACGCCGTCGACCTTGGTCGCCTTGAGCATGATGTCGGCCCCGATCTCGATGGCGCGCAGACTGGCCGCCGAGTCGGTGGTGAAGAAGGGGTTGCCGGTACCCGCCGCGAAGATCACCACCCGCCCCTTCTCCAGGTGGCGGATGGCGCGCCGGCGTATGTAGTCCTCGCACACCTGGTTGATCTGCAACGCCGACATCACCCGGCAGGCGCCGCCCTGCTTCTCCAGCGCATCCTGCATCGCCAGCGAATTGATCACCGTCGCCAGCATGCCCATGTGGTCGCCGGTCACGCGGTCCATGCCGCCCTGGGCCAGCCCGGCGCCGCGGAAGATGTTGCCGCCACCGATGACCAGGCCGATCTGCACTCCCTGCCCGGCCAGCTCCTGGATCTCGCCGGCGATGCGCCGGATGATGGCCGGATCGATACCGTAGTCGCCCTCACCCATGAGGGCCTCCCCGCTGAGCTTGAGAAGGATTCGGCGATAGGCGAATTCTGTCTTTTCCATAATCTTTTTTTTCAGTTGCTTATCTGACCATTTTCATGCTGAACATGAATATATGCAAGACTTTGCTCCGCGGGCACGAAATGGGGCCGCAACGCGGCCCCATCCATCATACCGGGAAGCAGTCGCGGCGTCCCGGTGCAGCACCCTGAACGGCCTCAGCTGCCCTGGACCTGCGCCATGACCTCCTCGGCGAAGTTCTCCGTCTTCTTCTCGATGCCCTCGCCCAGTTCCATGCGGTCGAAACCGTGCACCGTGGCGCCGGCCGCCTTGAGCAGCTTGCCAACGGTCTGGTCGGGATCCTTCACGAACGGCTGCCCGAGCAGGGTGATCTCGCCCAGGAACTTGCGGATGCGGCCGCTGACCATCTTCTCGATGATCTCGGCCGGCTTGCCGCTGGCCTCGGCCTGGGCGGCGAAGATCTCCTTCTCCTTGTCCAGCATCTCGGCCGGCACGCCGGCCTCGTCCACGCATACCGGCTTGCTGGCGGCGATGTGCATGGCGATATCACGCGCCAGTTCACCGTCGCCGCCTTCCAGTTCCACCAGCACGCCGATGCGGCCGCCGTGCAGGTAGCTGGACAGCTGCCCCTTCGAGGCCTCGCGGCGCACGAAGCGGCGCACGTTGATGTTCTCGCCGATGGTGGCGATGAGGTTGCGACGCGCCTCGTCGACGGTCTCGCCGCCTTCGCCCAGCGTCAGCGACATGAGCGCCTCCACGCTCGCGGGCGCGCCACCCAGCACCTGTTGTGCCACGGCACGGGCGAACGACTGGAACTCTTCCTTCTTGGCCACGAAATCGGTCTCGGAATTGACCTCGACCATGGCGGCGCTCTTGCCGTCGCCGCTCACCTCGATGACGATCACGCCCTCGGCGGCCACGCGGCCGGCCTTCTTGTCCGCCTTGGCGAGACCGGACTTGCGCAGGGCCTCGGCGGCCGCATCCATGTCACCGTCGGCCTCCACCAGGGCCTTCTTGCACTCCATCATGCCGCAGCCGGTACGCTGACGCAGTTCCTTGACCTGCGCTGCTGAAATTGCCATGAAATTCTTCCTCTACGAAATGGGTTGAAACTGGAAACGTCGTGCGCGAATCGGACCGGGATCAGGCCTGTTGCGGCGTTACCGCCGCGGCTTCCTCACCCGAGAGTTCGACGAACTCGTCCTCGCTGCTGCCACCGACCTTGGCCATGGCGGTACGGCCGTCCTGCACCGCGTCCGCGGCGCCCTGGACATACAGCTGGATGGCGCGAATGGAATCGTCGTTGCCCGGAATCACGTAATCGATACCGTCGGGGGAATTGTTGGTGTCGACCACCCCGACCACCGGGATACCGAGCTTGCGGGCTTCGGCCACGGCGATCTTCTCGTGACCAACGTCGATGATGAACAGCGCATCGGGCAGGCGGTTCATGTCCTTGATGCCGCCCAGGCTGCGGTCCAGCTTGGTCTTCTCGCGCGACAGCATCAGGGCTTCCTTCTTGCTGATCTTGTCGAAGGTCCCGTCCTGCTCCATGGCCTCGAGATCCTTGAGGCGCTTGATGGACTGGCGCACCGTCTTGAAGTTGGTGAGCATGCCGCCCAGCCAGCGGTGATTGACGTAGGGCATCTTGCAACGCTCGGCTTCGCTGCGAATGGTATCGCGCGCGGCACGCTTGGTGCCCACGAACAGTACCGTACCCTTGTTGCTGACCAGCTTGCCGATGAAATTCATGGCATCGTTGTACAGCGGCAGGGTCTTTTCCAGGTTGATGATGTGGATCTTGGCCCGTTCACCGAAGATATAGGGGGCCATCTTCGGGTTCCAGAAGCGGGCCTGATGCCCGAAATGCACGCCAGCCTCGAGCATCTGACGCATGGTCACGTTCGACATGATAAAACCTCGTTGTAAGGGTTGAGCCTCCATACGCCCCATGCGGCAACCCGGTCACCCGGGCACCCGGCCACACGTGTCGGCGTATGTGTGGATTGTGGTCAGGGACCGGCAAGGGTCCCGTGTTCAGCCAGCCGGAATCGGAGAGCGGCCGGTCCGCCTCCGCAAAGAGGGCGCCGAGCCACTTTCAAACAACACAAACATCCGGTTAACAAGCCGCGCTTTATACCATACACTAGCGCCCGCAGCAATTATCACCATCGGCCGACAGGCTGCGATACGGCAGCGGAACCAGCACAAGAACAACGACAAACCACCTTCCCAACACAGGAAACGGACGCCACCCCGGCGCTAGCAGATCTCATGGCAGCCACGATAAAGACCCCCGAAGAAATCGACAAGATGCGCGTCGCCGGCCGCCTGGCAGCCGAGGTACTGGAAATGATCGCCCCGCACGTGCGCGCCGGCGTCACCACCGGTGAACTCGACCGTCTGTGCCACGACTACATCGTCGACGTACAGCACGCCGTTCCCGCACCGCTCAACTACCGCGGATTTCCGAAGTCCATCTGCACCTCGGTCAACCACCAGGTCTGCCACGGCATCCCCGGCGAGCGGAAGCTGAAGAACGGCGACATGCTCAACATCGACATTACCGTCATCAAGGACGGCTTTCACGGTGATACCAGCAAGATCTTCTTCGTCGGCGAGCCCTCGGTCAGCGCCCGGCGGCTGGCCACCATCGCCTACGAGTGCCTGGTACTGGGTATCCGCATGGTGAAACCGGGCACCCGCCTGGGCGATATCGGTCACGCCATCCAGCGGCACGCGGAATCGCACCACTGCTCGGTGGTGCGCGAATACTGCGGCCACGGTATCGGCCGCAACTTCCACGAGGACCCGCAGGTACTGCACTACGGCCGGCCCGGCACCGGCCTGGTGCTGCAGCCGGGCATGACCTTCACCATCGAGCCCATGATCAACGCCGGCAAGCGTCATACCAAGGTACTCAAGGATGGCTGGACGGTGGTCACCAAGGACCACAGCCTGTCGGCCCAGTGGGAACACACCATCCTGGTCACGCCGGAAGGCTACGAGGTGCTGACGCTGCGTCCGGACGAGACTATCTGATGGCGGACACCGCCGGCACCCGGAGCGCGACCGGCGAGGCCCCGCCCTGGCTGCGCTGGTTTCCCCTGGATGCGCTCGAGGAAGCCTTCGCGACCGACCACCCCTCGCTCCCCGTGTGCCGCGATTTCCTCTCCGCGGCGCAACGCCGCCTGGGCGCGGAATTCGAGGCCGGCGCCGACATCGAGGCGCTGGTACGCGGTCGCAGCTGGCTGGTGGACCAGGTCCTGACGCGCTGCTGGGAGACGATGGTCGGCGACATCGACGCCGCGCTGGTGGCCGTCGGTGGCTACGGTCGCAACGAGCTGCTGCCCGGTTCCGACGTCGACATCATGCTGCTGCTCGCCGCCCCGGAGGACGAACACACCCGCGGACGGCTCGAGTCCTTCCTGATGGCGCTGTGGGACATCGGCCTCGAGGTCGGCCACAGCGTGCGTACCCTGGACGACTGCAGCGAACAGGCCGCCGCCGACATCACCGTCGCCACCAACCTCATGGAGGCGCGGCTGCTGTATGGCAGCGAGCCCCTGTTCCGCACCATGCGCGAACGTGTCGGGCCGACCCGGGTGTGGCCGAGCCCGGATTTCTTCGCCGCCAAGCTCCGCGAGCAGCAGGAACGCTACCGCCGCTTCGACGACGCGCTCTACAACCTCGAGCCCAACGTCAAGGAAGGACCCGGCGGGCTGCGCGATGCGCAGATGATCGGCTGGGTCGCCAAGCGTCACTTCGGCCTCGACATCCTCGAGGACCTGGTGGAACGCAACTTCCTGACCGCCAACGAGTACCGCCAGCTCATGGACGGACAGCGCTTCCTGTGGCGGGTGCGCTTCGGCCTGCACCATCTGACCGGACGCCGGGAGGACCGCCTGCTGTTCGAGCACCAGCGGCGCCTCGCCGATCTGTTCGGCTACCACGACCACGAGCACAAGCTGGCCGTGGAATGGTTCATGAAGGACTACTACCGAACCATCCAGAACCTCAGCCGTCTCAACGAAATGCTGCTGCAACTGTTCGAGGAGGCCATCCTGCACCCCGGGGATCCCGGTGAACCGCGGCCCATCAACCGCCGTTTCCAGGCGCGCAAGGGCTTTCTCGAGGTCACCGGCGAGCACGTGTTCCGGCGCTATCCCTTCGCGCTGCTGGAACTGTTCCTGATCATGCAGCAACACCCCGAACTCCGCGGCGTGCGCGCCACCACCATCCGCCTGGTGCGCGACCACCTCCGGCTCATCGACGACGGGTTTCGCGCCGACATCCGCTGCCGCAGCCTGTTCATGGAGATCTTCCGTCAGCCGCACGGCCTCACCCACGAGTTGCGGCGCATGAACCGCTACGGCGTACTGGCGGCCTACTACCCGGCCTTCGCGCACATCGTCGGCCAGATGCAGTACGACCTGTTCCACGCCTATACCGTGGACGAGCACACCCTGTTCGTGGTGCGCAACCTGAGGCGCTTCACGGTGCCGGAGTTCAGCCACGAATTCCCGCTGTGCAGCCGTATCTCCGACACCATCCCCAAGCCGGAACTGCTGTACCTGGCCGGTTTCTTCCACGACATCGCCAAGGGCCGCGGCGGCGATCACGCCCACCTGGGCGCCGTGGAGGCAAGGGAATTTCTTGCCCGTCACGGACTCAGCCACTACGACCAGCAACTGGTGGCCTGGCTGGTGGAAAATCACCTGCGCATGTCCAACACCGCCCAGCGCCGTGACATCTCCGATCCCGAAGTGATCAACGAGTTCGCACGCCAGGTCGGGGATCGCACGCGCCTCGACTACCTCTACCTGCTCACCGTGGCCGACATCCGCGGCACCAACCCGACGCTGTGGAACGACTGGAAGAATTCCCTGTTCCGTGATCTCTATGTGGCCACCAAGCGCGCCCTGCGACGGGGGCTGGAGAACCCGCTGCACCGTGACGAACTGATCGCCGACATCAAGGGCGCAGCCCTGCGCCAGCTGACCGGGGCGGGCATCGACGAACAGACACTGCGGGAGCTGTGGGCGGACTTCCCGGAAGACTATTTCCTGCGCCACAACGTCAGCGAAGTGGTATGGCACGCGCGCGTGATCCTGGAACCCGGGCATACCGAGGGTGTGCGGGTGGATCTGCGTCCCGAGTCCGAGCGCGGCGGCAGCGCCCTGTTCATCTACACCCCGGTGGTGGAACAGCTGTTCAGCCGCACCACGGCACTGATCAACCAGGCCGGCCTGACCATCACCGATGCGCGCATCATCACCTCGCGGCGCCACTACGCGGTCAACACCTACCTGCTGCTGGATTCCGCCGGCGAGCCGATCCACGACGAGATCCAGGCGCAACAGCTGGTCGAACGCCTGCGCGAGGAACTGCAGTCGGACCGTCCGGCCCGCACCGTCTCGCGGCCGGCCCCCAGGCGCGCACGCCATTTCCGCACCGGCACCCGGGTGCTGTTTCACCACGACAGCGGCAACCGGCGCACCATCGTGGAACTCTATACCCCGGATTCGCCCGGCCTGCTCTCCAGTGTCGGCCAGGTATTCCACGCGCAGGGAATCGATCTGCAGAACGCCAAGATCGCCACCTTCGGCACCCAGGCGGAGGACGTGTTCTACGTCACCGGGCGCGACGGCGGCCCGCTCGGCGAGGAGGAACAGCAACAGCTGCGCGAACGGCTGATCCGCACCCTGGACGAGGAAGGCTGAGCCGGCCTCCCTCAACCCTCGACCAGTTCGATACCGTTCCCGTCCGGGTCGCGGCAGAACAGCGCCGCACGGCCCGAACGACTGCGGGTGAAGGGCACGCCGGCGGCTTCCAGCCGGCGCGCCAGTACCTCCAGCCCCGCGACCCGCAGCGCGGTGTGACGGTCACGGCCGGCGTGCGCCGGTCGCCCCTCGACCGGGTCGGGAGCGGGCAGTTCCAGCAGGTGGATCTGCTGTTCGCCGACCTGCAGCCAGGCACCCGGAAAACCAAGGTCGGGCCGCGCCGGATCGACTTCGAGACCGAGCACGCCCTGATAGAAAGCCAGCGAGCGGGCCGTATCCGCCACCAGCAGGCTGGCGTGATGCAGACCCAGTATACGGCTCATGCCGCTTCCCCCAGGTGAGCACGCGCCTCCAGCCAGGCCGCCGCCAGGATGAGGGCGCCGCCGGCCCATTCCTGCGGCGCCACCTGCTCGTCGGTCAGCAGCAAGGAGGACACCGCCCCCACCACCAGCTCGAACAGCAGGATTACTGCCGAACGATGGACGGGCATGTGGGTGACGCCGTAGATCACGGTCAGCGTCATCACCACGAAACCGAACCAGCCCAGCAGCGCGGCACCCAGCCAGGTGGACGGCGCCACCGACGGCAGCGGCTCGTGCACCACCAGGATCCAGATGAGCGCCACCAGCACCACCCCGAGCCAGCTGACCGCCGCCTTGGTCTGCATGGACAGGTCAAGGGTATGGCGTACCATGACGTTCGCGAAGGAGAAGGCGAAACCCGAGGACACCGCCAGCCAGTCGGCGCGGTCGCGCGGCCACGGCAGACCCATGGAAGGATCCCACAGCATGACCGCCGCACCCGCCAGTGCCAGAACCAGCACCAGCAGGCCGGTCACCCCGGGGCGCTCGTCGAGCATCACCCAGCCCAGTACCAGCGCCCACAGCGGTGCCAGGTAGAACAGCAGCAACACCCGCACCACCGTGCCCTCGAGGATGGCGAGCACGAAGGCGACGTTGCACCAGCCCACCGCCAGCGTCATCAGCAGCAGCGGCAGCGGCTGGCGCAACCAGTCGCGCCGCCGCCGCCACAACCACGGCAGGCCGACCAGCAGCGCGGCGCCATAGCTGGCCGCCGACAGCCACAGGCCTTCGAGGCCGCGCGCCTCCAGCAGGCGCAGCGGATACCACACCAGGCCCCACAGCGAGGCGGTCAGCAGCAGGCTCAGTACCGGCAGCAGGCGGTGATTGGACCCTTCCATTAGATTACGTATACTCTCGCCTCTTTTGTCCCGCGGCGCCCGGCCCATGAACCCGAACCTGTCACGGCTGCATCCCTATCCCTTCGAACGACTGGCACAGCTGTTCGCCGAGGTGACGCCGCCGTCGCAGCTGGAGACCATCCGCCTGTCCATCGGCGAACCGCGCCATCCCACACCCGGCTTCATCAGCGAGGCCGTCATCGAACACCTGCACGGCCTGTCGGCCTACCCGGCCACGCGCGGCAGCGAGGCGCTGCGCGCCGCCGTGTGCGACTGGCTGACGAGACGTTTCGGTCTGCCCGAAGGGAGCCTCGACCCGCGGCGGCATGCGCTGCCGGTCAACGGTACCCGCGAGGCGCTGTTCGCCATCGCCCAGTGCCTGGTCGACCCCGGCCGTCGTCCGCTGGTGTTGATGCCGAATCCTTTTTATCAGATCTACGAGGGCGCCGCACTACTGGCCGGCGCCGAGCCGGTGTTCCTCGACACCGGGGCCGACAACGCCTACCTGCCCGACTTCGATGCCGTATCGGAGCAGCTGTGGGAACACTGTCAGCTGATCTACGTCTGTTCGCCCGGCAACCCCAGCGGCCGCGTCATCGGGCTGGAGTCCCTGCAGGGGCTGATCGAACGCGCCCTGCGGCACGACTTCGTCATCGTCGCCGACGAATGCTACTCGGAGATCTACCAGGACGAGAGTACGCCACCGCCGGGACTGCTGCAGGCGGCCGCCGCCATGGGCAACACGGACTACCGCAACTGCCTGGTGATGCACAGCCTGTCGAAACGCTCCAACGCGCCCGGCCTGCGCTCCGGCTTCGTCGCCGGCGACGCCGGGCTGATCGAGTCCTTCTACCGCTACCGTACCTATCACGGCTGCGCCATGCCGCCGGCGACCCAGGCGGCCAGCGTGCGCGCCTGGCAGGACGAGGCGCACGTACGTGACAACCGCCGCCTGTACCGCGAGAAGTTCGCCGCCGTCACCGACATTCTGGCGCCGCTGTTGCCGCTGGAGACGCCGCCGGCCGGCTTCTACCTGTGGCCGCGCGTGCCCATCGACGACCAGGACTTCGCCCGCCGCCTGTATCAGCAGCAGAACGTCGTTGTCCTCCCGGGCAGCTATCTTTCGCGCGACACCGCCGACGGCAACCCCGGCCGCGACCACGTGCGCCTGGCGCTGGTCGCACCGCTGGACGAATGCGTCGAGGCGGCGCACCGGATTCGGACCTTCATCGAAACACTGGATTAACAGGAGAGACCCATGAGTGATCTGCAGGCCACCATCGAAGAAGCCTTCGAACGCCGCGCCGACATCACCCCGCGCAGCGTCGAGACCCACGTCAAGGAGGCCGTACAGGAAGCCATCCGCCGGCTGGACGCCGGCGAGGCGCGCGTGGCCGAGAAGAAGGACGGCGACTGGGTGGTCAACCAGTGGCTCAAGAAGGCGGTGCTGCTGTCCTTTCGCATCGAGGACAACGAATTCATGAAGGGCGGCTTCACCAACTACTACGACAAGGTGAAGTCCAAGTACAGCGACTACAACGCGCGCGAGTTCCGCGCCGGCGGCGTGCGCGTGGTACCGCCGGCGACCGCGCGCTACGGTGCCTACATCTCTCCCGGCGTGGTGCTCATGCCCTCCTATGTCAACATCGGCGCCTACGTCGATTCCGGCACCATGGTCGACACCTGGGCCACGGTCGGCTCCTGCGCCCAGATCGGCAAGAACGTGCACCTCTCCGGCGGCGTCGGCATCGGCGGCGTGCTGGAACCGGTGCAGGCCGCCCCCACCATCATCGAGGACAACTGCTTCATCGGCGCACGCTCGGAGGTCGTCGAGGGCGTCATCGTCGAGGAAGGCTCGGTGATCTCCATGGGGGTCTACATCGGCCAGAGCACGCGCATCTACGACCGCGAGAAGGACGAGATCAGCTACGGCCGCATCCCCGCCGGCTCGGTGGTGGTGTCCGGCAACCTGCCCTCGAAGGACGGCAAGTACAGCCTCTACTGCGCCGTCATCGTCAAGAAGGTCGACGAGAAGACCCGCGGCAAGGTCGGCATCAACGAATTGCTGCGCGGCATCTGAACCCGCGGGCTACGGCGAAGCATCCATGTCGTCAGCCACGGAAACACACGGAAAAGGATCATTCCATTGCTTCCCTGTCTTTCCGTGGCTATTTAGAATTACATGACTTGTAGGAGCGGCCTTGGCCGCGAACGCGGTCAGATTCGAGCGGGTTCGCGGCCAAGGCCGCTCCTACGGGATGCCTGTAAGTCTCGATAATAGAAGCATGACGGACTATTTCCACCGTAAGCACCCGACCGATACCGGAACCGACCAGACATGATCACCCTCTACGGCATAAAGAACTGCGACACCATGAAGAAGGCCATGCGCTGGCTGGACGAGCACGGCGTCGACTACCGCTTCCACGACTACCGCAAGGACGGTCTCGACCCGAAGCAGCTGCGCGCCTGGGAAAAGGAACTCGGCTGGGAGAGACTGCTCAACCGCCGCGGCCTGCTGTGGCGCAAGCTGCCGCAGGAAGTGCGGGACCACATCGACCGGAAAACCGCCCTGCAACTGATGCAGGACAACCCCGGCATCATCAAGCGCCCGCTGGCGGACCTCGGCGACCGCCGCGTACTCGGCTTCAACGCCGACGACTACGAAAAACTGTTCCCCTGAAGGACTCGGAGTCGAATGGTACTTGCGTAAGCCAGAACTGACCCCTGTCATTCCACCCAGGGCCTTTTGGTCTTGACCACGGAACCACACGGAAGCAATGCAATGATTTTTTCCGTGTCCTTCCGTGTGCTTCCGTGGCTGACAACACCAGGACCAATTCGCCGCACGCCGCCATTCGCGGACAGCACACAATCCAAGTACACTGAACCCCATGAGCGCCACCCTCGACCTCGCTTGCGAACTGATCCGCCGTGCCTCGGTCACCCCGGAGGATGCCGGCTGTCAGCAGCTGCTGTGCGAGCGTCTGCAGGCCATCGGATTCCGGTGCGAACAGCTGCCCTTCGGTGAGGTGAGCAACCTGTGGGCGCGGCGCGGCGACCGCAAGCCGTTGCTGGCGTTCGCCGGCCACACCGACGTGGTACCGGCGGGGCCGCGCGAGCAGTGGCATTCCGACCCCTTCGTACCCGAGATCCGCGACGGTTTGCTCTACGGACGCGGCGCCGCCGACATGAAGGGCTCGCTGGCCGCCATGGTGACCGCCTGCGAGACCTTCGTCGCGGCGCACCCGGAACACGCGGGTTCCATCGCTTTCCTGATCACCAGCGACGAGGAAGGCCCGGCGGTCGACGGCACCGTGAAGGTGGTCGAACATCTGCAACATCGGGGGGAGCACATCGACCTGTGCCTGGTCGGCGAACCCTCCAGCAGCCGACGACTGGGTGACACCATCAAGAACGGCCGCCGCGGTTCGCTCAACGGTCACCTGAAGGTGCACGGGCGCCAGGGGCACGTTGCCTACCCGCAGCTGGCCGTCAACCCGGTGCACCTGGCGGCGCCGGCAATCGCCGAACTGGTGGCGATCGAGTGGGACCGGGGCAACGAATTCTTCCCCCCCACCAGCTTCCAGATCTCCAACATCCACGCCGGCACCGGCGCCGAGAACGTCATCCCGGGCGAACTGACGCTGAAGTTCAACCTGCGCTATTCCACCGAGCTCGACGAAGCCACCATCCGCGAGCGCGTCGAGGCAGTGCTCGACCGCCACGGTCTCGACCATGAGCTGCAATGGCGCCTGTCGGGCGCCCCCTTCCTGACGCCCGCCGGCGAACTGGTGGAAGCGGCCCGGCTCGCCATCCGCGAGGTCACCGGCATCGATACCGAACTGTCGACCAGCGGCGGTACCTCGGACGGCCGTTTCATCGCCCCCACCGGCGCCCAGGTGGTCGAACTCGGTCCGCTCAACGCCACCATCCACCAGGTCGACGAATGTGTCGCCATCGAGGACCTGGAAAAGCTGTCGGCCATCTACCGTCGCCTGCTCGAGGAGTTGCTGCTTCCATGAACCTTCACATGAACCGGGGATTCATCCGCCTGCTGTGCGCGCTGCTGGTGCTGCCCTGGCTCGGTGCCTGCAGCACCGGCCAGCTGGTGGCACGCAGCTCGGTATCCATCATGGACGGCAGCGTCGACGCCATGAACCGCGAGACCGACCTCGATCTCGCACGGACGGCCATTCCGGCCAACCTCAAGCTCATGGAGGGGCTCATCAACGAGGATCCGGACAATGCCGAGCTGCTCACCTACGCCGCCCAGGGCTTCTACGGCTATGCCTTCGGCTTCGTCGAGCTGGACCAGCCCGCGCGCGCGGCCGCGCTCTATGCCCGCGGCTATGCCTATGGAAAACGCGCGCTGCAGGCGCTCGGTCTGCAGCTGGACCTCGACCACGCCGGCGTCGACGAACTGGAACAGGCCCTGCAGGGTCTCGGTGACAAGGCCGTTCCGGCCCTGTTCTGGACCGCGTCCTGCTGGGCCAAACAGATCGACCTGCAACGCGACGATCCCGCCCGCATTGCCCAGCTGGCCAGCAGCGAACGCCTCATGCGACGCGTGCTGCAACTGCAGCCGGACTTCTACCATGGCGGTGTCTACCTCTATTTTGGCGTCTACTACGGTGGCCGTTCACCACTGCTCGGCGGCGATCCGCAGCGCGCCGCGCGCTACTTCGAGCAGGCGCGCGCCGTCACCGGCGGGCGGCTGCTCATGGTCGACGTGCTGCAGGCGGAGTACCTGGAACGCCAGCGCCTCGATCGAGAACGCTTCCACCGGCTGCTGAGCCGGGTGGTTGCCACGCCGGTCGGCGTGTTCCCGCAGATGGCGCTCGCCAACCAGGTCGCGCGCGTACGCGCCGAACGCCTGCTGCAACACGAAACGGAGTGGTTCTGAGAGGTACCCGCACATGACCCGCATTCTGCGACAGCTGCTGCTCGCCCTGTCCGTCGCCATGGTCCTGCCCGGCAGCGCGGCCGGGCAGGCGCAGTATGTGCTCAAGTTCGCCACCCTCGCACCGCCCGGCACCGCCTGGATGAAGCTGCTGGAAGAATGGGGCCGGGAGGTGAAACGGCGCAGCGGCGGCCGACTGGTGTTCAAGTTCTATCCCGGCGGCGTCCAGGGCGACGAACCCGACGTACTGCGCAAGATGCATTTCGACCAGCTGCAGGGCGGTGCCTTCACCGGCTACGGCATCGGCCGCATCTACTCCCCCGCCCGGGTCCTGGAGCTGCCCTTCCTGTTCCACGACGTCGGCGAAATCGATTTCGTGCGCCAGCACTTCATGCCCGCCTTCCGCAAGGGCTTCCACGAGCACGGCTACGAGCTGCTGGGCTGGATGGAGGTCGGTTTCATCCACATGTTCTCGCGCAAGCCCATCCGTTCCATCGAGGACATGAAGTCGCAGCGTGTGTGGCTGTGGCAGGGCGACCCCATCGGCCAGGCCTTCTTCAAGGCGAGCGGCATCTCGCCGGTGCCGCTGTCCATCATGGACGTCTACACCAGCCTGTCCACCGGCCTGATCGACACCGTGTATGCGCCGCCCCTGGGCGCCATTGCCCTGCAGTGGTTCACCAGGACGAAATACGTCAGCACGGTTCCGCTGACCAACGGCATCGGCGCCTTGGTGGTCACGCGGCGCTTCTTCGGCCGGCTGCCGCCGGATCTGCAATCCCTGCTGCGCGAGACCGGCGCGGCCATCGGCGAACGACTGATCGCGACCACGCGCACCGACAACGAGAAGAGTCTCGAGGAACTGAAGCGCCGCGGCCTGGTGTTCGTGGAACCCGACGAGGGCATGAGCGAGAAGGTGCTGACGGAGCTGCGCGACCGCGCCGCCCGCAGCCTGATCGACAGCGACTACATCCCCGCGAGCGTGTTCGACGAGACGCGCCATCTGCTCGAGCAGTACCGGTCGCAACACGGAGGCGGTGCGGCACAGCCATGACCGCTGTCGCTGCGGCTCGGGACCGTCGGCCCCGGCAACCATGACCACGCTGCAACGCCTGCACGACCACCTCGTCCGGCTCGAGAGCTGGCTGGCCGCCGGCAGCCTGCTGCTGCTGCTCCTGCTGACCCTGTTGCAGATCCTGGCGCGCAACCTGTTCGATGCCGGCCTTGCCGGTGCCGACACCCTGACCCGTTACCTGGTGCTCTATGTCACCTTCTTCGGTGCCGCGCTGGCCGTAGGCCGCAACCGCCACATCCGCATCGATCTCGCCTGCACCCTGCTGTCGCCGACGGCAATGCGACGGCTGTACCGTCCCCTGCGCGCGATCGCCGCGCTGGTGTGCGCCCTGTTCTGCGTGGCCGCCATCCGCTTCTGGCAGGACGACTGGCTCTATTCTCCCGCCGACGAACGCTGGCTGGTCCTGGTGAGCCTGGTGATCCCGCTGGGCTTCGGGCTGCTGACGCTGGAATTCCTGCTGGCCGCGATCATCGGCCCCGAGGACGAGGACACATGCTGCCCGCTGTAATCGTGCTGGTCGTGCTGGCGCTGTTCGGGCTGCCGCTGTTTACCGTCCTCGGCGCCGGCAGCCTGCTGTATGCCCGCCACGACGGCCTCGACCCGGCATTGCTGATCATCGAACTCAACCGCCTGGCGACCTCACCCAACCTCACCGCCATTCCCCTGTTCAGCCTCGCCGGCGTGGTACTGGCGGCGGGCGGCGCCCCGCAGCGGCTCATCCGGCTGTTCAACGCCGTGCTCGGCTGGCTCCCCGGCGGCCTGGCCGTGGTCGCCATCGGTGCCTGCGCCTTCTTTACCTCCTTTTCCGGCGCCTCCGGCGTCACCATCCTCGCGCTCGGCGGCCTGCTCTACCCGGTACTGCGCAAGGTCCACTACCCGCAACGCTTTGCGCTCGGCCTGTTGACCACCTCCGGCTCGCTGGGCCTGCTGTTCCCGCCCAGCCTCGCCATCCTGCTGTACGGCATCGTCGCCGGCGTCAACATCGACGAGCTGTTCCTCGCGGGTATCGTGCCCGGCACCGTGCTGATGCTGCTGCTCGGCGCCTACGCCGGCCTCACCGGTCGGCGATACCACGTGCATCACCACCCCTTTGCCTGGCACGTGGCGCTGCGGGCGGTGCGCCACGCCCTGGGCGACATCCT
>DROT01000060.1 GCA_011321775.1 Gammaproteobacteria bacterium | reverse complement strand
GAACACCGGCAGGAAGCTCAGGGTGATGATCAGCAACGAGAAGAACAGCGCCGGCCCGACCTCGGCGGCGGCCGCCGCCATGACCTCCCAGCGGTTGCTGTCGGTGACCTCCTGGTGCTCCATGTGCTTGTGCACGTTCTCGATCATGACGATGGCCGCGTCCACCATGGCGCCGATGGCGATGGCGATACCGCCCAGCGACATGATGTTGGCGTTGATGCCCTGCAGGTGCATGATGATAAAGGCGACCAGGATGCCTACGGGCAGGCTGAAGATCACCACCAGTGCCGAACGCAGGTGGAACAGGAACACCGCGCACACCAGGATGACGACGATGAATTCCTCCACCAGCTTTTCCTTGAGGGTGTCGATGGCGCGCTCGATGAGTCCGGAGCGGTCGTAGGTCGGCACGATCTCCACGCCGTCCGGCAGGCTGCGCTGGAGTTCCTTCAGCCTGGCCTTCACGCCCTCGATGGTGGTCAGTGCATTCTCGCCCCAGCGCATGATCACCACCCCGCCGACCACCTCGCCCTCGCCGTCCAGTTCCGCCAGGCCGCGGCGCATCTGCGGGCCCAGGCGGACATCGGCGATGTCCTGCAGCAGGATGGGGGTGCCGTTGGCGTTCATGCCCAGGGGGATCTTGCGCAGCTGTTCCTCGCCCTGGATGTAGCCGGTGGCGCGCACCATGTACTCGGCCTCGGCCATCTCGATCACGGAGCCGCCGACTTCCTGGTTGCCGCGCTGGATGGCCCGCTTCACGTTGGCCAGCGGGATGCCGTAGGCGCGCAGCTTGTCGGGGTCGACCACCACCTGGTATTGCTTGACCATGCCGCCGACGGTGGCCACCTCGGAGACGCCGGGCACCGTCTGCAGCTCGAACTTGAGGAACCAGTCCTGCAGGCTGCGCAGCTCCGAGATGTCGTGCTTGCCGCTGCGGTCGACCAGGGCATATTCGTAGACCCAGCCGACGCCCGTGGCATCCGGTCCGAGTGCCGTGGTGGCGTTGGCCGGCAGCCGGCTCTGGACCTGGCTGAGGTATTCCAGCACCCGCGAACGCGCCCAGTAGAGATCGGTGCCGTCCTCGAACAGGATGTAGACGTAGGAGTCGCCGAAGAAGGAATAGCCGCGCACCGTAGTGGCCTTGGGCACCGACAGCATGGTGGTGGTCAGGGGATAGGTGACCTGGTCCTCCACCACCTGCGGCGCCTGTCCGGGGTAGCTGGTCTTGATGATGACCTGCACGTCGGACAGGTCGGGCAGGGCGTCCAGCGGTGTCTCCTTCACTGCGTAGACCCCCCAGCCCACCAGGATGAGCGTCAGCAGCAGCACCAGGAAGCGGTTCCTGACCGACCAGTGGATGATGTTGGCAATCATTCGGCCGTCTCCCCGTCCACCGGGCGGATACTGTCGATCAGGTAGTTGCCCTCCTCATCCTTCACCAGCTCGAAGTGCACCGGCTTGCCGGTCGGCACCTTGCCGAGATCGACCTTGTCGGTGACGCCGAAGTCCATGGTCATGGCCGGCCAGCCGAGGGCCTCGATGGGCTGGTGCGAGACGTTCAACGTGCGCCCGGCGCTGTCGATGCGGTTGACGGTGCCCATGCCCATGACCGGCTCCGGTGGCGTGGCGCCCTCGGCGTCGCTCACGGTATCGCCCATGCGGATGAAGCTGGCGCGCAGGCTGGCCTCCGAATCGATCAGGAACTGCCCGGAGACCACCACGGTATCGCCTTCCTCCAGGCCGCTGACGATCTCCACCCAGTCGCCGCTCTCCAGGCCGGCGACCACCTTGCGCGGCTTGAACCTGCCCTCACCGAGCGCCAGGATGACGCGCTCGCCATCGCCGGTCTTGATCAGGGCCTCGCGCGGTATGCTCAGCACGTTATCCTTGGGGCCGGCGTAGACGCGCACCTCGGCGTACATGTCCGGCTTGAGCACCTCGCCGGGGTTGTCGAAGCGCAGCCGTGCCTGCAGGGTGCGGGTCTTGGGGTCGATGGTCGGGTAGACGAATTCCACCTTGCCCTCCCATACCCGCCCCGGCAGGTAGGCCAGGCGCACCTCGGCGGGCTGGCCTACCGCCACCCATTCCGCCTGGCGCTCGAACACGTCCACCAGCAGCCATATGCTGGACAGGTCCGCCAGCGTCATCACCTCGGTACTCGGCTTGACGAACATGCCCTCGCGCACGTTGAGGTTGGCGACGATGCCATCCTGGCTGGCGAGGATACGCACTCGCTGCGAGGCATGACGCTTGCGGGCCACTTCGTCGATCTGCGCATCGCTCATGCCGAGTGCCTGCAGGCGCTCCCTGGAGGCGCGCTTGAGGTAGGCATTGCTGCCGCGCAGCGCCTGGATGTATTCCTCCTGGGCATTGACCAGTTCGCGCGAATAGAGCTCGAACAGCACGTCTCCCTTGCGCACCTGTTCGCCGTTCGACTTGAAGTTGAGTTTCTCGATCCAGCCTTCGGTGCGCAGGTGGACGTGGCTGAGCCTGCGTTCGTCGAAGGCGACGTAGCCGACGGT